>CAYWSR010000094.1:0-16868 GCA_964460385.1 uncultured Occallatibacter sp. | reverse complement strand
ACGCTGCACGCTTGAGCGATCGCAGCATCGGACGCCTCGTTTTCCCAGACCCTAGACCCTGTACCCTGGACCCTGCCTTTCTCACTCCGACCAAACTCCCAGCACATTCCCCGCGCCGTCAGAGAAATGGAAGCGACGGCCGCCGGGAAACTCGAAGGTCGGCACCACTACCCCGCCCCCTTCCATCCTGATCGCGATCTCTGTGGCCGCAAGATCGGCAGAGTAAAGGACGATCAGCGGCGCAAACTTGCCGGGTCCGTCGTGCGGTTCGCCCTTCACGAATCCTCCGTCAATGCCTGCGCCCTGGAAGCTGACGTAATCCGGACCGTAGTCGACGAAAGTCCAGCCGAAAACTGCACTGTAGAACTTCTTGGTCTGGGCGATGTCGGTGGAGTGAAACTCGATGTAGTTGATCTTGTGGTGATGGGCGGCGTTGCTCATGGCTTTTCTCCTCGGGGCATGGCTCGGGACCGTCATAGGCCTGGTCATGCGGCGTGTTGCACGGCGTGGAGTCGAGAGAAAGGCGGGTGCGGATCCCGAATCGGTTTCGGAAGTGCGCAGGCGCACCTTTCCCAGGTGCTCTGAACGCCTCCATCCACATTCCCTCAGAAGCAGGAGAGTGCAGGTAGAGCCCGCTGATTGGACGTCCGTCGCGGACTGCCGAGGTACGAGAAAAACGTACCAGAGGCTAACGCGGGAATCAACTGGGAAATGTTTCCCTCGGATGCTCGGGTATCAGGCAAGCAGCACGCTGTTAGGCGTTCTGCCTGCCAACGCACGGTCAAAGGTCACGAGGGTGAGTCCGCCGGATTCAGCGAACGCGGCTAAATAGGAATCCATCCATAGCTTCGTTGCAACAAGCTGAGTCCGGGCCTCGGCTCTGAGACTTCGCTCGAGATCCCTCGGCTCGTCGAGGAAGACGGCTTGGCCAGAATCGATCCACTGGTCGTAAATCTGCCAGCACGAGCTCTGGCCGAGCGGCTTTCCGCCCATCACAGCCGAATTCGATAGCATTCGAAAGAGGCCGAGCTGAGTCTGGCGGCAGAAAACAAATCTTGGGAGCGGGTCGAGCGACTCGTACCAGGAAGCGGCGGCTGACGAATGGCTATGCCGTTCGAAGTTGAGCGCCAGCCAAAGGTTAATGTCCGGCAGAATCGATGAGGTCGGCGTCAAGGATGTCATAGATCTGCTCGTTCGTGAGGTGGAGCGTTCCCGGCTGGTCGGAGCGTATCAGGGGCAGCTTCAGCCGCTGCCTCGGCTTCGCCACAACCGGCTTATTTTCAAGAAGATCGATGGCCTGAAGGACCAGTTCCCGGACGGTCGAGTCCCGCTCGATGGCGAGGCGCTTGAGTTGCTTGTACCGCTCGTCCGGAATGTCAATCGTAGTACGCATAAAAGCATAATAGCATATTTATGCAAATATGCGTCAACGCAGACAGTTTGGTAACCTGGATCGGAGCCTGGCGGCAAGCTACATCAGTTAGACGGTTTTGGTTTTTCGCAGGCGGCGGTGTTACCGCCCTCGCATGCCTTGCGGTAGAAGAGAACTCCCTGGCTCGCATCCATCTTGACCCCCGAGCCGCTGAAGTACATCATGCCGGCATACTGACAGCCCACCATGTCCCCTCCGTCGCACGCCTTGCGGTAGAAGAACACGGCCTGGGAGGCATCCTTTCCCACGCCAGCGCCCGTCTCGTACAAGACGCCAAGGTTATTGCAGCCGCGCATATCGCCCCCGTCGCATGCGGTGCGAAACAAGC
The DNA here is from genome assembly GCA_964460385.1 of uncultured Occallatibacter sp. Taxonomy (GTDB): domain Bacteria; phylum Acidobacteriota; class Terriglobia; order Terriglobales; family Acidobacteriaceae; genus Telmatobacter. The sequence goes on along the minus strand of CAYWSR010000094.1, from coordinate 15,108 downwards.
TCGCAGCCTTTGCACCATCCTGCGCTACGCCCTGGCCGTTCATGAATTTGACGCCTAGGCTGAAGCAGCCCGTTACCTCTCCCCCGTCGCAGGCGCGGCGATACATTGCCACCGCCGCGGCGGCATCCTTGGTTAGCCCCGTGCCACTGTCATACAGGAGTCCCAGCTTGTTGCAGCTGCGCATCTCGCCGCCGTCGCACGCCTTGCGAAAGAGGCTCACGGCCTGGACAGCATCTTTCTCTACGCCGTCGCCCTCCTCAAACAGGACGCCGAGGTTGTAGCAGCCCACCATCTCCGCGCCGTCGCAGGCCTTGCGATAGAAGTTCCGGGCTGCGGCTGCATTTTTTGCCCCACCAAGGCCTTCGGCATCGAGGATGCCGAGGTTGCTGCAACCAACCATCTCGCCGCCATCGCAGGCTCTTTGGAAGAGGGTTTGTGCCTGGCCGTAGTCCTGCGCCACTCCCTGGCCAAGCTGGTACAGGTTGCCGAGATCGGCGCAGCCGCGCAGATTGCCCTGGGCGCAGGCGTCGCGATAGAGGCGGGCTGCAGATTGCTTGTCGGGTTGAATGGCCTGGCCCTTCTCGTAGAGGATTCCGAGAACTACGCAGGACGCGGTTACGCTGGCCTGGCATCCCTTCCTGGCCAGTGCCACGGCCTGTGTGTAATCCATGCCGCCGCCAAGGCCCTTGCGAAAGCTGTCGGCGGCCTGCGCGCATCCCCAGCCGTCTCCGCTCTCGCACAGCTTCACCGTCGCGCTTCTGGCTGCCGGAAAGTTCTTCAGCGGATCGTCGTCCTGCCAATAGCGGCGGTCGTCCTTCTTGATCTTCGCAACCTCGCTGCTCTCGAGCAGCGTCAGTGCGGCGCCCTGCTTGCCTTTTGAACCTGACGCGGCTGAGCCCGCTCCCAGCGGGATGATCAGCTCCCCTCCGCCATCCAGATCGAAGCCCCCGAACAACGGTGTCTGCTTCGACCCTTCCTGAACCCCCACTTCATGCTGCGTATAAGCTCCCAATTGCGTGGATGTAATGAATCCCTGGTTATAGCTATCGGCCCTTCCCGTCATCAGGCCTTGCATCATCAGTCCCGTGAATAGGGAGTGCGCCGCCAGCGGTCCGTTGTCTGCGGCAAGCTGGTCGCCCTGCGCGCTTGTAATCACCTTGCGGCTGACCTTGCGCAGCATATCTTTTTGAAAGCGTGTGTCGGCGCGGCTGGTAGTGAACTTGCTCCCTAACGCCATCCCGCTGTGGCAACTGTCAAGAACCACCAGGATGTGTTCTGACGGCAGCGAGCTGACCTTGCGCAGAAACTCCTCAATGTTGAGGTAATCGCTCCAGTACTCAATTGTGCCCGGAGCCCTGGCCTCAAACGGAACCAGGAATCCCACCGATTGCGTTTCGTCGCCCACCTTGTCGTTGCGCGTCGTCCCATGGCCGGCAAAAAAGATGATCAAATCGTCTTCGGGCTTCAGCCGGATGCGCAGGTCATCGTCGATCAGCGAGTTGATGTTGTCGCGCGTCGCGCTCTTCTCCGTCAACGGCTCGACGGCGTATTCAAACCCGAATTGGCTCGTCAACAGCTTGGCAAAGCCCGTCGCATCGCTCACCGCGGTCCCCAGCACCGGCCAGTTCTGGTAGTGGTCAATCCCGATTGCCACCACGTAGTGGTGCCCGTGCCGGCTCGGTTCACTCTCGGGCTGTGCCTGAAAGCCCCGCGACACGGCTGCGGACGGAGCTGCTCCCTGTTGCCCCAAAGCCGCGCTCATCAACAACAACGGGAGAATCGTGCATGCCTGCATCAAACGAGCCATCGGCCCAGCTCCTGTGAATGGATGCGGTGAGGGGTGGAACGACGCTATCACGCCGCTGCGAATGATAGCGATGAATCGACTTACCCGCTTCGTAAGGACCGCGACACCTGGCGCCTGTCAGCTTCCTGACGCACGAAAGCCTCTCGTTTCCGAGAGGCTTTCCTCGTGATCTGGGAAAAGTGCTGCAGATGGTTATGCTATTCGCTCTGCGCCAGGGATGCTGGTCAATTTTGATCAGTTTCGCTCTAAATCTGTAAATGAGAATCGGGACGGTGCTTTCCTTGCGCACTCGCCGTTATGAGAGTAGGGTCCATGCAGACCTAATATCCACATCTTGGTCAGCCTCCCTTGCTGCGAACCGCCAGCTGACCCCTCCCTCCAACCACTGTTCCGGGCCTTCCCTTCGATTTTTCCTGCGCGTGCAGGCAACCAGCGGCGCATGGGTTTCAAGCTTTGTCGCCAAACCGCTTTCTTGCGAAGTCTCCATTCGACGGCTGCGCCGCGTCGAGGCTCTGCCTCCCCATCCAACAGGTTTTCCCCATCGCATTTTTGAAAGAGAGTCCCTCATGAGTTCGTCCAATCGCATGCGCCTCGTCGCGTATTGTTTGTTTGTAGTTACCCTCTCCACCCCGTTTGGATGCAAGAGCGCCGAAGGCGCAGGCCAAAGTGCGGCAGGTGTCTCCGGCCCCCTGTCCACGCTTCCGCAGTATGGGTCCCGCGCGCCGCGAACTTGCGCCAAGGTCACGAGCCCACCCTCGGTGGGGCTGGCGGCGGTGCTGGTCCAGTGCAGCATGGAAACCGACTCCGCGTTTGGCGTCGGCCTGGTGCAGGACGTGAAGATCGACATGGGCAAGTCGAGGAAGTTCGTCTACCAGACCGATGCCGGCCTGCCGGGGATCGACCTGGACGCAATGGTGTATCCGCTCGAGGGGAACTACTCGGCGTACCTGTGCCGGACAATCAACAACATGAGCCCGGCGGGTGCGAACTGCATCAAGACGCTGATGACCAATGCTGTGGGGTGGTGCTACAAAACGTCATTCGGAGACTACAAATGCCGCATGCAGGGCGGCGCGTCGCAGATGGTGATGGGCCAGCCTGCGCCGATAGCATTCTAGGAAGATCGGAGACGGTTAATACTCCCAGCCTGAGATCGTTTGACATCACCGGCGATGTGACATCATCTTGAAGATGAGAGTGGTCTTGGATACCGCTGTTGCGGTCGCGGCCATGTGCAGTCCACGCGGGGCCTCTGCGGAGTTGATCCGCCAGATTGATGAGGGACGGGCCATTGCGGTCGTGAGCGTGGCGCTGGCTCTTGAATACGAGGCCATCTGCATGCTGGCTGAGCACCGGCTGGCTGCGGGGCTCAGTGCTGAAGAGTCCACAGTATTCGTTGATCGACTGATTGCTCTGGCCGAACCGGTTCTTACGTTCTTCCGTTGGCGCCCGCAGTTGAACGATCCGGGCGACGAACTCGTCCTGGAAGCCGCCGTGAATGGCCGGGTGGACGCGATTGTCACGTTCAATGAAAGAGATCTGCGACCGGCAAAACAGAGCTTTGGAATTGAAGTGATTCTGCCCCGAGAGGCACTGAGGAGAATCAAGCGATGACGACGAAGATATCTACATTTCCACTGCGTCTCCCGGTCTCGCTGAAGACTGCGCTTGAGAAGATTAGCGAACGAGATGGCACCAGCATGAACCAGTTTCTTGTGGTGGCCGCAGCCGAGAAGATCGCCGCAATGCAAACCGAAGAGTTCTTTCTTGACCGGCGCAACCGAAGCGATCACGAAGCCTTCCGGCGCATTCTGAACCGCGAAGGTGGAGAAGCTCCGCGGCCCGAGGACACGCTCGAGGGCTGAACCTCTACAGAATGTACCGGCTCAAATCCTGATCCTTCACCACCGAAGCAACCATCTGTCTCACGTACTCGGCGCTGATCGTGAAGGTCTTCTCCGGGCCCGAGGCGGTCATGCGCTCCTCATAGGGCAGCGGCGTGGACGACTCTGCCTTGATGGTCTCGCTCAGCGCCGAGGCGGCCTCGTCGTTGGGCGGGCGGCGGGCAACGTCGGGCGCGAGGAAGCTCACGTCCTCGAGCACGCGCTCCATGATGGTGTGCAGGCGGCGCGCGCCGATGTTCTCGGTCTGCTCGTTCACCTTGAAAGCGAATTCGGCCATCTCGCGCAGCGAATCGGGAGTGAATTCGAGCCGCACGCCCTCCGTCTCAAGCAGCGCGGAGTACTGCTTGGTGAGCGAGGCCTTGGGCTCGGTGAGGATGCGCAGGAAGTCTTCCACCGTGAGCGAATGCAGCTCGACACGGATCGGGAAGCGGCCCTGCAACTCGGGGATCAGGTCGCTGGGCTTCGAAACATGGAATGCGCCGGCTGCGATGAAGAGAATGTGATCGGTGCGGACCATGCCGTAGCGCGTATTCACGGTGGTGCCTTCCACGATAGGCAAAATGTCGCGCTGCACGCCTTCGCGCGAAACGTCTGGGCCGTGCGAGCCCTCGCGCCCAGCGATCTTGTCAATTTCATCCAGGAAAATGATGCCGCTGGTTTCGACGCGCTCCGTGGCGGCGCGATTCACCGAATCCATGTCGATGAGCCGGCCTTCCTCTTCCTGAACGAGGTAGTCGAATGCGTCGCCCACCTTCATCTTGCGCTTCTTTGTGCCGCCGCCGAATATGTTGGGCAACATGTCTTTCAGGTTCATCTCCATGTCTTCGAGGTTCTGGTTTGAGATGATGCCAAACTGCGGATTCCCGCGTTCGCGCACGTCCAGCTCAACCTGCCGGTCGTCGAGCTTTCCCTCGCGGAACTGCTGGCGCAGCTTTTCGCGCGACCGCTGATAGCTTTCCGTGCCGGGCAGCGAGAGCTGGCCCTCCTGCGCGGGAGGCGTGGGCGGAGGCGGCGGCAGCAGCACATCGAGCAGCCGCTCCTCGGCGTTCATCTCGGCGCGGTCTTCCACCTCTTCAAGGCGCTCTTCGCGCACCATGTCGATGGAGATCTCCACCAGGTCGCGGATCATCGATTCCACGTCGCGGCCCACGTAGCCAACCTCAGTAAACTTCGACGCCTCCACTTTCAGGAACGGAGAATTCGTGAGCTTGGCCAGGCGGCGCGCGATCTCGGTCTTGCCCACGCCCGTGGGGCCGATCATGATGATGTTCTTCGGCATGATGTCGTCGGCGATGTCGGGCGGCAGCTTCTGACGGCGCTGCCGGTTGCGCAGGGCAATCGACACGGCGCGCTTGGCGGCCTTCTGGCCGACAACGTGTTTGTCAAGCTCGGTAACGATCTCGCGCGGCGTCAGCTCGTCGAGCGAGACGTCCTGTTCTTCGGCGGATGCGGGCAAATAAATGGCCATGGGGCGGTTCGTAACTCCTATTATCGCGTCCGGGCGAACGTTGCGCGCAGTTCTTTGCGGACCACCAGCTTGAGGCCCGACCACGTCTCGTCGATCGCGCAGACCTTCACATCCACAAACGGCGTCTTCAACGCGGTGTCGCGAATCAAATTCTCGGTCAGGTCGGTTCGAATTCCCGATGCCTTCTTCGGCCACGCAGCCCAGATCGTTCCGTCGGGTTTCACAGCCGTGGAGAGCGCTGCAAAGCCCGCATTGAATTGGCGCATCGATGTTGCGAAAAGCAGCGCCACGTCCACATCCCTGGCGGCGCGCACCGTTGGTACGGCGGCAAGCTCCTCGGGCAGCGCGGCAGGCGCGTTCTTCACGAGCACACGATCTCCGTCCTTGATGCCGAGCTTCTTCAAGAGGGTTGCCCCCGAGTATCCAGCCATGCCCGCTTATCCTGCCCTGCCCGTATTTGTCCTGCCCTATTCACCCAAAGAGCAAAAGCGCCCTGGGCGCCGTCCAAAGAGGTAAAGCGCGGCAGCGCCCTACTTTAGCTCCTCTACGAGGATGTGGTCGTTCGTGTAGATGCAAATGTCCGCGGCAATCTTCATGGCCTTCTCTGCAATCTCGCGGGCTCCAAGCTCGGTATTCTCCATCAGCGCGCGTGCGGCGGCCGTGGCATAGCTGCCGCCTGAGCCGATGGCGGCGAGAGGCTCGTCGGGATCGATCACGTCGCCCGACCCGGAAATCAAAAACGTCTGCCCCTTGTCGGCCACCAGCAGCAGGGCCTCCAGATTGCGCAGCATCTTGTCGGTGCGCCAGTCCTTGGCAAGCTCGACGGCGGCGCGGTTCAGATTGCCGGCGTATTGCTCGAGCTTGGCCTCGAACCTCGTAAACAGGTTGAAGGCGTCAGCCGTGGAACCCGCAAAACCCGCAAGAATCCGGTCCTGGTAAAGCCGGCGAATCTTTTTTGCCGAGTGCTTCAGCACGTGATCGCCGAGCGTGACCTGCCCGTCGGCGGCCATCACGACCTCGCCGTTGCGGCGAACGCAAATGACAGTGGTCGAGCGAATACGCGCACGCGATAACGATTTGACCTTGCCCGATGCCAAAGAACCCCTCCAGAGTGCGCCTCCGCAGGCCAAAACCCGCGCCGAACGCAGACCTAAGTATAGGTCATTCAGCAAAGCTGCCTGGGTGCCCCATCCTAACCGCGGCACTTTGCGGTTAGGGTGGGAGACCATCACACCACTTTTGCCCGGATCAACGATCCAGCACTGCTAGTACCGCGCGCCCCAGCACATTGCCCAGTCCCCGGCTGCGATCGTAGAACTGACCCTGCACAGCAACGGTGGCCTGTTGGCAGGCCTCATAGCAGCCAGGCTCAAACGCCAGCCGCTTGAACGCATCGGCAAAACTGTCGACACTGGTGGCCTCGGCCTTCAGGGCAGCGCCGCCCAGCACCTCCCACGCGGGCACCACCGAGCTCACCACCACAGGCCGACCGGCCAGGACACATTCAGCAGCAGTCATAGCCAGCCCTTCGCAGAAATCCGGCATCGTGGGCACGATCATTGCATGCGCCCAGCCCATCGTCTCCAACGCAGCCTCTTCGCTGGGCAGGCTGCTCTCCAGACCCACCATTTGCTCAAGCCCCGCCTTCACAACGCTCTCCCTCAACGCCTCGAACTCCGATCCATACCCCACCATCCGCCATCGAAATGCGCCCTTGTGCTCCGCCTCAAGCCGGCGAGCAAGATCGACCATCAGCCAGACGCCCTTGATGGCTTCAAATCGGCCCAGAAACAAAACCTGAAACGGAGTCCGGTCGGCGGCGGCCACCGGCGCAACCCGGTCAAGGAACCCTGTCCGAAATTGCGCTCTGCATTCGATCACCGGGCCCCTTGGAGTGCCGGCAATCTCCTTCACCTGGCGAACGCACTCCGGAGAAACACCCACCGTAGCCGCCGCGATGTGACGAAAGAAGAAGCCATCGAGCCTGCGCAACAACCCCGCCAGCCCCCGCCGCGGTCGATGCCCCATCGGCCAAAGCGAGTTGTGCAGCACGGCGATCACAGGGATACGGAAGAGGCGCAGCAGCCCCAGCACAATCCACTCCGTGGTGCCCGAGTCTGCAATCACCACGTCGGCGCGCTCTTGAAGCGCCCATCCGACGACGCGCAGCCCATACCAAAGCGACCCGATATAAAACCGCCACCCTCGCCCGTTCCCAATTTGCCGCTTCGGCCTGTTCTCAACGCAATGCACGCCGGCCTGAAAACGATCGGCTCGAGGATTTGACGAGACTCCATGCACCACAACGCCGCCCCGATCGAGCCCGGACCCCTTGTCTCCGGCCTGATCGCGTCCGGCTTCATCGGCCCAGTCGAGAAACTGCTGCGAAAAAGCCATGCTCATCTGAAAGCCTGGTGCCCGTCCGGCGGTCAGATCGCGATAAAACTGAACAACATCGCCGGGCCCCAGAGCATACAGAACGCGAACCGGCCTTCCCGAACGACAAGAGGAGTTTGCTGCACCAGCGTCGGCGGCGCGCTTCGCGTCCAACTCCTCCTCTGCATGGATATTCGGCATCTTGCTGTTGTGACCTCGTTTATCGCGTGGACACCCTCATGCTAGCGCAGCTTCGCGTTCGGGAGCGTCCCACATTGGAGTCAGCTCTCCATCAAACCGACACAAATTCCCGGTTCCCCGCATCGATCGTCCCAGCCCGTTCCTGCCGCGCGGCACGTGCGCTATTCTTGAGTTTGGCCGCTATTTCGGCGTCCAGCCCATGCACAATTCGGAGTCCTTCCGCAAATGACCCAGCTGAATGCCAATACATGGGAAACCGTCTCCGGAGCGGCGAGTCTCGTCGCCCTTACCGGCCTGGCATTGGTGCTGGTGCTGCGCAAGAGGCCGACCGCGGAGGAGTTGGAACGGGAGCGGTGTCAGTTTCTTGTGCAGTCGGGCCGGCTCGTCGACGCCATGCTCCTCGACATCTACGACGTGGAGACCGCAGGAAAAAGAAAGAAGGATCCGAAGCGTTCCCTGACGATGCTGCTCTATCACTACCGCATCGGAGGAGTGGATTACGAGTGCTCGCAGGACATTACGCAGTTGCGCAGCTTTCTCGACCCCGCGCAGGTGCGAGCCGGATTCCCCTGCACCGTGCGCTATCAGCCCGGCAATCCGCAGAACAGCATTGTGGTGGCTGAGGGGTGGTCGGGGCTGCGGCTGGGCTTGCCTGTGCTGCCGGTCTATGAAGATCCAGACCCACTGGACCTGAGCCATCTGCGCCCCGGCCGCGGCTAATAGCTCGCCGGTTCCTTGATCTTCCAACCGCGGATCAACAGCCAGAGCATGAAGACCATTTCGCCGAAGAAGGTGATGAAGATCCATCCCAGAGGCGCATCAGGAAACAGGTAAACCCGCAGTCGATCGATCATCCAGCCGAGTCCGTTGATGACCAGCAGAATTCCGATGATCCGCGGAATGTAGCCCGAACGGTAGATGAGGATGCCCAGCAGTACAAGGTGGATGCCAAAGATCACCAGGCTCATCGACCAGTCCCACTGAAAGGAATTGAGCAGAAGCTGGACCTGCGCATGCAGAGGATTCGCTCCAAAGAGCGTCAGAAAAATGGGCGTGTGGAGCATGCGATAGACATTGACCAGGTTCATGACCGCGCAAAGCGCGACCGCCGTATAAATCAATCTGAATAACGCGGCCAGCAGCGAGACCGCTCGATTGACAGGTGCGAGCAGGACATAGAGCGCCCACGAAATGACTACGTCGCCGATGAAGTTGATGAGATAGCAGCAGATGAGCGCGACAAAAAGGCCGCCGTGCGCCGTGATGTTCTGGGCGGTCTGCTCAACGTTCCCCTCAATCACCAGCCGGGGATAAAGTGAGTATTCGGCGTAACTGACGGGATTGAGAAGATAGCCGAAGCCGGCAATCAGAGCCGCCTGGCGAAGCGAGATGCCTGCCCCGCCACCGGCCGGTTTTGTTCGAGCAAGTTGGTTGGTCTCCGAGCCTAACCCCATCAACTGACCTTATCTCCCTGCAGTTGCAATATCAAACGACTACGGCAATTGTCTCCGATCGGTTCCCAGAGTGCTCGGGCCGCGCTTGGCCTCCAATACCCACCCCCGGTATACTATTCCCATGCATGTCCACGCGGCGTCCGCCTCCCCAGGCGCCGGCCGAACACAATCCGTTCTGCGCTTCTCGCTCGTGGCCACGCTGGCTTACGTCGCGGTTACCTTCATTGCAGGCCTGCGATCCCATTCGCTTGCCTTGCTCTCTGAAGCCGGCCACAACGCCTCCGATTTTTTGGCGCTCCTGCTCAGCTTCGCAGCGGTCTACTTCCAGACCCGTCCGGCCGACCCCACGCGCACCTTCGGCTACCAGCGCGCGGGGGTTCTGGCGGCCTTTATCAACGCCGGAACGCTGATCGTCATCTCTCTCTGGATAGGCGTTGAAGCGATCCATCGCCTGAGCGCGCCGGTCGCCGTGCAGCCCCGCACCATGATGATTGTTGCCGCGGCGGGCGTTGTGATGAACGGCGTGATCGCGGCGCTGCTGTGGGGCGTGGCACGTGACGTGAACATGCGGTCGGCCTTCCTCCACATGGCGGGGGACACGCTTTCGACGGCAGCGGTCATTGCCGGAGGCGCGGCAATTCTCTCCACCGGGCAACAGTGGATCGATCCGGTCCTCTCCCTGCTGATTGCCGCGCTGATTCTGTGGTCTTCCATCGGCATCGTCCGCGAGACGCTCAACATCCTGCTCGAGGGCGCGCCGCGCGGCGTTTCCCTCGCCGAAATCCGGTCGGGGATGGAAGAACTGGAGGGCGTGCTCGACGTGCACGATCTGCACGTCTGGAGCCTCGGCTCGCAATCGCGCGCGCTGGCCTGCCACGTGACCATCGCCGACATTCCGCCCTCGGAGAGCAACTGCATCCTGCTCAAGCTCAACCACCTGCTCAAAGAGCACTTCCACATCAGCCATACGACGATTCAATTCGAGCACATCGGCTGCGAAGAGACGCACGGATGTGTTGTTCCCATTGCAGAGATGGCTGCACACTCGAGCGCCGGCCATCATCACGGTCACGCGCATTAGAATGATTCCTTAGTATCCTGTCCCAGAAGCTCCCAAATGATAATCGCTGTCATCCTGAGCGAACGGGGCCCCAGGCGTACTCTTCAGCCTGGGGGTGGTGAGTCGAAGGCTCTGCGGTTGTTCTTGAGTGAATCTCAGTGACACCACAAGCATCGCTTCCGATATACCTTTGCCCAATGTCGTTCCTTAGAATCGTTCCTTGGAGGCCCCGGCCTTGATTCCCCGATGTGCGCGCCTTGCCGCAGTCTGTCTCGCGCTGATTCCCGTCCCACTGGTTCTCGCCAATTCAGGGTTTGCCGCTTCTGTTCCTGCCGCATCGGTACGGGCCGATGACAAACCCGCTCCAACCGCTGCCCAGTTGGAAGCCCTCAGCGGCGAGTACACCAATCCCATTGAACCGGACACTCCTCTCAGCTTCTATGTTGTCGATGGCAAGCTGATGGTCGAGTCGGAGCGGCGCGTGCCAACCGAAATGAAGCCGGTTTCGCCGATCGAGTTTTCGACTGCCACCGACAAGTTCAACCTCCGCTTTGCGGTGGATGGCTCGGGACAGGGCGTCAGCGTGGCGTGGACCGACTCGCACGATGATGTTTTCAAGAAGACAGGGCCGCCCGTGCGCCATCTCTTCCACGACTACCAGCGCACCGAGGTGATGATCCCCATGCGCGACGGAGTCAAGCTGCACGCGGTGATCCTCAAGCCGGCCGACATTCCCGGCCCATTGCCCTTCCTCATTGAGCGCACTCCCTACGGCGTCTCGGGCGTGAATCGCGCTGTGAAATTCGCCAGTCGCCCCGAACTGGCTCGCTCCGGCTACATCTTTGTCGATGAGGACATCCGCGGCCGCTTCATGAGCGAAGGCGAATTCGTGATGAGCCGCCCCATGGCCGACCACAAGGACCCAAAAGCAATCGACGAGAGTACCGATGCCTACGACACGGTCGCCTGGTTGCTCGCCAATATCTCCGGCCACAATGGCCGCGCCGGCTTCGTCGGCACCAGCTACGACGGCTTCCTTGCCATGGCCGCGGGCATCGATCCCCATCCCGCGGTGAAAGCGATCTCGCCGCAGGCTCCCATGATTGACGTGTGGATGGGCGACGATTTCTTCCACAACGGCGCATTCCGCCAGAGCTACGGCTACGACTACGTCTACGGTCTCGAGTCAAGCAAAGAGACCACCGACGTCGACTACGGCAACGACAAGGACGGCAAGCCGCGCGACGGATTCGACTACTTCCTCGAGCGCGGATCGTTTGACCAGGACGTGAAGCGATCGGGCTCCAGGCTGCTGCCCACGTGGAAACTCTTTCTCGAACATCCCACCTATGACAGCTACTGGTCCTCGCGCGGGGTGGAGCATCACCTCGACGCCGTTACGGTTCCAACGCTCTCCGTGGGCGGCTACTACGACCAGGAAGATATGTTCGGCCCGGAGATCGAGTACGCGACGCTCGAGCCGCATGACGCAGGCCACCAGAACTTCCTCGCATTGGGTCCGTGGCGGCATGGCTCGTGGTCTCAGTCGAGTCGCCATCTCGGAGCGATTCAATATGGCGAGTCCATCGGCAGGGAGTTTCGCGCGCAGATTGAGGCGCCGTTCTTCGCGCACTACTTAAAGGATGCCCCCGGCGTGAATGGCGCCGCATTCGACCTCCAGAACTCCGCCAGCTTCCAGACAGGCTCCAACACCTGGAAGCGCTACTCGGAGTTTCCGCCTCTCGAATCGCAATCGACTCCGCTTCATCTGCTCGGCGGCGGAGTGCTGAGCTGGACTGGGACAAAGTCTCCCGCAAGAACTGCGTATGTGAGCGATCCGGCTAACCCCGTGCCTTACCGGCATCGACCCATCCAGCCCACCTACAGCGATGGGTCCAAGTGGTCAACCTGGCTCACCGAAGATCAGCGATTTGTCACCGACCGCAAGGATCTCGCCGTATGGCGTCTTCCGGCGCTCAAGAAGGACCTGGTGGTGACGGGCGAGGTGATGGCGGACATCTTTGCCGCGACCACCGGCTCCGACAACGACATGATCGTGAAGCTGATCGACCAGTATCCCGACGACGATCCTGACCCAAGAATGCGCGGCTACCAGCTGATGATCAACGAGGAGATATTCCGCGGCCGCTACCTGCTGTCGTTCGAAAAGCCCACGCCCACGCGGCCGGACTCGATCCACGAGTACCGCTACTCGCTCCACGACGTGGATCATGTATTCAAGGCCGGCCACACGGTCATGGTTGAGATTCAGAGCACCTGGTTTCCGCTCTACGACCGCAACCCGCAGACCTTTGTGCCCAACATCATGACCGCCAGGCCCGAAGACTTCAAGCCGGCGACGATCACGGTCTACTCCGACCCCGACCACGACTCGAATCTGCAACTCCCGCTGATGAACGCCTGCGATCACATCGAGTGCTTCTAGGCGCGGCCCGCGATCGATCTGGCTCCCTGGCATTGGCACGGGTCAGTTTCGGTCATCAATCCTTTTCCTTTGACTTTGGCTTTCTTGTTTGATATATCCGTAGCAGACATATCCGTTTCGGATATATTGCGGAGCGCCATGACAATCTTCGACCTCCTGTTGTTCCTGCTTGTACTCGCCACGGTCGTTTCGTTGCTAACCGTTGCCGGCGCGCTTCTCTTCCGCCGCTGGAGGACCGCGCGACGACTGGGCGTAGGCCTGCTCTCCGCCTGGGTTGTTTACCTGGCGGCCGGAACTGTCATCGCCGCTATGGCGCCGCAGCGCGTTCTGGCCATCGGTGAAGACCGGTGCTTCGACGAGATGTGCTTCGCGGTAACCGGCTTTCAGCGGACGCCGGCCATCGAGTCGCCAAGCGGAACAACTCGCGCTCGCGGCGTCTTTTACATCGTCGACGCGCGCGTCAGCAGCCGCTCCCTTGGCCGAGCACAGCGTGAAGCGGGACGTAAGGGGCTGATGATCGACGAGAACGGCAATACCTACGACACATCCAACGAAGGCATGCGGGCGCTTGCAAGCGCTGAGGGTCCGCTTCCGGGCCTCGACACCGAGGCAGCACCCGGCCAATCCGTCTCCACCAAGCTCGTTTTCGACGTCCCCGTCGACATCAAAGGCCTTGCATTCACCCTCGGAACAACGATCCGCTTCTTTCCACCGCGCATCATCCTCGGCGACGACGAACACTTCCTCCACAAGCCGACGATTGTGCGCCTCGAGTAGCCGAAGACCAACTTCGGGTTGCCTACTATTGACACATATTATGTGCACACATATACTGTGTCCATGAGTGTGAACATCACCCTCTCCATCGACGAACAGCTTCTCGATCGTGCCCGCAAAACGCTGAGCGCGACGGGGCGGACGATCAACCAGGAGATTCGCGAGCACTTGGAGCAAGTCGCAGGCGACAACGACCAGGAACTGGGGCGCGCCCTGGAGTTTTTCGAGCAGACCTCCGGGCAGGGAAAATCCGATCCCGGCTGGAAGTGGAACCGGGATGAGATCTATGAGGAAAGGCTCAAATGGCCTCGCAAGTGAGCGTCGGAGGAAGGGCTTTGCGCACCTTCTTCGACACCAATGTCCTTGTCTATTCCGATGACCCGCGAGACCCAATCAAGCACCGGAAAGCTCTCGACATTATCAAGAACCACCTAAGTCAACGGTCCGGAGTTGTTTCGCTTCAGGTGCTGCAGGAGTATTTCGTCAACGCCACTGGAAAGCTAAAGCTCGATGCGGAGTTGGCCAAGCGAAGGGTCGAGGTTTTCGCAAAGTTTCAGGTCGCCGAGCCTACCGTCGCCGACGTCCTTTCGGCCATCGATTTACATCGCCTCCGCGGCCTCTCGTTTTGGGACTCGCTCATTCTCCACTGTGCGAAACAGTCGGGCTGTCGCGTGCTCTTGTCTGAAGACTTGCAGCACGGACAGGTGATCGACGGCGTAAGGATCATCAATCCGTTTCTCTAGGTTTGTGAGCCCGGACCGAACTGAAATTGCGGACTCGGAAGGGGACGGCGGTTGATCCGCGGCGAAATCTGCCTCGATTTCCCCACTCACGCATCCAATCCCAGAGGCCCCTATGGAATTCTCAATCGATCAAACGATCGCTCTGCTTGCCCAGACACCCGGCACCCTCAATGCTCTGCTCCGCAATCTGCCCGAGGAGTGGACCCATGCGAATGAAGGCCCGTCGACCTGGTCGGCCTTCGACGTTGTTGGCCACCTGGTTCATGGGGAGCAAACCGACTGGCTGGTCCGCACGCGCCTGATTCTCGAGCACGGCGAGTCCCGCGCCTTCGACAAGTTTGACCGTGAAGCGCAGTTCCGCGACAGTGCGGGCAAAACGCTGCCCCAGCTTCTTGACGAGTTCGCTCGCCTGCGCGCGGAGAATCTCGTCGCGCTCCGGGCGCTCGACCTGAAGCCCGAACAACTCGCCCTCCGCGGCCGCCATCCTGCCCTGGGAACTGTGACGCTTTCCGAACTGCTGGCCACCTGGCCTGTCCACGACATGACCCACGTGCACCAGATCGCGCGAATCCTGGCGCATCAATACCGCAGCTCCGTTGGACCCTGGCAGCAATACCTTGGCGTTTTGCAATGCAGCGGCCACAGCGCCTAGGGGGCCTCTGATCGAGTCTGCCCTGAGCCAGGGCATGACTTTAGTCGCGCCGAGAGCTGCCGCAACCGGCGCGGGCTTTAGCCCCTGAGGGATGGGTCCGACCCTCGGCCGCTGGCACCCGCCGCCGAACAGTTTCCGCGCACCTAAATTCGCGCTAAAATGGAAACAGCGATGGTTCTCCACTTTCCCATCCCGGCTCTCCTCTAGCGGCGCCCGCCGC
>CAYWSR010000093.1:0-16881 GCA_964460385.1 uncultured Occallatibacter sp. | reverse complement strand
GCATCAGCTCTTCGAGGATCATGCGCAGTCCGCGCGCGCCCACCTTGCGGGCCAGGGCCTCGCGGGCAACGGCGATGGTGGCCTCGTGGGAGAAGTGGAGCCGGACATTCTCGTATTCGAGCAGCCGCTGATACTGCTTGAGAATCGCATTGCGCGGCTTGGTGAGGATCTCGATCAGCGCGGCCTCGTCGAGCTCGTCGAGCACGCCCATCACGGGCAGGCGGCCAACAAACTCCGGAATCAGGCCGTACTTGATGAGGTCCTGCGGCTCGGTCTTGCGCAACAGTTCCGTGTCGCGGTGCGAACGCATCGTCGCCTCGGCTTCGGTTTCCGTGGCCTTGAAGCCAAGCGCCTTTTTGCCGATCCTGCGTCCAACCACGCGCTCCAGGCCGACGAACGCGCCGCCGCAGATGAACAGGATGTTGGTTGTGTCGACCGCCGTGAACTCCTGGTGGGGATGCTTGCGGCCGCCCTGCGGAGGGACGTTGGCCACCGTGCCTTCGAGGATCTTCAACAGCGCCTGCTGCACGCCTTCGCCGGAGACGTCGCGGGTGATCGACGGGTTCTCGTCCTTACGGCCGATCTTGTCGATCTCGTCGATGTAGATGATGCCCTGCTGCGCCCGCGTGACATCGCCCTCGGCCGCCTGCAGCAACTTGAGGATGATGTTCTCCACGTCCTCGCCCACGTAGCCGGCTTCAGTCAGCGTGGTAGCGTCCACAATCGCGAAGGGCACGTCGAGCATCTTGGCCAGCGTGTGCGCCAACAGCGTCTTGCCTGAGCCGGTGGGCCCAATCAGCAGGATGTTCGACTTGGCCAGCTCCACTTCGTTGTTGCGCATCCGGTTCATCTGGATGCGCTTGTAGTGGTTGTAGACCGCGACGGCCAGCTTCTTTTTTGTCTGATCCTGACCGATGACATAGTCGTCGAGAAACGCCTTCACATCCTGCGGCTTGGGCAGGTGCCCGGCCGTCGTGGTGGGGTTTGCTTCGCCCCGGTCGTCTTCGAGGATGGAGTTGCACACGGCCACGCACTCGTCGCAGATGTAAGCGCGAGGGTAGTCGCTGGGCGACGAGATGAGCTTGGCCACGGCGTCCTGCGACTTGTGGCAGAACGAGCAGCGTAGTGCTTCTTCGGGTCCCGTGCGCGGTTTCATTGAACAGCTCCCCCTAGCAAATGTACTCTTTTGGCGACAATTGCGTATTTTCCCGCCGCTTACGTGCGCGGACGGTCGATGATCTCGTCGACGATCCCGTATTCCTTGGCCTGTTGCGAATTCATGATGAAGTCGCGCTCTACGTCCCGCTCGATCCGGTCCAACGGTTGTCCTGTGTGCCTGGCAATCAGGTTATTTGTAATCTCGCGAATGCGCAGGATCTCGCGCGCATGAATGTCGATATCGGTGGCCTGGCCGCTGAGCCCGCCCATCGACGGCTGATGGATGAGGATGCGCGAATTGGGCAGCGCAAACCGCTTGCCCTTGGTCCCGGCGAGCAGCAGGAATGCTCCCATGCTTGCCGCCTGCCCGATGCAATAAGTGACCACGTTGTTCTTGATGAATTGCATGGTGTCGTAGATGGCCAGTCCCGCGGTAATCGATCCGCCCGGCGAATTGATATAGAGCTGCACGTCCTTCTCGGGGTCCTCGCCGGAAAGAAACAGCATCTGCGCCACAATCAGGTTGGCAATCTGGTCATCGATCGGCGTACCCAGAAAGATAATGTTGTCGCGAAGCAGACGCGAATAGATGTCGTAGGCGCGCTCGCCGCGACTCGTCTGCTCAACCACCATGGGAACCAATGCCATTGAGTCTTCCCGTTTCCTCGTTGGGGGACAGCCTGTCCCCGATTCAATTCACCGTGCCGGCAACTGCGTTCCGGCCCGTTTTCCGTGTTCCCGTTTTGGCGCCAATCGCCACTTCCCGTGCCTTAAGCAGGCAATCTTTCATACAGCACACTTGCAGTTTTTTCACGCCGCAATTGTTCCCGGATTCTAGCTAGGCCGCCGTCTTCAGTCAATCGCGCCTTCAGGGTATCCAATGGTTCACGCGACTGAATCGCGGCCAGTTGGAGCTCGCGCTCCATCTCTTCGTCGCTCACCGTAATGTTTTCTTCGTGGGCAATACGGTCGAGCAGGACCATCGTTTTGACCTCAGCCGTGGCGCTTTCGCGCTGTGCCGCGCGCAGCCGGACAAAGTCCAGCTTGCGCATCTGCTCGGTATTCATGCCCTGCGCAGCCAGCGCGCGCAGGCCGCGGTCAAGCCGTTGATCAATTTGATCCTGCACAAGCGATTCCGGCACGGGGAAGGGGTACTTCTCGGTCAACGCGGCAAAAAGCCTGTCCTTGGTCTCGGCTTCCACGCTCCGCTTCTTGCGGTTTTCCAGGTGCTCGCGAATCCGGGTTTCGAGCTCGGCGAGGCTCTCGTATCCGCCCAGCTCTTTGGCAAACTCGTCATTCAGCTCGGGCAGAATCCGCTTCTTTATCGCCTTGACTTCCACGTCGTAGGCCACGGTTTTGCCGGCGAGCTTTTCTTCGGCGTAATCCGCGGGATACACAACTTCCGCCTTCAGTTCCTGTCCGGGCTTGGACCCGCGCAGGGCTGCAGAGAAAGCCTCCACGGTATCCTTGCCGCCGATTTCGACCAGCGTGTCCTCGCCCAGGATTGGAGCCGCTTCGGCTTCGCCGTCGATTACGCCCTTGTAACTGATCTGCGCCCAGTCGCCGTCCTTGAGCGCGCGGTCTTCTTCCACCGGCTCAATCGTGGCCCGCGAATCGCGCAGATTCCCAAGTTCGTGCTGAAACTCTTCTTCCGTCACGTCGACCGAGGGCTTCGGCACGGCGACCTGCTGGTAACCCTCCATGGAAAACGGGGCAAGATACTCAAACACCGCCTTCACGTGCAGCGGCTGACCATCTTCCACAGTGAGTTCGGTTACCTGCGGCTGGCCTACGGGGCGCACGCCCAGCTCCGCGACAGTCTTGTTGAAGCGCTCGGGCAGTAGTCCGTCGATCACTTCCTTGCGGATTTCGCCGGCAAACCGCCGACGCACCACAGACTCCGGCACTTTGCCAGCCCGGAATCCGGGAATCTTGGCATATTTCCGGTAGTTGCCCGCCACCGTGCGATAGGCCTTGGTAACTTCGTCGGCGGGAATGTCGAGCACCAGCTCGCGGGTGCAGTCCGGATTCAGAACCGGACCATGCTGGTGGTCGTGTCCCTCATGTCCGTGGTCGTGCGCGTGGTCGTGGCCTTCGTGTTCAGGGCTGTCGACTCCAGCTTCTCCACCGGGTGGAGGGTTGTCTTCGAGGGTGTCGGTAGAGCTCAATGCTTTCGCCTTCCAGGCGCCTCTTCGGCACCCTAAAAAACCCTTGATCGGGCTGGAGCTGCCCGCTTACTCCCCGGCGCGATTCCTCAACTCCGGACCGGCTGCCAGGGACTGAAGAGCATGTCCGGGCAGTGCCGAGCAGTATCGAGCTGTGTCGCTCCCGGTGGGGCCGTCTCTCATGGACAGAGGCCGGAATCGACGAAGCTCCCTGTGGCTGGGGAAACGCCTATCTCATGGTATGAGGGAATGCTCTCAAGGGTCAAACAGCGCAGCGCAGTTTAGCGCACAAAAGTCCTATGTTTCGGTGGGTTACTGAGACATTATCGCTGCTGATTACTGTTCCTGGTCGGTGGGCTTGCGCACG
Source organism: uncultured Occallatibacter sp. (assembly GCA_964460385.1). Classification (GTDB taxonomy): domain Bacteria; phylum Acidobacteriota; class Terriglobia; order Terriglobales; family Acidobacteriaceae; genus Telmatobacter. The sequence goes on along the minus strand of CAYWSR010000093.1, from coordinate 13,191 downwards.
TAAGCCAGGAACCGTGGATGCGACGCTCCGCAATGCGCATAGTTCTCCCGCGCTTCGCTCAGGCTCAGCTCCGCGTTCACCGTCAGCCGGACCTCGCCCGCGTCGTCCTCTTCCTGCCCGTCATCCTCCCACCAGCACACCGGACACAACGCCAGCGCGTCCGCCGTCTCCAGCGTTCTGAATCCGCAGCACGGACAGCGAAAACGCTCCTCCACGACAACTCCCTTAAGGCCTAGACGCATCCAGCTCACCTGGGTTTACCTCGCGGTCGCAGCAAAGTCATCGGCGCAGAAGGCAAAATCGTGCTGGCCCTCTGAGCGGGTCTCGGTAGGTTTGATTCCCAAAAGCTGATCTGGGATGCAGCCCGAAATGGGCCTGCCCGTCTGCTTATCCGTTGACGGAAAGATTTGGAGGCCCTATTTTGTCATCGAAACTCCTCGTTTAAGGCCGCCTTCCTATCGATCAACCTCGTTCACGCCAATCCTCCTTGTCCGCGCCGGGGTTTTCAGGAGGGATTGCGTCTTGCAAGCGCGTCTGCCGCTCCGCCCGCAAGCGAATCGATTCGTTTCTGCGTCCTAATGTTCAGCCAAACCACGTAGAATTCGTGCGCAGGAGAATATTCATGGCCCGACTCGGTCCACCGCTGCTTTACCGTTACCGCCGCCTAGTTGCGGCCCTCTGCGCTCTGCCGTGGCTTGGCCTCACCCAGGCTGCCGCCGAGCCGCCCATCCGCGTCGCCATCGTGGGACTGGCCCACGGCCACGTCGAGGGTTTCCTGATGGCGCTGCCCAAGCACAGCGACGTGCAGCTTGTGGGCATAGCGGAAGCCGACACCGAGCTAGCCGCCAAGTACAGGAGCCGCTTCGGCCTGGACGAGAAGCTCTTCTACAAGCAAGAAGCGAACATGATCGAGAGGACCCATCCCCAAGCCATTCTGGTGTATACATCGATCGCCGAGCATCGGCCGGCCATCGAGATAGCTGCCCAGTACGGCGTCTCGGTGATGGTGGAGAAGCCGTTGACGATCTCGGTCGAGGACGCGCTGGCCATTCGGCGGACGGCGCAGCACTACGGCATCAACGTCCTGGTGAACTACGAAACCACCTGGTACGCTAGCAACCGCGCCGCGTATGAAGAAGTGAGGCAGGGAAGTCTCGGCGAGATTCGCCGGGTGGTTATCCACGACGGCCACCAGGGACCGAAGGAGATCGGCGTGCCGCCGGAGTTTCTCGAATGGCTTACGGACCCCGCCAAGAACGGCGCGGGAGCACTCTACGACTTCGGCTGCTACGGCGCGGACCTGATGACCTGGATGATGCGCGGCGAAGCGCCGCTGACGGTGACTGCGGTCCTGAATACCGATAAGCCGCAGCTTTACTCGCGGGTCGACGACGACGCTACAGTCGTGCTGACCTATCCACGGGCACAGGCCGTGCTACAGGCTTCGTGGAATTGGCCATTCGGCCGCAAAGACATGGAAGTCTACGGCGCCACGGGCACGGCGATCACGGTCGGGGCCGACAAGCTGCGCCTGCGGCGGTCCTTTGAATCAGAGGAGCGGCTCATCAGCGCGCCGTCATTGACCTCGCCCGAGCAGGACTCGCTCAGCTATCTCGCCGCTGTTTTGCGGGGGCAGATCCATCCCAAGGGCGACCTCTCTTCGCTCGAAACCAACATGGTCGTGACGCAGATTTTGGATGCGGCGCGGGAGTCGGCACGGACAGGGAAGACGGTGAAGCTGAGCAGGCTTAGTGAGTAGCACCGCCCGGGTATCCACCGCCCAGGAATCCCTGGGACTTCGGCCGAATCGTGATCATCACGGATGATGATCCGATGTCCATCTTGGAATCAAGCCGGGATATGCCTTTGCCCACCGGCTCATACGCCAGCAGCTTAAAGCCTGGCGCGTAGATCACCACCTTCAGCACATCGTCTGATCGATCTACATTCAAGCGAAAGTGGCCGGTATCGTCTGAAACGGTCTGATAATAACGACCACCCGAGATGCCAACCACTCTGGCCCCGGGGATTGTGGCGCCTGTCATATCCGTCAGCTTTCCTGTGATGGCGCGGGCATGCTGGGGCACGGTTTCGGTGGCATTCGCCTCTGCCAGCAGGGAATCCAGGGCATCTGGCGGCCGGCTAGCCGTCTCCACGGTTGGGGCGGCAGCCATCGTGGCTGGAGCCTCGGCCGGGGTGGAAGCGCGCGACGTTTCCGGAGCAGAGGGTGGTTGAATTTCGACGGGCGCTGCTGCCACTGCAGCCTTGAGCACAAAGACAAAGTCCCCATTGTCGTGGTTGGAGTTTCGAATAATGTCGTATTTGGGAATCTGCCGCGATCTTCCCGCCACCTGTTGGCGCACGGAGCTGTAAAAGAGGTCGCCCGCAGTGAAGACCGGTTCATCGGTCTGCTCAAGGGCGCTCAACACGGCATAGGCAAAGACGGAATGGCCTCCCGTGCCGGTGTCGGAGACCGGCTCATCGCCGCCGCTCGCCATGAGGGTGCGCGAGCGCGAGCGGACCATGCGACTGAGAAATGTTGTTTGGCCGCCGGAGGGCGAGGGAAGGTCGGGATCGCGAGTGAGACTGCCGGAGTAGCAACTGTCGGAGATGATGAGCACGTGACGCGAGCGAAGGGTGCGCACCGCCGCGGTCAGGTCGTCGGCGCTGATGCGATTCGCGCTCTCGACGGATTCGGCGTCAACCGGGAGCCAGTAAGCTCGGTCGGCGTCCGGATCGGAGTACCCATGTCCAGCGTAGTAGATGAGCAGATTGTCGTTTTCATCGAGCGTGTTGCGGTAGCGATTGAGCGTATTGAGAATGCTGGAGCGCGTGGCATCGCGGTCCGTGAGCAGCGTTACTTGAAAACCGAATCGATCTTTCAACACCGAACTCATCGATATGGCATCGTTGACCGCGGTGGAGAGGGTGGGCATGGGCGGCGCGTAGCGATCGATGCCGATGACGAGCGCATAGTAGTTTCCGTTGGCCAGGGCGGCATCATCGGCAGCGGAATGCTGGGCAAAGCCTCGCTGCTGGCTCGATTGGGCCACGGCGTCCCGGCAAAGAAGCCCGCCAAGCGCAGCCGCACACCAAAAGATCGTCATGGCGGAGCGATATGCCGGACGGAAACGAAGAGAGGCGAATCGACGACGGAGTTCGTGTTTCATCATCAGTACCTCGGTTACGGCCAATGCGGGGTCGCGGCCTGGGGCGGGCGGACGCACGCTCAATTTGGACGAAGTGGTGGAGGGCAAAGCAATCTTACACCTGGAGCGGTGTCGGACGCGGGCAGATCCATCCCAAGGGCGACCTCTCTTCGCTTGAAACCAACATGGTTGTGACGCAGATTTTGGATGCGGCGCGGGAATCGGCGAGGACCGGCAAGACAGTGAAGCTGAGCAGGCTGGGGGACTGAGGCTCAGATTCCCCCTCCGTAAAGAGGAGGAATGTCCGGGTAAGGGTTTATGATCGCCTCAAACCCTTGAGTTGAGGCGAAGGTAAATGTTCAAAAATTGCCGTCCTGTACGACTTGTGGCCGCGGCCGTGCTGCTATGTACGCTCTCCCTGACTGCTATCGGGCAGCAGACGCCGCAATTAACGCCGACTCCTTCTTCCGCGCCGACTCCGGCGGCAGCGCCGGCTCCGGCATCCACACAGGCTCCGGTGACGGCGACGGCACCGGCGCCAACCCCCCAAATGATCAAGGTGATGAGAAGCCTGAGCAGCTATGAGGAAGGCACAAAGCTGGACATTCGGCTCACCGATGGCTCGCACCAGATTGGAACGGTCGGAGAGACCCGGTCGACCGACTTTGTCTTCGTGGACTCAGTGAGCGGGAAGGCCCGGAACATTGACTACCTCGATGTAGAGGGCATGCGGGCAACGGGAAAGGGAGCCTTGGCGCGCCAGTTGCATAAATCGGTGAAGGGGATGTCGGGAGCTGTGGTCGGCCTCGTGGTTGTCTGCGCCGCGCTCGGCGTGATTGCTCTCATCAGTTTCCATAAATAGTCGATGCAGTGCGGCGGTGTCCTCAATGCCGCGTGGGGATCGGCACGGACGGGGAGACGGTGAGACAGAGCAGGCTGGTGAACTGAGGCTGGGATGGGGGCAACCGTTTTCGGGCCTGCGGTTGACAACCGGGCCGGTCAAACGAGATGATCCCTCAAAAATTCTTAAAGGACGCCAAATGCCTACTCAGTGTCAGCATTGCGGATCGCAGGTGGAGGAGAGCGCCGTTGTGTGCCGGCAATGCGGGCAAGCGACGGACGCGCCGGTTCCGGCCGCGCCTCCTGCGTCAACATCGGAACATACGCCCGTTCCGGCCGGTTTCGAGCAGCAACCCACGGCCCCGCTGTTCTCCGCGGCGGGCGACTCTGCCGACCGGGGCCTAACCGGAATCGGCGGATGGCTGATTCTGCCGGCCATCGGCCTGGCTCTTAACCCATTCATTGCGCTCTTCGGTCTGGCCGTTGGTCTCTTGCTGCTGTTTGGAAGCGAGGGTCAGATCGCGCTTGCCCACAAGCCGGGGCTCGAACCAGTCATCCTCTTCGAGATATTCACAAACATTGTGTTCCTCACCATGCTTATCGTTCTCAACATCTTCTTCTACCAAAAGAAGAAGGCCTTCCCGACCTGCATGATCATCTTCCTGGGTACGCAGTTCGTTTTCCTGCTGGCCGACCATCTGATGGCCGCCCCCTTGAACCCGCACTCCTCCCCGGCAACGGTTATTCGCAGCTTGGTGGTCTGCGCGATCTGGATTCCCTATTTTCTGCGGTCGCGCCGGGTGGAGCTGACGTTTGTGAACTGACTCCCAAACGCAAAACAGGCCGGAGCGTTGTCCCGGCCTGTCTTGGCCTATGCCCGCTAAGGAAGCTGTGCAAGAGCGCGGCGCTGCTACAAAGCGGTCCTTGCAGGGGCTAAAGCCCGACAGTCTTGTTGGCCTTTTCGGCACGACTGAAGTCGAGCCCTGACTCATGACCGCTGTCTTTACGGCACAAACACGTGCAGGCGGACGTGCCACTTTGTGCTTGCGCCCGGCTTCAGCGTGACCATGCCGGTGTCGGTCTTGCCCCACTCCTTGCCGAAGGGGTCGCCGAAGTTGTACTGGTGCTCGATGGCCACGAACTGCTTGGTGGTCGGCGCATACATCTGCAGCGCCTTGATCTCCGGCGAGAAGCCGATGATGTCCACGCCATAGTGGGCGGCCGGATCGATGATCTTGACCGTCACTGTCTTGTCCACCCAGTTGAGGTGATTCCAGTTGTCGTCAAAGAACTCGTTGCCGAGCGCTTTGCCATCGGGAGCGCGCATGTCGTAGCGGGTTCCGTCGACAGGCAGAATCTTGCCCGTTGGGAAGACGTTGTCGTAGCCGTCGACCTCGGCGGTTGTGTTTGCCGGGATGTGCACACGCGCCTGGGTGCGGTCGCCCGAGGGCAGGTTGAAGTACGGGTGCCAGGCAATCGCGATCGGCTCGTCTTCGCCGCCCACGTTTTTGGCCACGATGCTTGCGTCGACCGCATCGGCGGTGAGAGAGACGGTCACGAACAGGTCGGTCTTCGAGGGCCAATATCCGCCGAAGCTCCCTGCATGGATGACGCCGGTGACTTCTTCGCCGCCGGGAATTTTCTTGACCGCGACGTCGTCGGTTTTGGCCTTCAGAATGAGGCCGTGCATGGCGTGGCGCTCGGCCGTGGGCAGCTTGCCGATGTTGTTCGCCGGCAGGGTGATGGGGTGGCCGTTCCACTCGGTGGTCAGCGTCTTGCCGTCGGCAGAGAGCTTGCCGCGAATGCGGTTGGGGTAGGGAACCAGGAACGCCGAGCCGAGCCGGTAGCCCAGGTTGCCGAAATCGTCGTCGTCCACGTCCAACATTTTTTTAGAACCGGCCAGATCGGGCGACGCCAGAACGTCCACATTCCCCTTGCCGGGGAAGTTGGCCGTTATCTGGATGACTTCCATGCCGCGGCCCGGCGCCAGCGTGATGCTGGTGAACTCTGGCGTCGTGGTGCTTTTGGCCGTGCGCGTGAGCGTGACGACCTTCTGGCCGCCGATCTCCGTCGCGGTTTGTCCATAGCTTGTTGTTGTCATCATGACCGTCCCGGTAAGACTCATCAGCGCAAGTACGCGAACCGTAACCTTCATCACCCTACTCTTCATCTCTGGCCATCCTTATTGAATGCTCAATTGCTGCTGCCCGCGCCTGAGCGTTGCCTTGAGTTCCGACCGTGCACGAAAGCGTTTTCTCGGGCGCAGCAATTCTACCGGAACCAGCCCGCGGGGGCGCAACCGGAATGGCTAGCGATTGATCCGGCTCACAATGAGTGCGACGGTCTCCCACCCATTCCGCATTCTTTCTTCGAAAAACCGCGGAATGGATGGGGCACGGCGCATCGGTGGACGGGCCGGATCAATAGAATCTCTTTATGCCTGCTGCCCGGGAATCTCTCGTCACGCTCAACGAGCGCATCATTGGCTGCGAGCGGTGTGCCCGGTTGCGGCCGTATTGCGCCGAGGTGGCACGCGTTCGCCGCAGCTCCTACGCCGACTTCGAATACTGGGGCCGGCCAGTGCCGTCGTTCGGCGATCCCGGGGCCCGCGTGCTGCTGCTCGGGCTGGCGCCCGGGGCGCACGGGTCGAACCGCACCGGCCGCATGTTCACCGGCGACGGGTCGGGGGACTTCCTGTTTCCCGTGCTGCACGAGGCCGGATTCGCATCGCAGCCCAAGGCCATTGCGCGCGATGACGGCATGAAACTCAAGGGCATGTGGATCAGCGCGGTCGTCCATTGCGCCCCACCCGGCAACAAGCCCACCCCGGAAGAGCAGCGCAACTGCGCCTCCTGGCTCGACGAAGAGGTTGCCCTGCTGCCGAATTTGCGCGTCGTCGTTTGCCTGGGCAAGATCGCCTTTGATGGATTTCTCGCGCACCAGCTTCGAGCCGGCAGCATCGCCTCGCGCAAGGGCTTGCTCTTTGGCCACGGCGCCGAGTACACCCTACCGGGCGGCCTCGCATTGATAGCCAGTTACCACCCGTCGCTGCAGAACACCAACACAGGGAAGCTGACGCGGCCGATGTTCCTCAAGGTCTTTCGTCGGGCGCGGCAGGTGGCGCAGCTCGGATGACATCGCATCCCACCCTTTCAAAATTTATCCTTGAAAGGCCGCGAAAAGGATGCGGCGCCCGGAAGCTCGAGTTAGTCCGCGCGCTGTCGGTTGATAACTCAGTCGGCGATCTGATCTTGGCGACTTGGAAGTGAGCTAGATCACACACGAGAGTTACTGACGTAATTACTATCTGCTTAGAAATGTTCAACATAGTCCCACATCGACGCCCTTGCGGGCGCATACTGGGTGCAAACGTACTTCCCCGGCTGTCGCGGGTCCAAGTAAGGCGGCACCAGCCCGCGCCAGATGTAAACGAACCCGTCCGCTAAGATGAGGGTTCCACTGATGAAGAAATCTTTCCTGAATACTCCCAGCAGGTTCCAGTTTTTGGGTCCTGCCCTCTCCCTTCTTCTGGTTGGCGTAGTTGGCGTCACAAGCGCATACGCCGATTCCTTCGGGAATATCGCTTACTCTGCTGCCGCATCGGGTATCACCACAAACTGGGACCAGAACGATGCGACGAATCCACCCGACCTCGGCAACGTATTCATTTCCAACGTCAACGGCACGGTGAGCGCGCTGGGCATTTATGCCGGAAACAACGCGACGTATACCGGGCCAGAGACTGTTGGGCTGTACGACGCGGCCGGCACTCTGCTGACCTCCACAACCGTAACCGACAACGATGCGCTTATTGACGGCTACTACTGGAATTCCACTGCTCCGGCATCTGTGGTTGCAGGGGACACTTACACCGTGGTCGATTTTGTGGGCGCGACATCGAATGGATGGGCCTATGGGCCCGATCCGATCGGCAACTGGGGCACTTTCCAGTACGACGACTACAGCTACGCCGGCTCGTTAACATTTCCCACGACCCCAAACGGCTCGGGGCCGGCCTACTACGGCGGAGACGTGATGCTCACGCCCGAACCGGACAGTCTGCTGCTTTTGGGCACAGGGCTGCTCGGCCTGGCAGGAGTATTGCGGCGCAGATTCAGTCGCTAACGCAGCAACGAACACTTTGAAGCCTTATTGATCTGCCTGACAAGCCGCCGGATTTGCTCTGGTGGCTTGTTCTGTGTCCGGGCACGGTCGATCACACACGCGCGCCATCTTACGGCGGTTTCTCCTGCATCCTGTGATGGGTAAGTCATTATTCTGGAAGTCACAAGCAAGGAGGAACTCATGGAACCTGTCGATCGCCTGCTTCTGAAGGAGTTGCTGGCGCAGGAAAGGGAAGCGGCCGCGCCTCGCGTCCGACGCTCAAAAGACGCGCCCGCGGAGGCCCACCACTGGACACGCCCCATCCTGATGGAGCGCGCTGCCTACCTGCGCAAGCTGGCCGCCTACTCCGAGGGCTCCGCGTCTGAAACCCTCAAGGAGTACCCCCAGCACGCCACGATGCTCTCGGTCCGCGGCCGCGACGGCATCGCCGAGTTGCACGAGAAGTTCGCGGATCTGTTTGTGGTTCTGGATGGCCGCGCGACGCTGGTTACGGGTGGGACAATTGTTGGCGCGCACGTGGTTGGCCCTGGCGAGATTCGCGGAACGGCGGTTGAGGGAGGGACGCGCACGGAACTTCGATCGGGCGACCTCGCACACGTGCCAGCGGGAGTCCCGCATCAGATGCTTATTCTGGGCGACAAGACGTTTACGGCGTTCGTGGTCAAGATCCAGGAGACGAACTAAGAGGCGATCGCCCCAAAACTAGCGGAGGCAAGACAGCGCATTGAGAGAGGTTTCTGGATATAGAGCGAATAACTTGCGGGCATAAGGGAAGGACCGGACGATCGCATCTTTGCAGTTGCACAATCCCATTTCATTTCATCGCATGCACTTCTCATGGCGAGCCCTGCGATCCGGTTTCTGAAGCGACATGTTTATGCTTCTGCATGAAGGATGCCAGTTCGATGCGGTTCGCGGTGCCGGTCTTGCGCATCATCCGGCCAACGTGGGCTGTGACGGTCTGTGCTCCAATACCCAACGTGCGGGCGATCTCCCCATTTGCGCGGGCCGCCAGAATCAGCTCCGCCACCTGCTTTTCGCGAGCGGTGAACTGCGGGGAAGCAGGTGTGACGCTTGAGTCGCCGATCTTCAGAAGCCGATCGGCAACTTTAGAGAGCAGTCGGTGCGATCCCCAGATGTGACCGCCGACGACCACATCGAGAGCCTGCCGCACTGTATCGATCTCAGAAGTCAGATCGAGGTAGCCCCTGGCCCCTGCCGAGATTGCCTCCATGGCCAGGTCATGGTTTCCTTGCGGCCCGAAGACCATCACCTGCAGTCCAGGACAGACAAGAAGAATTGCACGAATGGCTCGCGCACCAATGGCAGGCCCATGCACGTCCAAAATGAGATATTCAAACGTTGAGCCCGCGAGCAATTCCTCCATGCTGCAGACAACCGGGATCAGGAGATGATCGCCAATCAGCAGAGGTTCGTCGAAGACGCTAACCAGCCCCGCAAGCCGCATCGGTGAATCTGAAACCAAGCCGATATGTATCAGAGTAGCGATCTTGCTGGCTCGCCGATCCATTGCTGGATCCATTGCAAGATGAGTCTTACTCTTTGAATGTCCGCTAAGCTGAGCAATTCAACACACGATCCCAGACGGACGATGCATTGCGCATGGTCCAGTCAGTTATTCAATCGGTACCGAGACAAGGGCGATTCTCGCCGGAGGTTAGAGCGCTTTAAACTGACATGCAGATATTTGGAGGTCTCGATAGGTGGCCCTTTCTTGAGAAAAGAACGACTTGGCGTCCAGGTTTCTTGAAAGAGCAGAATCGAAAACGCAGTCGCCGGCCTGCGCAGACAAACCGCGGAGGAGCACGACACCCGCACCAACGGGGGAGGTTACGGCGCGGCAAGTGGGATCGGGTTGAAAAAGGACTGCTGCCATTGATTTCTCATCATCAAAACGGCGGAGTCCCTGAGTATTGGGTCGCATTGGTTTGAAGTTAAGACCGCCGGGAAGGTTGCAATGGAATCGGGTAAGGAAAGTCGATTGACATCCGAAGGAATCAGAGGAAGCAGTTAAAATCAGGAACGAGGTCGATCATTCCGCATGTCATTCCTGCTAACCTCAGCCGTTTTGGGAACCTGGGTCTCCGTCGCCTTGGGTTTGTGTGCCATCGGCGCACTCTTCCTCAATCGATTGGGCGGAATTGAGCCGAGCTGGCGCCACGCATACTGCGCAATCTGGACGGGATTTGCGCTGCTCATTGCCGGCCTGATGGTTTGGAATTTTTTTCTGCCGGTAGATCTGCGCGCATTGCTCACGTTTACCGTGGTGGCAGCGCTGGCTCTGGTTGTGGAAAGACGCTGGTTTTTATCGTTGCTCCGACAGCCATTGCGTTGGCGCTTTGCCGCTGCCTGCGGCGTGTTTGCAATCTGGACCGCAAACCAAAGTCTCGCTGGAGGCTTTGGCTATGACGACTATCTCTATGAGTTTCAGGCGATACGCTGGTTTCACGACTACCCCGTTGTTCCGGGCCTTGCGAACCTTCATGGCCGAATGGGTTTTAACAACTCTCATCACTTGTTTGCCGCCATGCTGAGCGTCGGGCTTTGGAGTGGAGCGGTCAATCACATCTTTAACGGCTTGTTCATTGTTCTGGCCTGCGTCCTGCTTTTCAGCGGACTTCGCGACCTCGCTGGTGGGGATAAGGGCTGTCTTTATCGCTCCTTCCTTCCTGCACTCCTGCTGTGCCCATGTGTCGGGTTGGTTTCGTTCGGCTTTGCCGGTTCAATGCTGGCCACGCTCAAGGCGGATGCATTTGTGGCTGCCGCAACCGCGGTATTGGCGTGTCTGTTCTTGATGTGGGCGACAGCCTCGTCCGGCAGCGGAGAATCTGCCGTGCTGACGGCGACGATTGTTTCGCTGGGCGCGGTCCTTTCCACCGTGAAGATCAGCGCGATTGTATTCTCGGCTTTTGTCGTCGTTGTTGTTGTCGTGCGAGAGCTCCGGCATCGCACAGAGAAAGGCCGACGGAGGAGGATGGTCTATGGGGCGCTTGCCGTGGCCGGCGTGCTGGCGGTCTGTTTTCCGATTCGGGGCATCATTCTGAGCGGGTACCCCCTGTATCCAACGACGGCGTTTGGAGTGAATGTTGACTGGAAGGTGCCTGCCGCCCAGGCAGACGCTGAACGCGCTTATATCAAGTCCTGCACTTACTTCCGGGCGACGTACGATCCGAAGGAAGTTTCCGGCTGGAAATGGCTGCCGGATTGGGCAGAGACGATCGCCAGATATGACAGAATCAACCTCCTGCTGCCCCTGTTTCTAACGCTGATTAGTCTTCCCATGATGATTGCTCGGCCTCGAGGAGAGATCCGGGCCAAGGTGGATGGAACCCCTCCAGGGTGGGCCTATGCGACGCTGGCATGTGCTTCCATTGGGAGCCTGATTGTCTGGTTTCTGCAGGCTCCGGCGGGACGATTCGTCATCGTTCAGGTGTGGATTCTTTTTGCGGCTGTGCTCATCTCCGGCTTGCGGAGACAACGCGATCGGTGGCACTGGAAGGCGGTATCGATCGGGTTTGCAATCACTTTGGCGCTGGCAGTCCTGATCCTAATGTACTGGCTGCGGATCCCCGGGGAGTTACGAGTCCATGTTTTCGAACTACTGGTCTTTGCGGCGCTCTGGATGTTTCTGTTTGGATCGCTTCGCAGCGCTCGCCCACGACTCCTGGCCCTGGTGTGTCTGCTCTCAGTCATACTCCAATATGGGGAGCGCTGGGCGGAAGATATCGCTGGCAAGAGGTATCGAGAGTTGGGATCGATGCTGTGGCTCAACGTCTCCCAGTTGCATCGACGACCGCCTCCGAAAGCCGTACTGCGGAGGACATATTCCGGACTGGAGATTTATAATGCGCATCATTCGATCTTCGAAACGCCGCTGCCAAATGCTGGGCATTTCAACCCATATCTCCAGCTGCGAACCGGGAACATGAAGGATGGTTTTCGCAATTCGGCGCCTCTCAATTCGCCCTATGCGATGGAAAACGATTCTCCGCTTGGCGATCCGCTCAATGTGGGCGGTAAGGCCGGTGACTCTCACGGGTTGGCGATGAAAGATTCAAGTCAAGAGTGAACTTCGGATTGCTGCAGGCGCCAAAAGCGCGATCGCGGACGAAAAGGAGATTGAGATGCAATTCGACAGTGCCGACAAGACGCCGGAAGCGGTGGACCCCGCGAAAACCAGAATTTCGGTTATCATTCCCGCGTACAACGAAAGCCAGACGCTGCGCGAAATTGTCGACAAGGTAATGAAGCTGCCATACGAGCTTGAGGTCATCGTGGTGGACGACTGCTCACAGGACGGCACGCCGGCTCTGATCGCCGAACTCGCAAGTCAATACAGCAACCTCCGGTCCATTCGCCATGACCGGAACCAGGGCAAGACAGCCGCGGTCAAGAATGGAATTGCAGCTTCCACCGGCGGCGTTGTGATCGTCCAAGACGCTGACCTGGAGTACGATCCGGCGGAAATTCCGGACGTAGTCAACCCCATTCTTGAGAACCATGCCGACGTCGTGTTCGGGTCCAGGTTCCTGGTGAGGAAGGCCAGCCGGGTGCTGTACTTCTATCACTACCTGGCTAACTGCTTTCTTACATTCTGGTGCAATCTCTTTTCCAATTTGAATATGACCGACGTAGAGACGGGTTACAAGGCATTCCGCGGAGATATCATTCGCGAGATGATCATTACGTCTTCCGGATTTGGCTTCGAAATCGAAGTCGCCGCCAAGGTTTCAAAGCTGGGGGCGCGCATCTACGAGGTCCCGATCAGCTATTACGGCCGCACGTATGAAGAGGGCAAGAAAATCGGCCCGATGGATGGGGTTCTGGCGTTCTGGTATGTCATCAAGTACAACGTCCTTGTGAGTCGCGCTGGCTCGTTTCGAAGAGCACCTCAGCTACCAACGCCAGCGGGGACATCGCAACCGGCGAGCCGGCAGGTCGGCGCCTGAGCGGAGCGGGGCTTTCGGGGGGCTTGGCAGGGACTTAGTTTATCGAGCTAAAGTATGGAGCGGGAGACCGGGATCGAACCGGCGACATTCAGCTTGGGAAGCTGACG
>CAYWSR010000092.1:0-16963 GCA_964460385.1 uncultured Occallatibacter sp. | reverse complement strand
GCAGCTTCATCGCGAATGGGTGGGAAACCATGATTCTTTTCGGTCCCACACCCCACACCCGATACCCCATCACCCAAGGATGCTGCGTGCCCCATCCATTCGCAGCTTCATCGCGAATGGGTGGGAAACCATGATTCTTTTCGGTCCCACACCCCAGACCCCCGTCCCTATCCCCCCGTCTCCTCCCGATGCACCAAATACTCGTCCAGCAACACCGCCGCCAGCACCGCCGTCGGCACACTCACCATCGCCCCCAGAATCCCTTCCAGCGACGACCCGATCAGCAACGCCACCAGGATCGACCATCCCGGCAGGTTCACGCTCGACTTCATGATCCGCGGCGTTAGGAACGAGTTCTCCACGTTCAGATAAATCACGTAGAACACCGCAACCCCAATCACCCTCCCCCACGAGTCAATCGCCGCCACCAGCAGCGCCAGCCCAACACACACCGCCGCGCCCAGCACTGGGATGATGTTCAGCAGCCCCGTCAGAAACCCCAGCGCATACGCGTACCGCAGGTTCAGGCTCACATACACGATCGTGCTCACCACGCCCAGGATCAGCATCAGGCTCCCCTGGCCAAGCAGCCATCTGCCCATCCGCGTCTCGGCCCGCCGCAGTGCCTTGTCCAGCCGTCCCCGCTGCTCCGGCGGAAGAAACGACATGAACCACCCGTACGCCCGGTCTCCCTCCAGAATGAAGTAGATCGTCAGCACAATACCCATCACCACATAGAAGAGCCGGCCTGCCCAGTCTTTGATCGAATACAGCAGGTAGGTCGCCGCGTTGCTCACCATATCCTGCACCTTCGCAATGATCCCCGCAGCCTGCGGCCCCTGCGTAATCCCCAGCCCCTTCACCTGCGCCAAAATCGCCGGCAGCCGCGTCGGCAGCTCCTGCGCAAATGCCTGCAGGTCGCTGATCACCGGCGGCAGCGCCAGAAATCCAAACAGCGTCAGCCCGCCCGCCGCGGCCAGCAGCAGCACCAGCACCCCCCACCCCTTGAACGGCTGCCAGCGCCCCACCTTGAATCCCGAGACCTTATTCACCAGCGGCGTCAGCACCACCGCAAACAGCGCGCTCACATAGAGCAGAAACAACACATCGCGCACCAGCCACGCCACGTAGCAGGTCAGCGCCAACCCAAACCCAAACAAAATGTCGCTGCGCATGCTCCGCGCGCCGTCCGTCTCGCTCATGCTTTCGTCCTCGAGGTCTCTTCCAGGTCGTGGGCCCATGCGCCATCGCCGCCGACTTCACTTGCTCTCCGACCAGTCTAAGCCCCAGCAAGCGCATTCACCTCGAGTCAGGACCCCGAACCGGCAATTCCCTGTTCCCTCCTCCCCGTCTTTCCATTCACTCCCAACCCACCCGCCGCGTATGATCTTCAAATGCTTCGACCAACGACGGCACTCCTGGCGCTGTTGGCCGCCCTTTCGCTCAGCTCGTTAGGGTTGCGAGGTCATGCTCAACAATCCCCGCTCGTCACTTCGGTCCACTACCACTTCGGCGACGATCCCGGCGGCAAGCTCGGCTGGGCCAATCCCAACTTCGACGACAGCGCCTGGCCCATCGCCGAAAACGGTCAATGGCCCATGCCGCCCTTCTACTCCGACGGCTTCATCTGGCTCCGCTTCCATATCCCTGTTCCCAGCGATGCCCCCGCCCCACTTGCCGTCCGCAGTGCGCGGGACCGCAATTTGGACGGCCTTCCCTTCGCTTTGGCAGACGAACTCTATGTAGACGGTGTGCTGGCGGGCCGTCAGGGTAGCCTTCCACCTCATGTTGAACTCGACATCCATCAGCTGGACGCGGTCTTCGAACTGCCGGCGTCCGCCGCAACGCCGGGTAGCACGGCCGTGGCTGCGCTTCGAGTCTGGTGCCCTCCGCATCTGCGCAGGCCAGGAAAACCCGCCGTCGAGATTTCCATCGATGGAGCCCGCAATCTCCTCCTTGCCCAGCGCGCCGACCATGCCACCGAGCTCTACGCGAACGGGCTGAACCTTGCTCTGAATCTCGGGATTGCCATCCTGGGCATCGGGATGCTCGTCGCATGGCGTTGGACCGGTAAACGCGATTTGCTGGTATTCGCCTGGGTCATGATTCCACAGGCGCTCGTTCTGCTTGCGTGGAACTCCAGCTTGCCTGGAGAGGACAAGCTTTCATTTCAAGTGGGAGCGTTTGTCTTTTTTGTGCCGCTGACGCTGTTCATGGTTGCCCTCGTCGAGCTCAACTGGACCGTTCACCGTCTGCGTGCTCCCCTTTTGAAGCGCCTCGCCCAGGCTGCTGCTGTGGTCTTTAATCTGGCGCTGTTGATTCCGATTTTGTTGACAACTCCCTCCGCCATTGCTCATTTGGCCACGCTGGCCGTGCTCCCTGCGGACTTGATCTTCGAACCCATCCTCATTGCCGTGAACGTCTGGGCGATTCTGACGAAGAGAACCAACCCGCTGCTTGCGCTGGCGCTCCTGGCAAACCCAGCTATCTCCCTGTTGAACAACACGGCCATCTTATCGTTCGTCGTGAGATTGGGCCCGTTCCAGGAGCACCCGATTGCGCTGGCTGACTTCGTCTGCGATGTCGCCATCTTTGCGCTCCTCAGCCAGAACGCCTGGAAGGAGTGGCGCGCCCGCGACGAGTTGCGGGTCGAGTTCGAGGCGGCGCGCGAGGTGCAGGAGCGGCTCGTCGCCCCCGCCGTCGATCTTCCCGGTTTCAAAATTGAGAGTGTCTACTTCCCCTCCAGACAGGTCGGCGGAGACTTCTTCCGCGTATTACCCGAACCAGACGGCAGCGTACTCGTGATAGTCGGCGACGTCAGCGGCAAAGGCCTCAAAGCCGCCATGACCGTCAGCGCCATCATGGGCGCGCTGCGCGACTACCCGTCGCTCTGGCCACCTGAGATCCTCGCCCACCTCAATCGTGCTCTCTACGGCCAAATTGGCGGCTTCGTCACCTGCTGCGTCGCGCACATCTCCGCTGACGGTGCCATGACAATCGCCAACGCCGGCAATCCCGCCCCTTATCGCAACGGCGCCGAAATGGCCGTCGAGCCCGGCCTGCCCCTCGGCCTTGTCGCCGAATCCACCTACGCCGAAATGCACTACCGACTTGCCCCCAATGACCGCCTCACCTTTGTCTCCGACGGCGTCCTCGAAGCCACCAGTCCCTCCGGCGAGCTCTACGGCTTCGACCGCACCCAGGCCGCTTCAACCGAACCCGCCAACGAAATAGCCCGCCGTGCGCAGCACTTCGGACAGCAGGACGACATCACCGTCCTCACCCTCCTGTTGTCGCCCGCCCAGGAGGGAGCGCTCGCGTGAAGATTCGCAACTTTGTCGTTGTCGCTCATCTGACCCTCGTTTGTGTCCCCTTCTGCACCCCGCACGCCCGCGCCCAGCAAGCCCAGCCCCCCACGACCGTGCGCTACCACTTCGGCGACGACCGCGACGGCAAGCTTGGCTGGGCCAATCCCAGCTTCGACGACAGCGCCTGGCCTGTAGCCAAAGATGGCCGATGGCCGATTCCTCCGTTGTACTCCGACGGCTTTGTGTGGGTTCGCCTCCACATCGCTGTAAGTAGCAGAGCTTCCCTCCCGCTGGCCGTCCGCAGCTCGCCGCCCTTTCTCATTGCAGTGGACACAGAGCGTCATGCGCTGGAAATCTACGCAGGAGGTGCGCTTGTGGGCCGGCAGGGCAGCCTTCCGCCCGAGGTCGACCTGGATCTTGACCACAGGGATGCCATCTTCGACCTGCCGGCATCCGCCGCGTCACCGGGAGCAACAACCCTCGTGGCGCTTCGAACCTGGTATCCGCCAGTGCGGCGCGGACCCACCTCTTTCACAACCTGGATCATCTCTGTAGACGAGAGCCGGGTTCTGCAGCTTGCGCGTCGCGCCGACCACGCCACCATCACCTATGCAAACCTGCTTGACCTGGAACTCAACGGCCTCATGGTCCTCCTCGGCGTAGGAGTGTTTTTCGCCTGGCGGTGGTTAGGCGGGCGCGATTTGCTGGTCTTCAGTTGGGTATTGATTGCACATGCGCTCTTTGAGCTTTCTGAGAATCCTTCCTTGCCTGGACTCGGGGCGATCTCGTGGCGAACTCAGTGGATAATTCAACTTGGGATCGCCTTTCCTGCTCTATTGGCCGATATCGAGTTTACCTGGACTGTTCATGGCCTACGGGCTATCAAGCTGAAGCGCCTTGCCCAGGCTCTCGCGGTGGCCCTTGCGATAGTCGCTCTGTACTTTGTTTTGCCCACAACTCCCACTGCGCTCACTTTTTGGGCCGGCCCGGTGTATCTTCTCGCGTTTTTGGGCTTCAGCCTCACTCTTGTTGGCGTCAATCTCTGGGCGATTCTGGTGAGGAGAAGGAACCAGTTGATCGCGGTCGCAATCATTGCCTACGCAACGGCGGCAGTTCTGCCCCAATCGATTTTGCCCACTGGTGTGATGGTGGGCCCGTTTTACGAATCCACCCTTGGGCTGGCTTTCTTTCTCTTTGCGATTGCCCTCTTCCTCTTGCTCAGCCAGCGGGCCTGGCGGGCGTGGCGGGCGCGCGACGAACTCCGCGTCGAGTTCGAGGCGGCGCGGGAGGTGCAGGAGCGGCTCGTCTCCCCCGCCGTCGACCTTCCCAGATTCAAAATCCAGAGCGCTTATCTGCCCGCCAAGCATGTCGGCGGCGATTTCTTTCGAGTGCTGCCAGAGCCTGACGGCGGCGTGCTTGTCGTTGTAGGCGATGTGAGCGGCAAGGGGCTGCGCGCGGCCATGACGGTATCGGCCATCATCGGCGCGCTGCGCACCATGCCGGTGCTCCCTCCGGCCCGCATCCTAGCCGCGCTCAACCGCGGGCTCGTCGGCCAATTGCAGGGCGGCTTTGTCACCTGCTGCGTGGCGCGCATTGGGGAGGATGGGGCAATCACCATTGCCAACGCCGGGCAGATTGCGCCCTACCTTAACGGTGCAGAGCTTGAGGTCCCCGCTGGCTTGCCCCTCGGCGTCGAACCGATCGAGTACGAAGAACTGCATCTCCAGGTAAGCGCCGGTCACAGCCTCACCTTCGTCTCCGATGGCGTCGTCGAAGCGCGCAACGCCGCGGGCGAGTTGTTCGGCTTCGAGCGCACCCGCGCAATCAGCGGGCAGTCCGCAAACCAAATCGCCAACGCCGCGAAGCTGTTCGGCCAGGAGGACGACATCACCGTCCTCACCCTGCAAAGGTCGGTCCCCGCGTGACGGACCTTCATCTCCTCGCCGCAGCACTGCCCCTGCTCCAGCAGCTTTTTCCGCCGGTGCCGCTCATCGAGCAGGTGCAGGACATACCGGTGCTCATCGGCGCCGTGCTGTTGTCCTGCCTGGCGGTTGCTTATTTGGCGCTCTGGCGGGCCGCGCCCGATTATCGTGTTTTTCGCATCCTGGGCATCTTCGCTCTCGCCGCTAGCGTCGTGCAGTTCCTGGCTTACTTTGAGGCGATGGTCCTTAGCTTGTCGGTGAGAGCCGTCGCAACGGGTTTATTGGTGGAGGCGGCGGGGGAGGCGATGCGGGTATCGAATCGCCGCTGGACACGCTACTTTTGGCCGGTCTACCTTTTCGCCGCCGCTGCCGTATGGTTCCCTTCCACGGTCTTTCTCGGCGACTGGTCCATTGGCATCGCTGCGGTGCCGCTCGGGGTCCTGATCGTCCAGGGCTTTCGGCACAGCAATTCCCGCGACAGGATGGTGGCTGCCGCGTTTTCGGTCTATTTTTTCGTGCGCTTGACGCTTTTGACCAGCTTTAAGCGGCTTACGGGCGTCGGCAGCATCGTCATCATCGGCAACTGGCACTGGTCGATCAATTCCTTGACGCAATCCTTGCTGGGAGCCACGGCGCTGACCATCTTTGTTCGCGACCTTATCCGCGACCGCCGCGAGAAAGAGCGCCTCGCCGCTGAACTCGCCGCCGGCCGCGCTGTCCAGCAGGTCCTCATCCCCGACGACACTCCCACCATCCCCGGATTCAACATTCAATCGGTCTACAAACCCTTTGGCGAAGTCGGCGGCGATTTCTTCCAGATCCTCGCCACCGCCAACGGCGGCGTCCTCGCCGTCATCGGCGACGTCAGCGGCAAAGGCCTCCCCGCCGCCATGACCGTCTCTCTGCTCGTCGGTACCGTCCGCACTCTCGCTCACTACACCCAGAGCCCCGGCGAAATCCTCTCCGCTATGAATCAGCGCATGCTCGCCCGCAGCGACGGCGGCTTCACCACCTGCCTCGTCCTCCGCGCCGATCCCGATGGCACACTCACCATCGCCAACGCCGGCCACATCGCGCCTTACCTTGACGGCCAGGAACTCTCGCTCCACAACGGCCTTCCCCTCGGAATCTCCGCCGCCACAATCTACGCCGAATCCACCTTCCACCTCGCCCCCGCCCAGCAACTCACCCTGCTCACCGACGGCGTCCTCGAAGCCACCAGCCCCACCGGCGAGCTCTTCGGCTTCGACCGCACACAGGCCACGTCAACCGAACCTGCCGCAGAAATCGCCCGCCGTGCGCAGCACTTCGGACAGGAGGACGACATCACCGTCCTTTCCATCACCCTCTCGTCACGCACTCCCTAGACCCGAGACCCTGGACCCTATTTCTTCGCCAGCCTGAAATACCTCTGCGCCCGCGCCACATCCTTCATAATCTGTTCCTTCAGCGCTTCCGGCGTCTCCCACTTCTTCTCGCCCCTGAGCCTCTTCAGGAACTCAAGGTCTATCTGAGTCTCCTCTCCCAAATCCACCGCCTCAAAGTCGAGTATGTGCGTCTCCACCCCGAAGCCCACGCCTTCAAACGTTGGCCGGTTGCCCACGTTCGTGATTGCCGCGAATCTCCGGCCCCCTGGTTCGCCCGCTCTCACCGTCAACCGCGTCACATAGACCCCAAACTCGGGAAGCATTCCCTGGTAAGGCGCAAGATTCACCGTCGCGACCAGCAGCCGCGTTCCCACGCCTCGCCCCCGCGCCGGATTCCCGCGCACCGTAAACGGCCGCCCCAGCAGCCACCGCGCCCGCCTCACATCGCCCGCCGCAATCAGACCGCGAATCTGCGAGCTCGAAACTTCCATCCCATGTACGCGCACCGGCTCGTGCACATGGACCGCGAATCCCAACCCCGCACCCAGTTTCGCCAACTCCGCCACTCCGGCCTCTGCGCGATGCCCGAAGCGAAAGTTGCCTCCCTCATGCAGCGCAACCACTCCCAGTGCCTCCAGCAGAACCGCCCCCACAAAAGCTCGCGCGTTCAGCCCGGAGAGCGCCTCGTCAAACCTCAGCACGACAACCGCATCGATCCCGGTCGCTGCCAGCAGTCGCAAGCGATCCTCGATCGGCGTCAGCAGCCCCGGCGCAGTCTCCGGCCGCAGAAACCGCTCCGGATGCGGGTCGAATGTGACTGCTACAGCCTTGCCCGCAATCTGACGCGCCTCCGCCACCACGGCGCGAAGAATCTCCCGGTGCCCCAGGTGCACCCCGTCAAAGTTCCCAATCGCCGCCACCGACGGCCCAAATCCGGTCGGAATCTCATCCAGTTTCCAGTAAACCGGAACCTGGGTGCCGGGAATCAAAGAGGCGGTCTTGGTCATAGCTTCACTTCTAGCGTCAGCCCGTCATAGGCCAACCTCACTTTTTCAGGAAGGGCTCGGTTTGTCTCTTCATGGCCCAGCTCGTGCGCGATGTGGGTCAGCCATGTCTGCTTGGCGCCGATCCGCCGCGCCCAGCCAATCGCCTGCTCGACCGTTGCGTGGCTTGGATGCGGCTTGTACCGAAGCGCGGAAACCACAAGATGATCCAGCCCTTCCAGCAACGCGAAGCTCGCTTCGGGAATCTCGCTCACGTCGGTCAAATAGGCTGCGCTCCCAAATCGGAAGCCCGCAATTTCCATCCGTCCATGCATCAGGGGCACGCGAACAAACTCAACTCCATGAACCGAAGTGCGCCCCTCAAGCGGCTCCAGTCTCACCCGCGCCCGATTCGGGTACGTCGCATCCGGAGAAAACGTGTACTCATAAATCCGCTCAAGCACGGCGCGTGTTTCGCTTGAAGCATAGAGCGGAATCGTATCGCCATGCCGAAACGCCGCAAAACTCAGCGGGCGCAGGTCATCCAATCCAAGAATATGGTCCGCATGAGAATGGGTGTAGAAGACTGCGTCCACCCGCCTCAGCTTTTCCCTCAGCGCCTGCTCGCGAAAGTCCGGACCCGTATCGATCACCACCACGCGCTCAAGGCCCACCCGCCCGAGTCCTGCGTGCTCGATGCCTGCGCCCTCCACACCGGTCCCCGTTCCCGGCGCGCCGTTCGCGCTCTCCCGCCAGCGCACCATCACCGACGGCCGAAGCCGCCTGTCATGCACATCCGTCGACGTGCAAACCGGGCAATCGCACCCCAGTGTCGGAACCCCCATCGAAGTCCCTGTCCCAAGGAATGTCAGTTGCCCGTCCATAACCTTATGGTAACCCCGGTGTTCCCGCCCGACCGCCTCCAACCTAACCTGATGGATTGCTCATCATTGAAGCGGCGAACGCTGCGTAGGCGAGAAATAGTCGAGGAATCAAAGCCTCGGGCGGGGTCTCAGTTTGGCTATTGGCGAAGCGCACGCCCGCCGTTTAGCTGAAGAAAGACCATTTCAATTTAATGTAGCCAGCAAATATGGCCACGATTGAGGTTCCGAGAAACATAGCCAATATCTGCTTAACGGAGTCAACCGGGTAGAGGCCCGCTACAACCATTGCTATGCGCCCAACGATATCAACGACAAGAAGCAAAATGGCGAGGGCTGCCGCCCACCGCTTCATCGAGAGAATGAGCAACCCCGCCGTGGCATAGAGAATACCGATTGCGGTCCCCGCATAGGCGGAGGTTGCGATCTTTGCGGTAGATATATTGAAAAAACTGTGAGTAAGCCCCGTATATACCTCGGCTAGGCCAAACGCAATCATCAGCATCCCAACAATGACGATGCCTCGTGGGCGGCTGTGATTCACTTACCTTCCTTTTGTTGAAAGAGAGTCGACGATGAAAGCAAATTAAATCAATCGCCTGACTTCTCAGATTGAGACGTGCCCAAGCCCCCTACCGCTTCCCCGGCGGCGGCGCAGGCGGCTGCATACCCTGCAGCGTGATCATGCTGGTCAGCTCCATAAACGCCATGCGGCTCTCGAACAGCACCATCTGTAACATCTTGTCCTCGGCCTCGGTCAGGTTGCCCTTTGTCTTCTCCGCCAGTACTCCCAACAGGTCGATGGTCGTCCGCGCTCCCAGAATATCCACGCGTGGCCGTTGCCCCTCTTGCGTCCCGGCGCCCATCTGGATCATCGCCGACAGATAAAACTGCTGGATCAGGCTTTCAAAGTTGACCGGCGGCTGCGCGCCCATCGCGGGGTTTTGCGCGCGAATCAAGTCTTCCAGCCGCTGCGAAGCGCCGTCGTATGCGGTCTTCTGTTCCTGGCTTTCCGCCGCTGTCGGCGCAGGTGGAATCTCACCCATCTCCTGCTCCGCACCGCCTTCCGAATGGTCCGCAACCCGGCTTACAGCCTCGCCCGCACGCTCCGCCGCGGCCTCGTTCACCACAAGTCTCGGACCTCCACTCGAAGGCTCCGGCGTCGCCGCCGTCTCCGTCGTAGACGTTGCCTGATGGTCGCCGTCTCCTTCGTGTTCCGCTTTGAATTTGCGGCGATCGATCACTTCAAATTTGGGGGTATCGCTCATTCCGATCTCTATTCCTCTCGTTGAACGGCCATGCATCCAACCTGCAATCGGTCAACTCAACTTTGGTGGTCCATCCAGAATCCGGGCAGTTCCGGCGCTCGAACCAACCTCATAGCTCAACGGCAGATTCCTCGTCTCCGCTTCAGCCCGCATCATCCCTAGAGCAAAAACCCGCTTCCCTGTGCCCAGTGCCAGTTCCGCTGCGCTGGTGATTTGTCCTGCTGGAGCGCCGTCCAGCGTCAATTCCATACCTGCTGCCGGAATCGCGCCCTCAATCTCCAATTGTCGCAGGTGCCGATGCACATTCCCCCGCGATCGGATCCGTTCCACAATCTCCTGGCCCAGGTAACAGCCCTTGGTGAAGTGCAAGGCCCTCGTCTGGCTCGTCTCCTGGGGCAAATCTCGCTCCACCATATCGATCCCATACAGCGGAATGCCCTCAGCGATCCGAAACGCCTCAACCGCGGGCCAACCCACCGGGATTGCGCCTGCGGTCAACAGAAAGTTCCAAGGTTTCCACAGCAACGCTCCCGGCATCCAGATCTCGTAGTGAGGCACGAGAGCGCCGTATCCGCGCACCAGCCGCACATCCACACCGTTCCACTCCACGCGCGCGCTGGTCATCGGTTGAGCCAGCGTCGGCAGGCTCAGCCGTTCCAGCACTTCATTGGCATGCGGCCCGGTCAACCCCAAAACTGCTTCGGGTCCGGCCTCACCCGCCGCCTCTCCATTCAGAGGCGCAAGTTCCACGTCATCCATGATGATGAAGCGCTCCAGGTGCTTGAGCAGGCGCTCATACTGGTCGGCTGCAATCTCCAACTCAAGCCGATCGTCCTCGCGCCACACCATCAAATCTCCCTGGATCCGCCCTTGTGCATTCAGAACCAGGTTCCACGCGCCGGTGTCGGGGGCGAGGTCGTTAACCGTGTTGGTCACCATGCCGCTGAGCCACCGGAAGCGGTCTTCGCCCCGTACCGCCACCCGTCGTTGCCAGCCCAGATCGTGAACTGCGGCGCCGGCGGCCAGAGCAGCTATTTCCGTTTCGGGCGCGTCCAACCCTTCGGGAGTCAACACTCCCCGGTAGGTTGAAAGCTTGTGGGTTGAACCCGCAGAATCCAGAA
The DNA here is from genome assembly GCA_964460385.1 of uncultured Occallatibacter sp. Lineage (GTDB taxonomy): Bacteria > Acidobacteriota > Terriglobia > Terriglobales > Acidobacteriaceae > Telmatobacter. The sequence goes on along the minus strand of CAYWSR010000092.1, from coordinate 6,113 downwards.
ACACCGCCAGCGCCGTCGCTGGGGTGGTTTGCACTACATCCGTGTACGTCATAGGGGAACTTTTCCGCAATCCAGGCCGGTTTTTTCTCGTCGTTTCTGCCCGCCGGACCGCTCCTTGATTATAGCCTTGAAAAAGATACACCCGCTCCGGGCCGATTGTCCGGTGCCTTGGGAGAATTGATGGACGTAGTGTCGATGAAGAAGCAACACAACGGGAAAATCACCACATTTTCGGGAAACCTATCCCCGATCGCGCTTCTCACCTCGCCTTTGGCCGCAACTGCGGCCGTCGCTCTGCTCCTCGTGCTGCCGGCCGCTGTTTCTGCCCAGCAAACCGACAAGCCCCAGCCGCCGCCCGCAGGCCAGGCCGCCACTCAGCCCGCAGCCCCGGACAAAACCCACATCACTCCCGATCAGGCCAAACAACTCTTCGCCCTCGTCGATGAACTCATCAAGTTCTCCTCCGACGAATCGGGGCTCCCCATCAAAAGCACCGTCAAGCGGCAGCTCACCACCCGCAACGCCGTCGAGTCCTACATCCGCGAGAAATTCGAAGAGGATCAGGGAGCAAAGCGCCTCCAGAAGGATGAGATCGTCCTCAAGAAGTTCGGCCTTCTCGACCGTGACTTTGCCCTCAAGCCATTTCTCCTCGCCCTTCTCAAGGAGCAGGTTGAAGCCTACTACGACGCCAAAACCAAAACCGTAAACCTCCTCGACTGGGTCGATATCGACGAGCAGAAGCCCGTGCTTGCCCATGAGCTCACCCACGCCCTTCAGGACCAGCGAGTCGACCTGGACAAGTGGAACGACCAGACGCCCGACGACGTCTCCACCAACTCATCCGACGACTCCGATCACCTCGCCAAGGACGAGCTCGACACAGCTCGCGATGCAGTCGTCGAAGGCCAGGCCACAGCCGTCATGATGGACTACATCCTCAAGCCCATGGGCAAGAGCCTGGTCAAAGATCCTGAGATCATGGACCAGGTCAAAGGCCTGATGACCAACACCGAAAGCTCCCCCGTCCTCGCCCGCGCCCCTATCCTGCTCTCCGAGTCCCTTCTCTTCCCCTATCGAGAAGGCCTGAGCTTTGAACAGGATGTCTGGATGGACCAGGGCCAGGCCGCCGCATTCGCCGGCGCTCTCGATCATCCCCCCACATCGTCCTGGGAGATCATCAACCCCCGCGAGTTCGAACACCACGGCATTCCCGCCATTCCGCTGCTGCCCAATATTCACCCGCTTGTTGATTCCCTCTACAAGCCCTACGACATCGGCCAGGTGGGCCAGCTCGATCTCCATATCCTCGCTGAAATCTTCGGCGGCGAAGCCGCTGCACGCGACCTGACCCCGGCCTGGAACGGTGGCATCTATTGGGCCGGCCAGCGTAAGGACGCTACTTCCCCGGCCGCTCAATCCTCCACTGCTTCCCTCGCCCTCTTCTATCTCGCCGTATGGAAGAACAACGCATCCGCCAAGGCTTTTGCTGAGCTTTACACCAAAGAGCTCGGTCGAAAATACTCCGGCCTCAAGCGGAATCTTGAAGCGGAGAAGAGTCCAAACCCCGATCTCCCCGCCGGCATTGATGAACAGGTCTTCACCACCAGCGAAGGCCCCGTGGTGATCACCACCCGAGGCAAGCTCGTCTTTATCGCTGAGAGCTTTCCGCTTCCTTTGGCGCGCAAGCTCACCGCCCTCATCCTCGACGCGCAGGGAAGCGGCGATTTGCGCCAGGCCCAAACCCGAGACCCCAGACCCCAGACCCCAGACCCTGGCGCCACCCCCGGCCCACCTCTCACCGGAAACCTCATCCACTTTCTTTCCGATTGCGGCGTAATGAAGGCAGCGGTCACCGCCATCTCCCGCGCCGCACACTAAGGAGGGAGCGGTGGCCTTTAGGCCACTGAAATTGATGCAACAACGCGCCTGGTCTTTAGGCCCGGGCCTTCGTCGCTGTCATCCTGCACCCGCCCGTCCTGAGTCAGGGCCCGGTATCACAACTTCCGAAACCACTCCGCCGAGTCGTGAATGAGTCAGGGCCCGACTTGCCGGGGTCCCCTGCGACGGGTCTTCGTCGCTGGGGTGGCTTGAGTCGGGCCGATAGCGCCAACAAATACGGCGGGCTTCAGCCCTTGCCTATCTTCGCTCAACGAAAACCCAACTTGCGAATCGGCCCCCACTCGCACTGGCACTCACACTCACACTCGCACTCACACTCTCACTCGCACTCGCACTCGCACTCTCACTCACACTCATCTCGACCGGTGTTAGAGTATTCTCAGAATCGCTTTAAGCTCTTGCATTCATACACCTGACACTTCCCGCAATCATTCAACCGCTCCCCGCCGGTCGCCATGAGGTGACAATGATTCCCCCGGATTCCCCCTTAAGTCCCCTCGGTGAGATGTACTCCTATTCCCGGCCTTACCAGGTTCTGGCCGCCCTCAACGCCACCCTCCGCCTCCGCGCCCCCGACGGCAAGGTCTACCCCTTCACCGATCTCATGTGCGCCCACGGTGCGGTCAACTTCGGCCACATGAATCCATCCATCGATCCGTTCAGCTCTCTTAACTCCGACCTTGTCGCCTGTTTCTATCCGCCCAGCGCCTCCACCTATGCAGCTTGGCTCCTCAACAAGCTCAAGCTCGCCAGCCACTCCGTCCTCTATCAGGTGGGCGGAAGCCTCGCCGTATCCTCGGCCATCGCCATCGCCCAGCGCGTCCGCCCCGGCAAGATCCTCACCATCCAGGGCTCGTTCCATGGCCTTTCGGTCGACACCCTCGCCGCCAGCTCACGCGGCCGCGACTCGTCCCTCCAGCAGACCCCACTCGTCACCCAGATCGATCAATCCATCCTCCGCATTCCCGCCGGCAGCGACTTCTCCGCCTGGGATCAGGTCTCCTGCCTGCTCTGCGAGCCCATCCAGGGCGCCAATGGCTACGTGCCCCTCCCGCCCGCATGGTTGCGCTCTCTCTCCCAATCCGCACAGACTGCCGGAGTCACCGTCATCGCCGACGAAATCCAGTGCGGCTTCTACCGCTTCGGATTTCTCTCAATCGCTCAGCAGGAGAGCCTCAACCCCGATATCTATCTCTTCAGCGGGTCCATGACCAACGGCATCTATCCAACCTCCGTTGTCCTCTACCCGCGGGACTACCATCGCGCCCTGCCCGCCGGAGACGAATACCGGTACCACACCTTCCAAACCGCTTCCTTAGGGATTGAAGCTGCCGTGGCCGTCGCCGCCTATATCGACTCCACCGATATTGTCGGAAAGATCGCCGTCGTTCACGCCACCCTCGCAAAAACTGTGGAACGGCTCGCCAGGAATCCAGCCCTGTCCGCATTCCATCTCGCCGGTTCCACGCTCTCCTTTGCGGTCCGCGATGCCCGCGCCCCTGAAGTCATCCGCAATTGCGAACAGCGCGGCGTACTCATCTTCGGCGGCGCCGCCGGCCAGCGCATTCGCATCGCCCCACCCATCACCATCCCCGAAGAGCAACTCACAGCCGCCCTCGCCATCATCGAGGCAGCCGTCAACTCCCTCTAGCACTCTTGACCCAAGGTCCCGCTTTGTAACTCAGACCTGCGAGACAACAACCTCAATCCTGCGACAAGATGATGCAGCTATACGGCCCAATCCCGACATTCCCGCTGAATGGCATCCCATTCAACCCCGCCCCATCCGCCATCGTATCGAAGCTGTTCCAGTTTGAGAACGACGAGTCATAACCCGCCGCGTCGCTGTTGAAGCGAACCCTCCACATCCCGCCCTGCGGAAACCCGATCGCGTAGCTCGCATAGCCTGCATTCGCAAAGTTGCACACCACCACCACGTCGTCCCCAGCTCCACCCTGATCCCACCGGTGATAGATCAGCACATTGTCGGCAAAAACCGGCAGGATGTGCAGGTTTGCCCCTTGCAGCCCGCGCGTCGAGTTGAACCAGTTGCGCCGCAGGTGAATCATGTCGCGATACAGGCTCGTGATGCCGGCAAACGTCGTCGCCATCGTCCAGTCGATCTGCGCTGGCTGCGCTCCGCCGTTGGGGAACGGTTGCCACGCCAGGAACTCCTGCCCTTCGAAGATCATCGGGATTGCCGGCGCTGTCATCACCACCGCCGCAGCCAGCGTCGAGCGCTTCTTCGACTCCCAACTATCCGACTGCCCCGGATGAATCAGGTCCGGCAGACGCCCACCGCCCCCGCTCGGATCGTCCTTGTCGTGGTTCTCGGTGTACACCACGTACTTGAACGCATTCGGCCCGCTCAGCCCATTCAGCGCGTCCACGATCGGCTGCATCGGCCGCGCCGCATCGCTGGCCGGAATCACCGCGCCGCGCAGCGCATAGCACAGCGACTCATTCCACTGCGCTGAGAATCCCAAGCCTCCGCTCGCCACCGGCGCGGTAATCTGATCCCAGCCCTGCAGGTCTTCGGCGATCGTCAGCTTCCACGGCTGGCTCGCCTGCACCTGCTGGTTGATCCGCCGTAGCAGCGCCGCGCCGTTCGCGTCGTCGCACTCATATGCGCCGTTGTGCTGGATTCCCCGAATGTTCACCACGGAATCGAAGCGCAGCCCGTCCACAAATCGCGTCTCCAGCCAGCGCGCCACGTTGTCGCACAGATACTGCTGCACCTCCGGCCGCCCAAAGTCGAACCGCGCATGCGAGTAGTCGGTGTGCCCCAGCGACGCATCCTCATAAAAGTAGTCGCCGCCGTCCACCGGACCCCACCCGCACCACTGGCAGTTGATCCCTCCTATCGACCAGCCGTCGAACTGCCACAGATCGGTATCGCCGAGGTGGTTGTAAACCACGTCGAGAATCACCGCAAGCTCAATCCCGTGCACGGAATTGACAAAGGTTCGGAACGCATCCGGCCCGCCGTACGTGTCTTCCACCGCGAAGATGTAGCCGGGATTGTAGCCCGACGAGGTGACCGTCAAATACTGACCGAGCGGCATGATCTCGATCGCGTTGAACCCCACCCCGTTCACCTGGTCGCCGATCGATTGCAGCTTGGCGAGCGCCGTGATCAGCGTGCCCTGGCTGCCGTCCGCCTGCGTCGTGAATGTCCCCACGTGCAGCTCGTAAACCACCACTTCGTTCCAGTTCGGCATGGTGAAGCCGGTGGTCAGATCGAAGGCCACGTCCTGGCTCGTAACCTCCGCCTTCCACAACATCTGCCCGTTCTGCGCGCCCGCCGCCGCATCCTCGAAGACTGAAGTTGCATACGGATCCACCCGCAGTCCCGGCCCCGGTATGGAAAACTTGTACTTGTCGCCGGCCTTCGCCCCCGCCACATCCACCGACCAATAGCCGCTATCCCCATCCGCGGCCAGCGGGTTGGCCGTCGTGCTCCAGTTGTTGAAGTCCCCGGCCACTGAGACCGAAGACGCAAACTTCCCCCACACGCGGAACGTTACGCCGCCCTGATACGGGATGGCTCCCATGCCCGGTCGCGAAGAAGAGACAGGTGCAGCTACAACGGGTGCAGTTCCCATAGAAAGTTCTCCAGGTATGAATGGGTTTGCGAAGATGCAGATGTTTGAATGGGTTTGCGAAACTTCCAACGCGAGGTCCGTACCTTACTTAACGCTGATTATGCACCCAATCCTCTTCCCCCGCAGCAAGGACAGCCTCCTCTGGGCGAATCTCTTCCGGTTTTTAACAGCGAGACAAAGGACCCGCTCTTGCCACCGCGATGAGTCAGGGCACGACTTTAGTCGTGCCGCAAGCGTCGCACAATTAACGTGGGCTTTAGCCCCTGCGTTCTCCCCCACGAAGGGAGTGGTGGCCTTCAGGCCCCAGAAAGCGACGCAAAATTGGCGTGTCATCCTGAGCGAGTCCGCAGCGACGGACGAGTCGAAGGACCTGCGGTTGCTTTTGTCTCGTATCAGGGCATGACTTCAGTCATGCCGAAAACGCCCCACCCAAATAGAAACGAAGGCAGTTCGGGGTGGGCCTCGCCCACCCCGATCTGCCCCACCAACCCCCGCCCTCCCTCAATCTTCGTCGTCTCTCGCTCCTATACCCGACACCCGATACCCGACACCCCACACCCGATACCCGACACCCCACACCCGATACCCGTCACCCCACACTCCCACCGA
>CAYWSR010000091.1:0-16966 GCA_964460385.1 uncultured Occallatibacter sp. | reverse complement strand
CTGCTGCCAGGTGAGCGGCTGGAACTGCGGCTGCTTGAGCAGTTCGGTCAAGCGGCTGCCGCGATTGAGCTGCTTCTGCGTGAGCGGGTCGAGATCGGAGCCGAACTGCGCAAAGGCGGCGAGCTCACGGTACTGGGCGAGGTCGAGCTTGAGGGTGGAACCCACCTGCTTGACGGCCTTGATGGCTGCAGAAAAGCCGACGCGCGACACCGAGAGGCCGACGTTCACGGCTGGGCGGACGCCGGAGTTGAACAAGTCTGTCTCCAAAAAGATCTGTCCGTCCGTGATGGAGATAACGTTGGTTGGAATGTAGGCTGAGACGTCGCCGGCCTGGGTTTCAATCACCGGCAGAGCTGTGAGCGAGCCGCCACCACGTTTGTCGCTCATTTTGGCGGAGCGCTCGAGCAGCCGCGAGTGGAGATAGAAGACGTCGCCGGGATAGGCTTCGCGGCCCGGCGGGCGGCGGAGCAGCAGCGAAATCTCGCGATAGGCCATCGCGTGCTTGGAGAGATCGTCGTACATCACGAGAGCATGGCGGCCGGAGTCGCGGAAGTACTCGCCGAGGGCCGTGGCGGCGTAGGGCGCGATGTAGAGCATCGGCGCGGGCTCCGAGGCCGAGGCGGCCACGATGATGGTGTGGCCCATGGCGCCGGCTTCAGTCAGCGTCTGCACCACCTGAGCAATGGAAGAGCGCTTCTGCCCGATGGCGCAGTAGATGCAAATGAGGTTGTTTTTGGCGTTGTTGATGATGGTATCGAGCAGGACGGCGGTCTTGCCGGTTTGGCGGTCGCCGATGATGAGTTCGCGCTGGCCGCGGCCGATGGGGATCATGGAGTCAATGGCCTTGAGGCCAGTAGCCATAGGCTCGCGGACCGGCTGGCGATCAATGATGCCAGGCGCAAGCCGTTCGATCGCGAGCGATTCTGTGCTGGCAATGGGCCCCTTGTCGTCGATGGGGTTGCCCAGCGAGTCGACCACCCGGCCGATCATGCCCTCGCCCACCGGCACCGAGAGAATCTTGCCGGTGCGCTTGACTTCCATCCCTTCGCGGAGCTCGGTGTAATCGCCGAGAATAACAGCGCCTACCGAGTCTTCTTCGAGCGAGAGCGCAAGACCCGCGATGCCGTGTGGAAAGGCGAGCAACTCGCCGGCCATGACCTTGTCGAGCCCGTAGAGGCGGGCGATGCCGTCGCCAAGCGAGGTGATGGTGCCGACTTCGTCCACCTGGACTTTGGAGTCGTAGTTAGCGATCTGCTCGCGAAGAAGCTGTGTAATCTCGTCTGCCTTGATCTGAGCCATTTGCGTTCCTTAAAGTTCGCAGTTCACATTTCATAGTTCATGGTTCAAAGTTCTTGCCCGGAGCTCCTCGCTCACATTTGCCCGTTCGCGTTTGTCCGTTCCCAGTTGCCGGCTGCCCGGATGCCGTGCTGTGAACTACGAACTTCGAACCATGAACCTGTCCTACCCGGTCATCAGCGATTCCTTGAGCCTGTCGAGCCGTCCGCGAACGGAACCGTCGTAGACTGTGGAGCCGATACGCACCACGGTTCCGCCGAGGATGGACTTATCCAACTTGAAACTTGCTTCAATGCGCGCGCCGGCCAGCTTGCCGACGTCGGCTAGCAGCGATTCACGCTCCGCCGGGTCCAGCTCGCGCGCGGTGACGATCTCTGCCTGACGAATGCCGAGTCGATCCTGGAGAAGCTTGCGGTAGGCCGCTGCGACTTCAGCAACTGCGCCGATGCGGTCGTTATTGATGAGCACCGCGAGCAGATTGCGCAGCTCCATTTGCAGCCCCATCTTCGCGTTCAGTTTGTCGAGGAACGACACCTTCTGCACAGCCGGGATTGCGGGATTGGCAAGGAACTCGCGGAGGTCACAGCTGCCATTCCAGGTGGCGAGAAAGTCGGCGAACTGGCGGTCGATCGCCGAGGTGTCGAGATGGGCAGCCGTAACGACGTCGAGAAAGGCGGAAGCGTAGCGGGAGACGAAGGCGGCCATTTAGTTCTTCCCTCCCGTAACCGCGCCGGCAGCAAACTCAGCGCCTGCGGCAAACTCAGTGCCTGCGGCAAACTCTCTGATCAGGGCGCGATCGGTTTCCGCTGTGAGGTTCAGCTGCCGTGCGGCCTGATCGACGGCCAGATCGGCGGCAAAATGGCGTAGGCCGCGACGGGCCAGAGCAGCGGCCTGGCCAATCTCCTGCTCTGCAGACTGGACGATGCGGGCGCGCTCCTCTTCGAGGGCAGCCTTGATGCGGGCCTCGTCGCCGACGCTCTCGCGCTCGACCTCGGCGCGGAATGCGGCAATCTGCTCATCGAACGAGGCCAGCTTGGCTTCGACGGCGCTGAGCCGGGCACTGGCGTCCTCGGTCACCTTGCGGGCTGACTCGAGGCTCTCCGTCAGGGTGTTTGAACGCTTGCGCAGAAGCGCCGGGAAGAGCTTGAAGAGCGGGATGGCGATGGCCAGGACGATAATTGCGAAGTTGGTGAACTCAAAGACGCGTGCCGTCGTCTCAGGCTTCCAATGAAGCGCGTTGGAGGTTGCCTTGACCAGCGGACCCTCAAGCCGGAAGGCGTTGGTCTGTTGCTCCTCATCAGAAGCCGCGTTGGCTGGCTCGGCGGCAGGAGCGGTAGCGGCAGAGGACGTGCCCCCGGTGGCGGGCTTCTGCTGCGCTGCAAGGCGGAGGGGCGCTGCGGTGACTCCCACTGTGAAAACGGCCAGAAAGAAAAGTTGGAAGAGGCGAAGCGAAAAGCGCGAATGCAGGTTGAAGTCTCTCAACGGGTACCCCCGGCGGCCGCAGGCAGGACTGCCCGGACCACCTGACTGGCCAATTCAGCCGCGGAGGACTGGATGGACTTGCGCGCCAGCTCGGCTTCGGCTTCAAGCGCCGCCCTGGCTTCGCTTACCTTGAGGCCGGCAAGTTTGCGGGCCGCGTCCAGAGCGGCATCGCGCTCAACGCTCCGCTGCTTCACACGCTGCTCGCGAACCTTGTAGACCTCGGCACGCGCGAGCCGGAGCTTGGCGGCGTACTCTGCGGCGCGGGCCTCGGCAAGAGCGATGGCTTTTTGCGCATCTTCTTGGGCTCCTTCGGTGCGGGCACGACGCTGCTTGAGCGTTGCGGAAAGCGGTCCCTGGATCAAAAGCTGGTACGCGACAACCAACAGAATGAACAACAGAACCGTAGGCACTGCGCTGAGCAGAAGGGTCCCGAGTTGTTGTGAGATTTCTTGCATGGTCGTGACGTGTCGAAGCGGAGATTCGCTCGTTTTTACGCGGGTGGAACACTCATTTTTAACAGGGGCCGACCCTCAAGGTCAACGCAGGTGGGGTCGATTATGGGACGAGGTGTGACAGCTGTCACGAAACGGGTTTTTTGCCCAAAATAGTCCTTGATTTCGGGCAAAACAAGCCTAAACTAAGAATACCACCTAGACCCGGGCCAGGGTCCGGCGGGCTGCATGGCCAGAGGAAGTCCTTCCACTCCTCTGGCTTGCAGCCCGCTTCTCTATCTCTTGCAGCTTTCAGGTCTCAGCCATCAGCTCTCAGCCCATCCTCCGGCCCGGTTGTCGGGGTCAGGGCTTCGCCGCGGGCTTGTCCGGAGTGGGCAACTCCTGGGGGCGGAGCCACGTCTCGAGAAACGCCGGCCACTGATCGAGCGAGGCGATGCCTGTGTGCCCGGAGCAGCTACAACCAGATAGCTGTATGCCCGGGGCAGGTGTTCTCGGCGAGTTTCGAGAGGGTTTCTGCCATCTCGAAGCCGTAGCGAGCGAAGTAGTAGGCGGCTCCGTGGAGGCGCTCCTGAAGCCCTCCGCCGGGATAGAGGGCCTGGCTGATTACTTCCGCGTGGCGGGCGAGGGACTCCTCGCGCTGCAACTGGAAGTTGGCCCCGAGGCGGCGCAGGCGGTTCATCTGGTAGCGCATCTTGCTGGCCGTGGTCTGCGCGGAGCGGCCCATACCGGCATCCAAATTGGCCATATAGGCGAGTAGCGGCTCGAGCTCCGCGTCGAGGGCCTGTCCGGCGGCGGCGAGGCGGCGCTTGGCTTCCACTGGCATGGAACGGGCGGCAAGGAGCTGGGCAAGCGAGGGCGCGGTCTCTTGAAAGACGCGCTCAAGGGAAAGCTCATGCTTGCGAAGCAACTCGGCGATGGCTGGCTCGATGAGCGTGGCGGAGAAACGCGGCTCAACCGGGGTGAGCCGGCCGAGAATGCGCTCGAAGAGGGCCGCGGACTGGGCAAAGTAGGCGATCTCAGCCGGTCCGCCGATGATGAGCGAGGTGGAGAGCAGGAAATCCTGGAAAACGGGGCGGAGCAGCGCCGAGGGGGAGATCCGCTCAGGCTCCGCTTCAAGGATTCCCAGCAACTCGTTGGAGGACAGGGTCTGGCGGCCGGCAATCCACAGGCCATTCGGTTCGGCGGCTGAGGGGGGAGTGCGCTTGAGGGCAATGCGGGCGCCGGTGCGATCCTCCACAAGAAACAGCAGGCTCGACTGGGCTGTAACGGCCACCTGCACATCATAGCCAGCAGCCTGAAGCTGGGCGTTGCGGGCAAGCAGGGCAGCGTGGAGTTCGTCGGCCCGCTCGATTCCAGCGCGGAGAACGGGCGCGCCCAGCGCGTGGACTTCCCTTCCCCCCGCATCGAGCAAAAGCAGGCCCTGGCCAGCGAACACCTGGGCGTAGAACTCGCGAAAGGCTTGGGCAAAGGTGTTTCCAGGCCGGTAGGCAGCGACAAGGACGTCCATGGCGTCGGACGCGCCCAGCAGCTCCCAGGCTGAATCGATCAGAGGAAGGATGGAGTCGTCTATCTCGATACCGCCGACGGCTCGGGCGGTGGAGGGGGCGCGATCGTAGCTCAGTTTTCGAAGTTCCCGGCGCACGGGAAAGACGACATGGTTGATCTCGTCGAAGTCGTGGTCTTCAGTGGCGAGCCAGAATACAGCAACATGGGGAGAGCCGTACGCAGTACCCTGGCGGGCGCGGGCAATCGCTGTAGCGGCTTTAAAGGGCGTGAAGAGCGGACCGCCAAATAGGGCGACCTGTTGGCCTGTAACGACCGTTCCCGCCCCGGCGCGCAACGCTTCCAGGGCCGGAGCCGCAGCGGGCGAGGGATTCTGTGCAGCCAGAAGGTTGACCATCTGGGGCCAGTGAGCCGGAACCGCCGGGCGGGCGTGCCATGCGGAGTCGGGGGGCAGTGCCACGTAATACGGCCTTGCGCCCTGCTGACCGGTGCAGAAATCGCGAAACAGCCTGTGCAGGCCCGGCACAACCGTGATGGGGAGGCAGTCTACGTTCGGCAAGTCGGTCACATCCGAGCAATCGTCATGTCTGGTCATCGCGGGGTCGCCGCGAAGGTTGCTGCCATCAATCACTACTTGTCTCAAAAGAAAAATCGTCGCGAGATTGATCAGGATTCGAAGCGTCCAGCGCACCGCCGGATACCCGTTGCAGGAGTTGCTCTGTTAAGGATGCCACGCCGTGGAGAATCGATGCAGAACCACGCATTGTTGGGAGCCGGTACGGGACCAAGCTCCGTTTTGCGAATCGGTTGCGAGCCGGGAGCAGCATGGATGCGTATACTCTTCTTTCATTGCGTTAAGAGGAGCGTGGCCGATGGCGGACAAGAAAAAGAATGCGAAAAAGAATGCTGGAAAAGGGTCAGGGAAGCCTGGGAAAGCGCCAAAGAAGGACAAGGTCAAGGCCTCGAAGCCAAAAAGCCTGAAGGCAGCATCGGTGAAGGTCGAGGTCGAAAGGGCGGAGTTGCTCTCGTCGAAGGTGGTGTACCAGGGTCCGCTTTTCCGGGTGCTGCACGACAAGTTGATTGAGCCGGGGGGCAAGCACAGCGAGCGCGACGTGATTCGCCACAACGGCAGCGTGGTGATCCTGGCCATCGACCCCTCGAGGAGCAAGAAGAATCCGTGGATCGTGATTGAGCGGCAGTACCGGCATGCGGCCAACCAGTATCTCTGGGAACTGCCTGCGGGGAAGCTGGAACCCGGCGAGGTTCCGTTGGCCGGCGCCAAGCGCGAACTGGCCGAAGAGACAGGTTATTTGGCAAAAAAGTGGCGGCCGCTGGTGGAGTACTACGCCAGCCCGGGATTCCTGGGCGAGTCGATGAAGGTGTTCGTGGCGGAGGGTTTGGTAGCAGGAGACGCGCATCCTGAGGACGACGAGCAGATTGAATTCCGCCTTGTGAAGCTGTCGGATGCGCTCAAAATGATCGAGAAGGGAGCAATTCTCGACGGGAAAACGCTCACCAGCGTCCTGCTCTACTCCCGCCTGACCGCCAGAAAGCGCAAGAAATAAAAGAGAAAAACCGGGATAAGGGAATCACGAAACGCTGAAGGCCATTGAGCTTCGAGCTCATACAGGGCTTCCGTCGTATCCGTGGCCTGTCCCATTTTGTGGTAACTCTTCTTCCCCGCTCATTAAACCTTTCGCCGATTATCTGCGTCATACGTATTACCGGTGAGCATTTCCCCGTTACCTCTGCTCGCCCAATACCACACGCACGGTGCAAGAAAGCAGGAAGTTGTGGCTCAGTACAAAGGGAAGGTCAAGTGGTTTAACAACGCGAAGGGCTATGGATTCATAGGAAGGGAAGACGGCCCCGACGTATTCGTTCACTACTCCTCGATTCAGTTGGACGGATACAAGACGCTGAAAGAGGGCGATGACGTAGAGTTCGACATCGTCGAAGGGCAAAAAGGTCCCCAGGCGGATGCAGTTGTCCGCTACAAGGACGCTGCTGCCCACAACGCAGCCTAAGGACGCAATTAATCGGGCTTAGTGCGAACCCACCGACAGGTGGAACGCTTTCTCTGTGTTCGGATCAGCGCTTGATTTGCGGCCTGCGCGGAGTCCGATTCTGAGCCGCGCGAGACCCTCGCGCCGGTGAACGGCTGATTCTGTGCCTTTCGGCCCTCCTCCGTTACTCACCTCCCCCAGCATTTCAACTTGCCTTGAGCCCGTGAAGCGAAACCGGGCTCAATCAACGTCTCTTAACTTTTTCAAATCGCCTCCCTTCATCAATACTGGCAATCGATACTATTTGCGGAGGCACCGCCCATGGACAATCCAACGATGGCTCGCCTGCTGGAGCAGACCGCCGATCTGCTTGAGATCGACGGAGGCGATGGATTCCGGATCAGGAGCTATCGCCGGGCTGCCGAAGCGGCCGCGCAGACGACCGTGGATCTGATGGAAGCGTCGTCGGATACGGCGCGGTTGCTGGAGATTCCCGGGATCGGCAAGGGGATGGCCGCGAACCTGCAGGCGATTGCCGAGACCGGAACACTGCCCCTGCGCGACGAACTGCTTGGGAAGTATGGAGCAGGCGTGCTGGAGCTGTTGAAGCTGCCAGGGATGGGGCCGAAGACCGTGGCCCTGCTATGGGCGGCGGCGCAGGTAGGAAGCATCGACCAACTTGCCGAGGCGATTGAGGCGGGCAGGCTGGCGGGGCTGCCGCGCATGGGCGAGAAGCAGATTGAGAAGCTGCGCAAAGGGATCGAAGACTACCGGCGCAGCTCCGGGCGCTACCGGATCGACGTGGCGGAAGAAGCGGCGCAAAAGCTGATTGCATATCTCGTGGTGTTTCCGGGCGGGGATGCCGGAGGATTCGAGAGTGTGGTGCCGGCGGGGTCCCTGCGGAGGGGGCGGGAGACCGTGGGGGATCTGGACCTGTTGGTGACAGGACCGGCCTGCGCGGCCGAGCATACGGCGAAGGCTGTGGAGTACGTGGCGGCGTACCCCGGCATTCACGACATGATCGCCAAAGGCGAAAACAAAGTGAGCTTTCACTTGGCAAATGGGCTGCAAGTGGATGTTCGGCTGCTGCCGACCGCCAGTTATGGTGCGGCGCTGCAGTACTTTACCGGCTCGAAGGCGCACAGCGTCACCTTGCGGCAGCGGGCGCTGAAGATGGGGTACACGCTGAGCGAGTGGGCGCTGGCCCGGCTCGACGACGAATCGACGGTGGCTGCCGCAACCGAGGAAGAGGTGTATGCGGCGCTTGGGCTGGAGTGGATTCCGCCGGAGTTGCGCGAGAACCTGGGCGAGATTGAATCCGCCGCCAGGCACGCGCTGCCGAAGCTGATTGAAAAGAAGGACCTGCGCGGCGACCTGCACATGCACACAAACGCTAGCGACGGGCACAACACGATTCGCGAGATGGCTGATGCTGCCCTCAAGGTCGGATACGAATACATTGCCATCACCGACCACTCAAAAAACCTGGCCATGACGAATGGCCTCGACGAGAAGCGCGCGCTCGAGCACATTCAGCGGATTCACGAGGTCGACGCTCAGATGAAGGGGCGCATCCGCGTCTTCACAGGCATTGAAGTAGACATCCTGGCCGACGGCGCGCTCGACCTGGACGACGAAGTGCTGGCGCAGATGGACGTCGTGATTGCCAGCGTACACACGCGCTTTGAGCAGAGCCGCGAGGAGATGACCGCGCGGGTGATTCGGGCAATTGAGAACCCCAACGTGCGCATCCTGGGACATCCGACGGGGCGATTACTGCTGCGACGCGAGCCGTTCGCGCTGGACATTGGAGCGGTGCTGCGGCGGGCGGCGGAGCTGGGCGTGGCTGTGGAGCACAATGCCGCGCCGGAGCGCCTAGACCTGAATGACCGGGACCTGCGGCTGGCCAAGGAGCTGGGGTGCAAGATCGTCATCAACTCCGACTCGCACGATGCGCGCAACCTGGGCAAGATGGACTACGGGGTGAAGCAGCTGAGGCGGGCGTGGCTGGAAGCGGGAGACGTGCTGAACACGCTGAAGGCAAAGGAGATGCTGGCGGCTCTGAGGCTGCGGGCCTGATGGCCTGCTCGAAACCTCATGATTCGCGCTTAGGATTGGCCGGTTTCGCCTCTGCCGCCCCGAAATTCATGGCTTGTCCCATTCATTTGGAGATAAGATGAAACCGCTATGAGCTTATTGCAGCAGGATGCCAGAAAAGAGATTGATGACGCGGCCCGCGGCGAGGAGTACACCAAGGGCTCGAGTCATGTGGTGATTGCCGGCATCGTGGCGGCCGTACTCGTGACAGCGGCCATCGCTGCCTATGTGATTCTGGGGCAAAAGCCGCCTGCGGCCACCGGGGAGATCGAGCAGGTCTGGATTCACCCGCAACACACGGATTCGAAGGGCTTCGACGCCAACGGAGCGCCCATGCCCGTCGAACACTACGACCAGATTTACGTGTTTGCGCTGATAAAGCTGCACAACCAGAGCAATCAGCCGCTGTTCCTGCGCAATGCGATGGTGAATACAACCCTGGCGGACGGGATTCACTCAAGCTACGCGGCCACGGCGTCTGACTATGACCGCGTGTTTATTGCATACAAAGACATGCCCGTGCCGCACGGCCAGGCACTTTCGCTGCAGTCCACTCTCGATCCCGGGCAGACCGAGGAAGGGACCATCGTTTCGGCCTTCAGGATGTCGAAGCAGGATTGGGACGCGGGCAAGAACCTGAGTTTCACGATAGGGATCCAATATCAGCCCGACCTAGTGCTCACGCCCCACACCCCACCTATTGTCCAGTAGAAGAAGCAGTCGAAACGGGAACCGGCGCGTTCTTCGGAACCGACAGGTAGCCGGAAACCGTGTTCTTGGCGCTGACTGAGTTGACCACGATTTCAAAGAGCATGGGGTCCTTGCCGGCGTAGAACTGGAGCGGCTCGTTCGTGTTCCTGTCTTTCTTCTCGTACTGCTTGTCGTCGGAATAGACCACCAGGGTGAACTTGTTCTTCTTGGGGTCGGTCTTCCTGAGTTCGAGGCTGACGGTTCCCACAGGCTTCTTGACGCCTCTTGCCAGCGTGAACTCGTAGAAGGTGCGATCGCCCTTGTGCTTCAGGACTTCAAGCTCGTCGTGATTGCGGGCGATGAGGCTGCCGTGGTCGCTGAGGTCGCCCTTCATGGTGGTGAGCTGAGCGACGGCGGCCGCCAGATCGCTCTTGGTCTGGCCGAGGTCGGTCTTCACTCCTCCCACATCGGTCTTTACGTCAGTGACTGCACTCGAAACCTGGGTGACCTGCTGCGCGGTCTGCTGCTGTGCCGTGGCGAGCTTGGCCGTGTTGGCCTCAGTACGCTGCTCACGCGTCAAGATCTCCTGCGCCTTGGTGTCGAGCTGCTTCTGGGTGAGTCCGAGCTTACTGCTGAGCTCATCCGTGGCCACCTTGAGGCGGGCATCGGTCTCGCGCAGCTGAGCCTCGAGGTTGACGTTCTTAGCTTTTGCGCCGTCGAGCTCCGTCTGCTGGGTGGTCAGCTTGCCGCTGAGGGAGTAGCTCCATATGAGGCCGCCGAGGGCCAGCAACAACGCAGCGCCGATAGCTCCGAGCAGCGCGCCTGAATGCGTTCTGGGAGGATTTGCAACAACTTCTTCTTCACTCATGGGTATTTGCCTTTCGTCTCTCCGGCGGTGCGTCCGCTGCCATCGTCTTCAGATGCCGCGGCCCGGTCTCCGCCTTGGTGATTTGCCGGGCTCACCCGGTTTGATGCCGCTCAAAGGGCGGTCTGCCGCCTGAGCATTTGCTTCCACTCTGAAAACCCGAGCAAGCCCCGGGTTGGCGGGAATTCACTCCGTGCACTTCACGAGCGTCTACAGAATACCGAATGAACCCTGCCAGCGCGGCACAAACAAGCAGAATTACCGACTTGCCGCGGGAAGGGGTGAATGTCAAGACCGCCATTCCGGCGGACATGCAAACGGCAAATCCATCCAACATGTTCGACGCTTCAGAAGCGACATCGTGTGAGATAAGACACACGGAGGGACTCGAAAACAGAAGGATTTGGGCGAATCGAGCGCCACGTTCCGTGACAAGCAGTGAATCGCTAATTTATAAACATCTTTTACCGCAATTCAGACGCCAGGCCTTCTTGATCGGTCGGGACATCCGTCGCACACATAAAAAATCCACCGCACGAGGGAGATCCAAGGGATATGTCCACTGCTGTCGCTGGAAGGGGTCTGGAAGGAATTGTTGCGGCGAACTCCGGGATCTGCTGGATCGACGGCGAGGCGGGGGTTCTGTCGTACCGTGGCATCGACATTCACGAACTGGCGGTCAAGTCGACCTTCGAGGAGACGACCTACCTGCTTTGGAACGGAATGCTGCCGAACGAGCTGGCCTTGCGTGAGTTTCAATCGCAGTGTGGGCTGGCGCGTGAAATCGATCAGCGGATCATCGATATGCTGAAGGGATTTCCAAGGTCGGCAACGCCGATGGAGGTGCTGCGAACTGCGGTGTCGGCGTTGAGCTTTTACGACGCCGACGAGAAGGACAACTCCCACGACGCAAACGTACGCAAGGCGTACCACCTGACGGCGCAAATCGCGATGATCGTGGCGATCTACGATCGAATCCGCAAGGGGTTGGAGATTGTTCCGCCTGATCGCTCGCTCAACCACGCGGGCAACTTTCTGTGGATGCTGAATGGGGAGAAGCCAAGCGAGACCGCAACCAAGACCCTGGACATCGCACTGATCCTGCACGCCGACCATGAACTGAATGCGTCGACCTTTGCGGCTCGCGTGATTGCCGCCACCCTTTCCGACATCCACTCCGCGATTACGGGCGCGATCGGCGCGCTCAAGGGGCCGCTGCACGGCGGAGCCAACGAAGCGGTGATGCGGCTTTTATATGAAATTGACAAGGCCGGTGCGGACCCGGTGGAGTACGTGAAGGGCATGCTGGCTGCGCGGCAGAAGATCTCGGGCTTCGGACATCGCGTGTACAAGACCGAGGATCCGCGCGCGACACACCTGCGGAAGATGAGCGAGCAGCTGGGCAAGGATTCCGGGCAGCCGAAGTGGTACGAAATGTCGCGGGCGATTGAGCTCTATATCAACGCGGACAAGAAGCTCAACGCCAATGTCGACTTCTACTCGGCGTCGACCTACGCGACCTTGGGGATCGACATCGATCTGTATACGCCGATCTTCGCAATCAGCCGTATCTCCGGCTGGTGCGCGCACGTGATTGAGCAGTTGGACGACAACCGGCTGATCCGCCCGCGCGCCGAGTACATCGGGCCTGCATATCCGTAGCCTTACGTGCCGATGGAAGAGCGGCCGTAGACGCCCAACTGCGGCGCTACCGACGTGCTTTCCAGAGCAGATACAGTCCCCAAGCTGAGATCGTGCAGTTGTCGCGGATCGTCCCGTTGAGCATCAACTGCTCGAACTCCTCCACCGGAATGCAGCGGATGACGAGGTCGTGCTCTTCCGGATCGGGGTCCTTGTCGATGTGCGTAAGTCTAGCGGCGAGGAAGACGTGCATCTTCTGGCGCGTGAAGCCATAGGCGATCCACAAGGTTCCGAGATGCGACATCTGGGCGGCATCGAGGCCCATCTCTTCTTTGAGTTCGCCCCGAGCCAGTTCTTCAGGATGCTCGACCTCCATCTCCCAACCGCCCTGGGGCAGCTCGATGGCGCGCTCCTGGATGGTGTAGCGGAACTGTTCGACAAGCCAGACTTTGCCATCGTCGATGGGGATGATTATGGCGGCATCATCTTTCTCGACGACACCGTAGATGCCCTTTTTGCCATTGGAGCGGAGGATCTCATCCTCGCGCACCCGCATCCAGTAGTTGCGATAGACCTCGCGGCTGGAGAGGGTGGTGATGGTGGGGCCATTGGAGTTGGATTCGGGGGTCATTGCTTTCCCTCTCGCAGGCGGTACTCACGCAGCCGGCCAAGCAGCGAGGCGGGGCCGCTGACAGCCAATCTAACCTGATCGGCCTCGTATTTGCGCTGGTGGATTACCATGCCCGCCTCGATTGCGGCGAGCACGCCGCCTTCCTGCTGCGGGACGAGCAGCTCTGCGTCGATGATCGGGTCTGAGCGGAGCGCAGCGTCAATTGCGAGAAGCAGTGCGTCGGTTCCCTCGCCGGTGTGAGCGGAGACGAGAACCTCAGCGCCGGAGGCTACAAGAGCCCGGCCCAGAAGGCCCTCGCGCTGGTGATCGTCGAGCAAGTCGATCTTGTTGAGGACCTCGATCCGCGGCTTGGCCATGACCTCCAGCTCGGCAAGAACCTTTTCCACCTGGAGCTTCTGCTCGTCGCCATAGGTCGAGGCGGCGTCGCGTACGTGGAGAAGCACCTCGGCCTGGGCAACTTCCTCAAGCGTTGCGCGAAAGCTGGTGACCAGCGTGTGGGGCAGGTTGCGGATGAAGCCGACCGTGTCCGACAGGAGGATCTTGCGGCGCGAGGGCAGCTCAATGGCTCGAAGTTTTGGATCGAGCGTCGCAAACATTCGCGACGAAGCCAGCACCTGCGCCCCTGTGAGCCAGTTGAAGAGAGTACTCTTGCCGGCGTTGGTGTAGCCGACAATGGCCACCGTGGGGACGGGGACGGCTTCGCGGCGCTGACGCTGCTGGCGGCGGACGCGGCGGACCCCGTCGAGCTCGACCTTGAGGTGGTCGATGCGGCGCTGGATGCGGCGGCGATCGGTTTCAAGCTTGGTCTCGCCCGGGCCTCGGGTGCCGATGCCGCCGCCCAATTGGGACATGGCTTTGCCTTTGCCGGTGAGGCGCGGAAGCATGTACTCAAGCTGGGCGAGTTCTACCTGGAGCTGGCCCTCACGCGTGCGGGCGTGGCGGGCAAAGATGTCGAGGATCAGCTGGGTGCGGTCGAGCACGCGGCACGGCAGGGCGGCCTCGAGGTTCCGCAACTGGGTGGGTGTGAGGTCGTGATCGAAAAGGACGAGATCGGCGTTGCAGGAAGCGGCGATGCCCGCGATCTCCTCCACTTTGCCGGCGCCGATGAGGGTAGCGGGGTCGGGACGGGAACGCCTCTGCATGACCTCAGCGGCGATGCGCGCGCCGGCGCTGGCAACCAATTCGCGAAACTCGGCGAATGATTCTTCTGCGTCGAGGCCGGAACCCTCCACGCGAAAATCGGTGGAGAGATTCTGGGCCGGCTGGTCTTCGGCGAAGAGCGGTTGCGGACTGATGTGAGCGGGTCGAATCAGCGCGGGATCTGGACCCGCAGCGGCGCGGCGCGCCGAGGACACAGTTGTACGTGCGGAGGCGCCGGCGGGACCCGCCCGCAAAACTCCAACCAGGACAGCGGTTTCCAGTCCATGGCCGGAGCCGAGGCTCCGGAGCTGCTCGGAATCTGATCGTGACTGCCGGTTGCGGGCTATCGTTGCTCCGCAACCGCAGGAGACGCAGACGGAACGGCCACGGGAGCCGGTCCAATCCCCGTCTGCACAGCCACCGGGCGGTGCTCGGTGTGCATCACAGCCCGGTTGCTTACCACGGTGGAAATGGCGTGCTTGAAGATCAATTGCTCCTGGCTGTTGTTCTCCAGCAGCACCGAATACTTGTCAAAAGAACGGATCTTCCCGGTGAGCTTGACACCGCTGACAAGGTAGATCGTAATCGGGGTTTTGTCCTTGCGAACCGTATTCAGGAATGTGTCCTGAATGTTTTGTGCCGGCTTATTTTCCATGTGCCGATCTCCAACTTTCTTCTGAGTGGTTGACGAGCAAGTGGCTACGTTGATGAACCAATTCGACGGGGGCGAAGCCGGAAGCCCGGATATCGCCTGATCCCGCAATGTGTAAAACGATATACGCGTTGACCTCCCTTTTCAAGCGGCGCCAGCCCGAAACTCCTCTCGTGCGAGAGTTTGGGGACCGAACGGAAAGCCTGCCGGGCTCACGCCGCGAGGGGGAAATGTGCCTGCCGACGTTCAGATCAGCATGAGACGCCGGGCTCCAATGGGCTGATACCATGGTCGGGTGCCGGACGCATCCAAATCTGCAGGAGCGCAGGCCGCGGCTACCGAGCCGGTGCCTATGCTCGACCTGAAGCGCCAGTACGCTCCTCTGCAGAAGGAGTTGCTCGAAGCCCTCGCACATGTCCTAGAGACGCAGCAGTTTATTCTTGGCGAGCCGGTGGCTCGATTTGAGCGGCTGGCGGCGGAGCAGCTGGGCGTGGCCCACGCGGTGGGGTGCTCTTCGGGGACGGATGCGCTGTGGCTGGCGCTCGCCGGCGCGGGCATCGGGCCGGGCGACGCGGTGGTCACCACTCCGTTCAGCTTTTTCGCCTCAGTGAGTGCGATTCTGCGCGCCGGGACAACGCCCATCCTGGCAGATATCGATCCTGCAACGTTCAATCTGGACCCGTCGGCCGTTGAGGCGGTGCTGGCCGGTCCGCAAGGTGAGAAGGTGCGGGCGATTTTGCCGGTGCATCTGTTTGGCGGGTGCGCGGATTGGGGCGCGTTCGGGTGGATTGGCAAAGAGCGCGGGTTGACGCTGATTGAAGATGCAGCGCAGGCGTGGGGCGCCGAGTGGAACGGGGTGAAGGCGGGCGGGCTGGGAGACCTGGCCGCGTTCAGCTTCTATCCAACCAAGAACCTGAGCGCGGCGGGCGACGCCGGGATGGTGACGACCAACTCCGGCGAACTCGCCGAGCGAGTGCGCATGCTGCGCCAGCACGGGATGCGGCGGCGCTATCACCACGACGAGGTGGGATGGAACGCGCGGATGGACGGGCTGCAGGGAGCGGTTCTAACGGTCAAGTTGAAGTACATCGACCAGTGGAATCATGCCCGCCGCGCGGTGGCGCGGCGCTATCACGCGTTGTTCCATGCGGCAGGGCTGGTCGAGTCCGGGACGCGTCCGGTGCATGGCGTGGTGTTACCGCACGAAGTTGCGGGGAGCCGGCACGTGTGGCATCAGTACGTGATTCGCACCAGTCGGCGGAACGAGTTGCGCGCATTCCTTGCGGATCGGCGAATCGGATCCGAAATCTATTACCCTGCACCGCTGCACATGCAGGAGGCGCTCAAGGGACTAGGGTATGGCGAGGGAAGCTTTCCTGAAGCCGAGCGGGCGGCGCGCGAAGTGCTGGCGCTGCCCATCTTCCCGGAGCTCCGCGAGGATGAGCAGCAGGCCGTGGTGCAGGCGGTTGCGGAGTTCCTCAGCTAGGAGTCCGAAGCCATCTGCATCAATTGGCTTATTCGGTCCATCGAATCCCACCCTTTTCGCAAACAACGCGAAAAGGATGGGGCACCAAGAATCCTACTTGAGATTTAGAAGACGCAGTGCTTCAGGCGATGGGCGCCAGGTGCTTGGTGCGGGAGTAGGTGTACGTGATGCGGTGCACGACGGTGATGGTGGAGAGGACGGCGAGCACCCATAACACCGGCGCCATGACGCCGGCCCAGTTGAAGAGAGCGCCGAGCAGGATGAGCACGACGCGCTCTGGCCGCTCCATGAAGCCCACCTTGCACGAGCCGATGAGAGCCTCGGCGCGGGCGCGCGTGTAGCTGACCATCAGCGACGTGACCATGACGAAGGCGACGAGAACAACGTAGCGGAAACGGTTGATGCGGCCGTAGTAGACCAGCAGGCCGAAGAAGAGCACGACGTCGGAGTAGCGGTCGATGACGGAGTCGAAGAACGATCCGAAGACGGTGACCTGGTTGTTGCGGCGGGCGACGCGGCCATCCACCATGTCGAAGATGCCTGCGCCGAAGATGACCAGGCCGGCATAGAAGAACATCTTGCCGGAGTTGGTGGCGTTGGCGTGGCCAAAGAAGAAGGCGGCCACGATGTTGATGACCAGGCCGATAAAGGTGAGCACATTGGGGGAGATGCGGGTAAGGGCGAGACCGTGGACGATACGGTCGAGGAGCCAGCCGCAACCGCGGCCGAAAGCACTGGTCCAGGTCATTCCTGATCTTCCTTAATACTTGAATACTGGCATACAGCCGGCATTTTACTGGCCAGCGGCGGCAGTTGCCTGTTCGTCTTCGTCGGCTTCGTCCGCTTCATCGTGAATCGTAGTGAGTTTCAGAATCTCGAGTTCGCGTTTGCCGTTCGGAGTCACGATGGTGGCTACGTCGCCCACTTGCTTGCCGACGATACCGCGGCCAATGGGCGAAGTGGTGGAGATGAGTCCCTTGGAGACATCCGACTCCTCGCTGGTTACCAGACGGTAAACAATCTCC
>CAYWSR010000090.1:0-16992 GCA_964460385.1 uncultured Occallatibacter sp. | reverse complement strand
CTAAAGCCCGCCGTTTCTTTTGGAGCCTTTCCGGCCCGACTGAAGTCGGGCCTGACTCATGTGTTGCTGAATGGGAAGAGTTCGGCGCGGCTGAAGCCGCGCCCTGATACAAGGCTCTCTAGATAAGTTCTTTGCAGGTCGGTGAAGCGGCCCCGTGGTATAAGGCTGGCTCGACGACTCTTCTTCCCTACTTCCCTGCCCCTTCGGTGATGGTGACGATGCGGTCGATGCCGGGGACAGCGACCTTCTCGAATTTGCCATCGGGCCAGTGAATTTCGAGGCCGTCGATGGTGGTGGATTGGCCGAGTCCGAAGTGGAGGCGCGGGTCGCTGGTGGAGAGATAGCTGCCGCCGCTGATCACGTCGCCGCGCTGACGCATGCCGTTTGCGGTGAGATAGACGGTGGCTCCGACAGCATCGGCGGGCACGCCTTTGACCCCTGGCTTTGGGGCGGACACGAGCTTGAGCTCGATCCAGTGGTTGTGGTCGGGGTTGACGTTGCGCAGAAGAACAGGGTGGCCGTCCATGACGTTGATGACGACGTCGATTTTGCCGTCGTTGAAGAGATCGCCAACGGCCAAGCCGCGGCCGGCGATGACATCGGCGAGACCGGTGCCCTCGACGGCAGGGACGAGCTCAAACTTCTTTCCGGCGAGGTTGTGGAAGAGCATGGGGCGCTGCGCCCAACTTGTACCCCAGTTATATTTGTCGGCTTCGGGGTAAACGTGGCCGTCGGCCATCATGAGGTCCTTGTAGCCGTCGTTGTCGTAGTCGAAGAAGGCGTCGCCCCAACTGAGGAAAGGCACAGAGACCTCGGCGATGCCGAGCTGATAGCTAATGTCGGTGAGGTTGCCATCGCCCTCGTTGCGGTAGAAAGGCTTGTAGTCGTCAGAGAAGGTGGTGTCGAAGATGGCGAGCTGGCCGTTGTTCTCGTAATCGCCGACGGCGATGCCCATGGAGGCAGTCTCGCGGCCGGCCTCGTTGAGAGCGAAGCCCGAGGAGTAACTCACGTCCTCGAAGGTGCCGTCGCCCTTGTTGAGGTACATGTAATTGGGGGTTGAATCGTTGCCGACGAGAAGATCGACCTTGCCGTCGTTGTTGATGTCGACAAAGACCGCACCGAGGCCATAGAAGCCGGCCTTGTCGGATACGCCGGCTTTCTCACTGACGTCGGTGAAGGTGCCGTCTCCGTTGTTGTGGAAGAGATGGTCGGGCTCGCCCTTGAGGCCTCGCGGGCCACAGGCCACGGACTCGCCGCGGAAGGTGCAGAAGGCGTTGTTGCCGCCGGTCTCCTTGCTGGCGGGCAGATTGTTCCAGTCCCAGTGGATGTAACCGGCAACGAAGAGGTCGAGACGGCCTTCGCCGGTGTAGTCGCCCCAGGTGGCAGAGCTCGACCAGTTGCCGAGCTGGACGCCGGCCTTCTCGGCCACATCGGTGAAGGTGCCGTCGTGGTTGTTGCGATAGAGGCGGTTCTTGCCCACGTTGGTGACGTAGATGTCGGGCCAGCCGTCGTTGTCGAAGTCGGCGATCGCGACGCCGGTGCCCCAGCGATCGTTGGTGACGCCAGCCTGGGCGGCAACGTCGGTGAAGGTGCCGTCGTGGTTGTTGCGGAAGAGGGCGGCGTGAGGCGGAGTGGCCTTGCCGGTGAGCGCGTCGACCGTGGAGCCGTTGACAACATAGATGGAGAGCCAGCCGGAGTGATCGTAATCGATGAGTCCGACTCCCGAGCCCTTGGTTTCGACGATGTAGCTCTTGTCGGGGGTGCCCATCTTGTGGGTCCAGTGTGTGAGTCCGGCCTTTTCGCTGATGTCTTCAAAGACAATGGGGCCGGTCTTGACGAAGCCGCCGGCAGTGACGGGCCGGTGCTGTGCGTCGAGCAGGGCGGGGTGGGGTTCGCCGGTGGCCTTGCCACCGGTCTGGGGGCCTCCCAATGCGGCTTGCGGGGAAGTCGGCGTTGCCCGGGCCTGTTCTGCCCGGAGCTGGGGAAGGACACCAGGAGATGTGGCCTGAGCCAAAAGCGGCGACGGAATGGCTGCCGCCAGCACTCCCAGAAGTGTGGTGGTGCGCAGTGCTGTGAACATGGCAGCAAGTATACGAAGGCAGGGAGGGTGGAGAGTATCGACCAAAGGGTGGAGGGGGTTGGGGGATGGGTCGCGGACCGCCCCGACCGCCGCAGTGTATGCTTCCACGAAAGCAGAAGACCGGCTTTCCGCCAGCAACCCTGAATCGCAGCTCACTTTGGGGCGGGAAATCATGAAGATGAAGAGGAGGCGATCTTGAGCGTCTTTGATCCTGTGAGGTTGCTGCAGTGCCCAAACTGCAAAGAAACGATCGACGCCTCGTCTAAACAATGCCGCTTCTGTCAGGCTCCAATCGATCCCGTCGCTGCTCAGGCAGCAGCGGATGTGATGTCCAAAGTAAATCAAGCATGCAGCGACGCCAGCTTTGTGAAAACGACCGCCTGGGCAATTCTGGTCGCCTTTTTATTCCGGTTTGTGCCAATTGTTTCCGGACTTGGCTCGGTGGCCTTCCTTGCACTCTTGGTTGCTGTTCCGGCAATGGCGATTCGCTGGTGGATCAAGTTTTCGGGGATTTCGACGGATGAGGCTGATTTTCGCCGTGCGAAGAGGACTGTGGCCGCGATTGGCATCCCAATCACAATCGTTCTTCTTGCTGTGCTGGTCCTATTTGCCGTAGGCATCACGTCGGTGCTTGGCAGGAGATAGCAACTCAGCTTCAACAGTTTGTCCGCTGGACCTGGCCAAGAACATCCAGGATGACAGGCTGCGCTTGCGCCCGGACCGTGTGAGTGGGACATTACCCCGCACAGGCGCACGCGGGGAGGCGGCAGTGCGTTTAAACCTAAGCGCTGCTTAGCATGGCTAGTGGGACAACCTTCGCGGCGGCGCGGCGGGAGACGGCAACTGGCTGGGCGGCGAGGTCGGCGACGATGGTCTGGGAAATGACGTCGAGCATAGCCTCTTGGGCGCGCTCCCATACGGGATGGGCGGGACAAAAGGTGGAGCGGGGGCAGGAACGGGGGGAGACGACACAGACGTTGAGGTGGATGGGACCGTCGATGACCTCGATGACATTGCGCATGGAGGCCTGACGGCCGCGGGGGAGGATCAGAAAGCCGCCCGCCTGTCCGCGGCGCGAATCGATGAAGCGGGCACGGGCAAGGGCCTGCAGAACCTTGGAGAGGAAACTTTCAGGGGCGCCGGTGGCGCGGGCGAGAGAAGGCAGAAGGGCGCGCTCATGGGGGGGGAGCGTAGCCAGATGGACCATGACGCGGACAGCATAGTCCGCGGCGCGCGTGAGCTGCATCGACGAGTTGGTGCGGCGGGGGGGTGGTCGTTTCATCGGGCACATCCCAAAAGACGATGATGCCGCAGGTGCTCACATCGGTTTGTAACCGCCGTCACAGACCTCTGGTCGGGGAACGCCTTAATTTGGCTTTGCTCAATCGAAATTGGATTAGAAAGGTCCAAATTGTTCCGCGTTCGCGGGACCCTTTCTTGCATGCATTTATTTGAGAAAGCCAATTGGCTATGAAGGAACGCCATGCAATTGAATTCCGCATTTCCCGCTGTCGATCCGATTCCGCTGCCGGCGCCGATCTGGCTGCTGAAGCTGCTGCATATCGTGACGCTGTCGCTGCACTTTGTCGCCGTTGAGATGCTGCTTGGCGGATTGCTGCTGGCGGTGATTCTGAGCCTGATTGGCGGTTCGCGGAGCGCTCATGTTGCGGCGCGGGCGCTGGCGCGGCGGCTGACGGTGGTGATGACCTACGTGATCAACCTGGGCGTGCCGCCACTGCTGTTTGCGCAGGTGCTCTACGGGCGCGCGCTCTACACGAGCAGCGCATTGATTGGACTCTACTGGATCAGCCTGATCGGGGTCCTGATTTTGACCTACTGGCTGCTCTACCGTTTCAGCGCACGGCTGGACGAAGGCAAATCGGCCTGGTGGGTGGGACTGACGGCATGGTTGCTGAGCGGGTTTGTAGCTTGGATGCTTTCGACCAATATGTCGCTGATGCTGCGGCCGGAGGCATGGCGCGATATGTATGCGGCTTCGGGCGCGGGGGCGTATCTGCCGACAGGCGACCCAACAATGCTGCCGCGCTGGCTGCTGATGATGACGGGCGGGCTGTTTCTTGGCGGCCTTTGGATGGTTTATCTGGCAAGCCGCTCAACATTCACCGCAGATGAGAAAAAGTTTATGGCTGGGATCGGCGGGAAGGTTGCATCTGGGATCGGCGTGGTCTACCTGGTGGCCGGATTGTGGGCCGCGGGGGTGCAACCGGAAGTTGTGAAGGCGGGGCTGCATACGCACTCGCTCTACAAGTTTGCGGGGTTTGCCGGATACGGATGGATTGCACTGGTGGTTGTTGCCGTACTGCTGGCGGCGGCGGCCGGCTTTGGCAAGCTTACTAAACATTTGGAGGGACTGGTGGCGTGGGCAGCCGTGCTGTTGGCCGTGCTGATCGAGATCTGCCTGGTGGTCTATCGCGACGGTGTGCGCGACCTGACGCTGTTGAGCAAGGGCTACGACGTTTGGGACCGGGTGGTGGTGACCAACTGGTCGGTAGTGGGACTTTTCCTGCTGCTGTTTGTTGCGGGGCTGGGCGTAATTGGCTGGCTTGTGTCGGTGGTGGCGCGGGCCCAGAAGACGATGGAGGGCGCGGCCTGACCGGCGCGTGAGGAATGCAATGAGCGATACAACTGCTGGAACCCTATTGCCGATGCCTCCAGAGGAGGAGAGCGATCTGAAAACGCGGCGAGCCTTTTTAGCCGCAGCCGGTGCGGCGGGGCTGCTCTACACGGCGGCGCTGGCCTATCCGATCTATCGCTATCTGGCATCGCCGAACGAGATGGCGATGAACGCAACGGCGGTGACCGAGGTGACGCTGAAAGATGCGCAGAAGCTGCCCGCGGGGTCGGTGCTGATGTTCAAGTTCGGCACTGCGCCGGCCATGCTGATACATCACGTGGACGAGCGGTGGATTGCGTTGACGGCGGTGTGCACGCACCTGGGATGCACGGTGCAGTACGAGCCGCAGGCCGATCGCATTCACTGCGCGTGCCATGGCGGAGTCTACAACCCTTACACGGGAGCGAACGTGAGCGGTCCGCCACCGAAGCCGCTGAAGACGTTCAAGGTTGCCGTCAACGAGACCGGCGTGGAAGTCTCTCGCGCATAACGAAACGAATGCGGCGCGCAGCAAAATAAACCCGGGTGAACGCACCCGAACGAGGATTGCCCGATGTCGACCAACACAATTTCAAAGCCTGTTGCGAAGGCCAACCCGCTGTATGACTGGGTGGATGAGCGCCTGGGCGTCTCGGAAATGATGGCGTTTGCGCGCCACAAGACCGTGCCGGTTCACGCGCAGTCATTCTGGTACTACTGGGGCGGCATCTCGCTGTTCCTGTTCCTGGTGCAGTGCTTCACGGGCGTGCTGCTGCTGGTGTATTACCGGCCAGGGGCGGAGGCCTACGAATCGGTTCGCCAGATCACGTTTGTGATGCACTTCGGATGGCTGATCCGCTCGGCGCACGCGTGGTCGGCCAACCTGATGATCTTCTCGGTGCTGGTGCACATGTTCAGTGTGTACTTCATGAAGGCGTACCGGAAGCCGAGGGAGTTTGGCTGGCTGAGCGGAATGGCGCTGCTTGGAATTGCGTCGGTCTTCGGATTCTCGGGCTACCTGCTGCCAATGGACGAGCTAAGCTACTTTGCGACCAAGGTGGGGCTGGAGATTCCGTCGGCGATTCCGTGGATCGGGCCAGCGATCGCGACCATGCTTCGCGGCGGTCCGGAGGTGGGCGAGTTTACTGTGCAGCGGTTCTTCGCGCTGCACGTGGTGGTGCTGCCGGCGCTGTTTATTCCCCTGCTGGCGTTTCACCTGTGGCTGGTGCAGCGGCATGGCAATGCGGCTCCGCCGAGCATAGAAGCACTGCCTGCATCCCAACGCAAGAGCATGCCGTTCTTTCCGAACTTCATTCGCAAGGATCTGGCGATGTGGCTGATCTCGCTGAACGTGCTGGCGCTGCTGGCATCGGTGTTTCCGTGGGCGCTCGGCAAGCAGGCGGATTCGCTGGTTCCGGCACCGGCAGGGATTCATCCCGAGTGGTACTTCATGAGCCCGTTCGAGATGCTGAAGTTGCTGGGGAACATTCTGCCGGGCGAAGCGGGTGAGATTGCCGGGCTTCTGCTCTTCACGCTAGGCATCGCGCTTTGGATTCTGATTCCCTTCTACGACACCGCGAAGGAATCCGGGCAGAGAGCGCGGGCGGCGCACTACTTTGGGCTGCTGGCTGTGGTGTTGTTGCTTTCGACAACGGTAATTGGGTACTGGGCAACTCGATAGTGCGTTGAGGCACTGGAGCAAACATGAACTATCCATTCTGGGATATACCGATTCTGGGTTCGGGCTGGGTGATTGGCCTGATCGCCATCTTTCACGTGATGATTTCGCAGTTTGCCGTGGGCGGCGGGCTCTATCTGCCACTGGCGGAGAAGAAGGCGCTGGCCATGAGCGACGCGAAGATGCACGATGCCTGGCTTGCGCAACTGGTGAATCACTCGAGGTTCTTCCTGATTCTGACCGGCGTCTTCGGCACAATCTCGGGCGTGGGGATCTGGTTCGCGATCGGGTTGACGCATCCGGAGGCGACCAGCACGCTGATTCATAACTTCGTCTTCGGCTGGGCCATCGAGTGGGTGTTCTTTGTGGTGGAGCTGACGACGGCGGCGGTCTACTACTACACGTGGAACAAGATCGACGCAAAGCTGCACCTGGCTGTTGGCTGGGTGTACGCGGGAGCCTCGCTGTGCACGCTGGTGATCATCAACGGGATTTTGACCTTCATGCTGACGCCGGGCGATACGTGGATCTCGGTGGCAGGGACGGGGCACGAGGCGAGCAAGTTCTGGAATGCGTTCTTCAATCCGACATACTGGCCGAGCCTGTGCCTGCGCACGTGCGTATGCGCTTCGCTGGCCGGGATCTGGGCGCTGATCACGGCGAGCCGGATTGACGGAGACAAACAGCCGGCGCTGAAGAGCTCCCTGGTGAAGTGGTCAGTGAAGTGGCTGGTGCCGTCGTTTGTGCTGATGCCCTTCCTCATGATCTGGTACTACATGATGGTTCCTGCTTCGCAGCAGGCGCTGCTGGCGCTGGGAATCGACACCATCGGGTCGGGGACGTTCTCGGTGGTTACGCGCATGGCGCTGGTGATCATTGTGACTTCGGCAACGATTGTGGGCGTGGCGTACTACCTGGCCTATCGGAACCCGGTGGAGTTCAACCTGTCGCATGCGCTGGCCGTGCTGATGCTGGCGTTGATGGCGACGGGGGCGGGCGAGTACTCGAGAGAGATGCTGCGCAAGCCGTATGTGATCGGGCGGTGGATGTATTCGAATGGCGTGAGGGTGCCGTACGTGGCGCGCATAAATCAGGAAGGTTATCTGTCGCGCTCGAACTGGGTGTGGGGCAGCACGGGCACTGGAGGGAATTCGGCCTCAAGCTATTCGCGCGGCGAAGCGATCTTCCGCGGCGAGTGCGGATCGTGCCACACGCTGAATGGATACCGGCCGCTGACGCAGTTGCTCGAGGGGCGGGACCGGGCGAATATCGGCAGCTTCATTTCAATGCTGCACGATTACAAGGCCGACTCACCGTACCACAAGTTCATGCCGCCGATGGTGGGCACGAAACAGGACGTGGACGACCTGACGGGTTTCCTGAACGCACAAGTGAATCCGCCGGGGGCACAGAAACCTGTGCAGACGGCGATGGCTCAAAAGTAGAGGGCAGGATTTGA
This sequence comes from uncultured Occallatibacter sp., assembly GCA_964460385.1. Classification (GTDB taxonomy): domain Bacteria; phylum Acidobacteriota; class Terriglobia; order Terriglobales; family Acidobacteriaceae; genus Telmatobacter. The sequence goes on along the minus strand of CAYWSR010000090.1, from coordinate 9,161 downwards.
ACGAAAGAGGCTGGCGGAAGCGCACCGGCCTTTTTTTCTTTTGCGCGGAGGACGTTAGTCTAGGCGGGTAAGAAAAGCTGAGCCTTCGGAGGGGCGGAGTGTGGCGGCAATCTGTTCGGCCTGGGCGCGGTCGTCCCATTCGGGGCGGATGCGGACCCAGTAGCTGTTCTCGCCGGGAAACTCGATCACGTTGGCTGTGGGGTAGCGGCGGAGAAGCTGCTTCTTGAGGGCGAGGGCGGAGTCCTCTGTCGAGAACGAGCCGATCTGGACGCACCAGCGGCCGCCCGTGTCGATGGGTTTGGGAACCTGATAGACCTGGATGCGCACGGGGGCGAGGCCGGCTCGGTAGAGGCCGATGGATTTTGCGGCGGCAATGGTGAGGTCGAGGATGCGGCCGTCAGCGAAGGGACCGCGGTCGGTGATGCGCAGCGCGGCGGATTGGCGTGTCTTGAGATTGGTGACGACGACGAGCGAGCCCATGGGCAGGGTGCGATGCGCAGCGGTCATGGCGTCGTCGTCGAAGAGCTGGCCGTTGGCGGCTTTGCGGCCTTTCGCGGCTGTGTACCAGGTGGCGAGGCCTTCCTCGGTTTGGATGGGGCGATGAGTGGCGATGAAGTCGATGTCGTCGAGGGTGGTGCCGCCGGGGGGCACGGGGGTGATGGGGATGCGTGCGAGCGGGCGGGCCTGGGAGGTTTGGGGCGGGAGAGATTGCGGCTCGGGCTCGGGCTCTATGGGAGCGGTTTGAGTAACGGGAGGCGACTTGGGCTGCTTCTTTTGGCAGCCGGTGACGGTGAGACAGAGAAGGAGCGAGAGAGCGACGACAGAAGAAAATGGGCGCTGGCGCAATGCGGCGAACATCGGGAGCGAGAAGCCTGGCATCAGGAGCGAGGCGCCTGGCCGGGCGGAGGAGGCGGCTGTGGCGACTTGGGTTCCAGCTTGTCGGCGAAGCTCTGCAGAGTGTTGGAGATGGTGCGCAGGGCGGAGATGGATTCGCGGCGAACCTCGGGGATGACGGCGGCGTTGATGTAGGCGGCGGCGTGGCGGATTTCCATCTCGATCAGTTCGATGGCCTCGTCAATGCGCTGGCCGACGCTAGCTGGCGGCGGAGGAGGATAACTGCTCATAAGAAACACTTCAATCGGGCACTCGCGAAGAGGCCGCCTTTAGTGTGCGCGGATGGGTTTGTGACGTCAACGGGAGAAGCGCAGAGTCGCCGAATTGGTGTGCTGCATTCGTCAATACAGAAATCGGGGATCAGGGATCAGAATGAATCGACGTGGAAAATGGCTGTTTTGGCATGAAAAAGCGTCAAAACCGAGCGAAAACAGGCGTTTTGGGGCTGTTTTTGGGGCTGTTTTGGGGCTGTTTTTTGCAACGTTCGGCACGGTAACTCATTTATTTGCCGATAGTTGCTGAAATGGTACTGAGTTTTCCACAGGGGGTGGGGAGGGGGGAAGCAGCGATTTCCAGGCTAAGAGAATGAAGAAGAAGATCGTGCGAAGATTTGGTGCGCTTTTTTAATGTTCTCGGCGCGCGCCGGAGATGGGCCGGGATCATGGGACCAAGGGGAGCAAGGAACCGAGAGGCAGGGAGAGGGGTTTCGGGTGAGGGGTGTGGGAGCAGGGGGACCGAGAGTCGTTTGGGCAGTCATGGATCGATTGTGCGCCGGGAAGGGGAAATTATGTGCAAAGGCGCGGCAGACAATTCACAGGGATTGGCGAAACAGGGGAAATCGGTTGTGATTTTGGCGATCATTCGGGGTGAAATTGCGTGAAAAACAGCTTGAGGAGGATGATTTCTCCCTAGATGTCTATGGGAGTTGGCTGGAAGATGAGGAATCTAAGTGACTTTTTTGATTTAGGGAATTCGGTGTTGCTGAAGACTGCGGAAACTGGATGTATCTAATTCAGAATCAATAAGATGTGGAAGGCAGAGGCCCGGAATCGACAGAAAAGCGCGGGATGGATTGGGGCATTTGAGGCAAAATTGGGGCTTTTCATATAACAAGAACCGTTCAATCGCGCGAGCAGAGTCGCAGGCCTGGGCGGGGGTGAATAACGATCCCCACTAAGAGCCGGAAGGCTTTCGTACGGGTCCTGGGAGAAGATCAAGGGGCCAGGAACCGGCTGAGGGCTGTCTGGCTGAGGCGAATCGATGTGCGCAGGAAGGGGGAAATTCTGCGCACGAGGCGAATGACAGATTCTCGATGGCAGATGTCGGTGGCCAGAACCGGAGCCCCTCGATGGGCATTGTGCGGGGCGTTGCCGGCGAGATAGAAATGCGCGAGGAACACAAGGGCAACACGGACGAGCGGGGCTGGCAGGGGGTAGAATTCGAGCCATCTTTCATTCGGATGGTCTTTATCTATGCGAATCGTCAGGCGGGTTGTGTCGTGGACTTCGTTCTGTGCGTGTGTCGTTGCGTTGGGTGGGGCAGCTTGGAGTGCGGGGGCTGCAGGAGTGTCACGCGACGAATCACAACCTTTGAGCCGCAGTGGCGAAGCCGTGAAGAATCGGCCCCGGCTGATGGAAAGCTTTGGCAAACGGCCATTGACCTTTGAGCTGAACCAAGGGCAGGCGGACCCCAGTGTCCAGTTTCTCTCCCGTGGGCCGGGGTACACACTTTTTCTGCGGCCCAATGAGGCCGTGCTAGTGCTCGGAGAAGCGGGTCGGTTGGACAGGGCTGGCAATCAGCTGAAATCTATCGTGCGAATGCAACTGACGGAAGCCAACCTCAACCCGGCGGCCAGCTTGGAAGATCAGCAGATCACGCGATCAAACTATTTCATAGGCAGCAACTCTGCAAACTGGCGTTCGAACATCCCGAATTACGGGCGCGTAGGGTTCAAGCAGGTTTACCCAGGCATCGACCTGACCTATTACGGAAGCGGGCGGCAACTTGAACATGACTTTGCGATCTCTGCGGGTGCCGATCCGGCGAGAATTGCTTTTCGATTGACGGGGGGCAGACCGCAACTCGATCACGCCTCGGGCGACCTTGTATTGAGAACCCATGCTGGAGAGGTGCGGTTGCGCAGACCGATCGCATATCAGGAATTGGACGGCAGGCGCCGAAGCGTAGCGGTACGCTACAAGCTGCTTACGAAGAACAGAGTGCGTTTCACGCTAGGCAAATACGATCGGAGCCGGGAACTAGTTATCGATCCATTGCTTGTCTATTCCACATTGCTGGGAGGCACGGGAGCTTGCGCCGCTGGAACAATCTGCGTGGGAGATAGCTGGGCGAATGCAGTCGCTGTCGATAGCGCGGGCAACGCCTATGTGACCGGAATGACGGAGGCTTTTGATTTTCCGACGAGTTCCAGCGCGTTTCAAACCGCAAACAAGGAACTTTGCGCAAACACGAGTGAAAGCTGTCCGGGCGCGGGGAACTCGGAAAATGGGACTGCCTTCGTCACCAAACTGAATACCGACGGGACAGCGGTGCTCTATTCGACGTACCTGGGAGGCACGAACCCCGCTAATTGGGGCGAGCAGGGGTTTGCAATCGCAGTCGACGCAGAGGGCAACGCCTATGTGGCGGGGGAAACGGCGTCCCCAGACTTTCCAACCACGGCTGGCGCGCTCCAAGCAGCTAAGAAAGAATCTGCCAATTATCAAGCCGGATTCATTACGAAGCTCAACTCTTCTGGAAGCGGTCTTGTCTATTCTACGTACCTGGGTGGTTCCGATAATGATGTAATTTATGGGATTGCCGTCGACAACCAAGGGAGAGCGTATCTCACAGGGGTCACCTATTCCCTTGATTTCCCAACCACGCCGAATGCATTCGAACCCCAAGCAAAGGCTGACTTGGCCATCTCTGGTAACGCCGGTGGAGCGACGGGTTTTGTTTCCAAATTGAATGCGGGAGGCTCAAGCCTGGTGTACTCCACATTTTTGGGGGGAAGCACGGGAGAAGCGGGAGTAGCGATTGCTGTGGATGGATCTGGGGACGCATATGTGGGGGGCATTACAGGATCGCAAGATTTTCCGGTCACGGCCGGGGCTTTTCAATTGAATAACTATGCGAGCATCGAGTTAGGGAACTCCACAGGATTCGTGACAAAGCTTAATCCTTCCGGGACGGGCTTGACCTATTCAACTTATCTTGGAGGGGAGTTTTCGGATGGAGTTCGAGGCATAACTGTAAACGGGCAAGGGAACGCCTATGTGACCGGTGGTACTTTCTCCTGGGATTTTCCGACCACTTCAGGCGCATTTCAAGAACAATTGAACGGACTGTTGCCGGGTTCGATAAATCCCTTTGCGAATGCGTTCGTAACGGAGTTCAATCCCGCGGGCACATCCCTCGTGTTTTCGACCTTTCTTGGGGGCACGGGGTCCGGTGGGCAGAACGGGGGTGATTTTCTGGAGGGAGGCGACTTTGGCCAGGCAATCGCGTTGGATGGAGCAGGCAATGTGATCGTTGCGGGGGCCACTAGTTCGCTCGATTTTCCGGTTACCGCTGATGGATTTCAGCAAGTGGTCAACGCGCCGGAGGGCTTTGTATCCGAGTTGAATCCTGCCGGGAGCCAACTCCTTTACTCGTCCTACGTGGGTGGTAACGATGAGACGGTTCCGGATTATGTATCAGGGCTGGCAATCGATGTCCAGAATAACGTCTACATTGTTGGCATAACGAGCTCGATAAGCTTGCCGGTGACGAGTTTTCCCGTGACTCAAGGCGCGCTCCAGAGTGTGCAGAACGCAGGCGAGGACGCCTTCGTGGCCAAGCTTGATCTTGCGCAAGCCCCAAACTCCCCCTTGACTGCAGCGCCGGTGTTTTCTCTTGCCCCCGGGACTTACTCCTCGGCGCAGACCGTGACTATTACCGACGCAACCCCGGGAGCCACAATTTATGTCGGAATCAACAGCTTTTATGCTCCGTTCAGCGGTACTGTGACGCCACAGACTGGGCTCGCTTACACAGGCCCGATCCCGGTGTCTTCGACGGAGACCATCCAGGCCATAGCCCTAGCTCCCGGTTCCATCGATAGCCCGGTCACTCAAGGCACATACACCATTAACCTGCCACAAACTGCGGCTTCGCCTGTTTTCAGCCCTTCGCCCGGCAGCTATCAGTCCGCACAGAGCGTGACGCTCACCGACAGTACCGCCGGCGCCTTTATCTATTACACAACTGACGGGACGACACCAATAGCGAGCTCGAAGATTTATGGCGGTCCAATCACGGTCCTGTTGAGCGAGACTATCGAGGCCGTGGCTGTTGCGGATGGGTATACAAACAGCGCAGTTGTGAGTGCGAAGTATACGATCACGCCGGGGTTCTCCCTCGCAGTGTCGCCCTCTTCTGTTCAAGTGAACTCCGGATCGAGCGTCCCTGCTACCGTCTCGATTGCCACTGTAGGTGGATTCGATTCGGCAGTTTCATTCGGTTGCTCGGGATTGCCTGCGGGGGTAACATGCAGCTTCTTGCCGACGACGGTTACGCCTCCGGTGACCACGTTCACGACGGTGATGTTGACGGCCGCATTGAACAACGCGAGTTTGCATCGGCGGGAGATGCCGGGGGTTCCGGTGATGGGCTTGGCAGCTGCGTTTTGCTGGCTGGGATGGCGGAAGCGCAGGAGCTTGCCGATGCTGGTGGTGCTGGCGGTTGGCCTAGCTGGTGTGGGAATGGTAAATGGATGTGGGGGTGGTGGGAGTTCCGGGTCGGGCGGGGGTGGTGGGGGCGGCGGTGGAACGCAGCCGGTTACATCGACGGTGACGGTGACTGCAACGTCTGGGATGCTGCAGGAGACGACGACGTTCACGCTGACGGTGAACTGAGGCATTTAGACAGCGGGAAGAAAATGATTCAGCGCTAGTTCAGCGTGAGTTGGATGGTGGCGGTCTGCTGAACTGTGCCCGATGTGGCCGTGACGGTGACTGTCGATGTGACGGGCTGAGTGCCGCCCCCGCCGCCACCAGAGCCGGAGCCTCCGCTGCCGCATGCGGTAGCCAGGCTGAAGGTGATGGCAGCTATCGCAAGGAAAAAGAACTGCCCGGCTCGGCGACGCTTGAACGAGAAAAGGCAAACGGCTAGAGCCAGGACTGGAGCCGGGAACGGAGACCGTGAATCAGGGCGAAGGGCCGCGGATTGCCCGGCAGTTATGGTGAGCTGGGTTGTTACCGCGGCAGCCGCGGGTGTAACGGTGGCGGGACTGAAGGAGCAGGTTGCCCCACTTGGCAATCCGGAGCAGGCAAAACCGACGACGGAGTTGAAGCCGTCCGAAGGAGTTACCGTAATGGTCACCGTCCCGGAATCTCCCGATTTCAATGTCAGAGAGCTTGGCAGGGCCGTCAGGGAGATGCCAGGCAAGACGATTATGTAGCTGATGCTGGCAACTGGGCTGCTGTAGCCGTTGGCCACGGCGATCGCCTTGATGGTCTCTGAAGATGAAACTGTGAAGGGGAAGTCGTCCATGTACTGGGTGGAAGCGGACGTTGGAGTGGATCCGTCGGTGGTGTAGTAGATGGCTGCGTTGTTTGTGCCATCGGCGATGCTCACCATAATGGCGGAATCGTAAGTTCCAGCCGGTTCACTGAAGGTGGGAGGGTCGGCCTGGAAGCTGTACGTGGCCGAGGTCAAGCCGCTCTGGGGATATCCCGGTCCGGTGGCAATGGCCTGAACAGTCTGAGTGGATGAAATTGTGATGGGTCCGGTATAGAGGGACGAATTGGATGTCGGGGTGGTTCCGTCGGTAGTGTAGAAGAAGCTGGCGTTGTTCATTCCGTTGGAGATGGTCAAGGTCTGCGTACTCTGGTAGTTTCCGGCAGGCAAGCTGAAGATGGGCGTGATGGCCGGCGGCAGGCTGCTTGCTGAAGGGCTGTATTCCCAGGTGTCGTTGAGCTGGGCCGATCCCCCATTGGATGTGGTCGAGGCGCCACTGAAGAGCCAGAGGTTGCCGCTGTTGTCGACCCAAGTTGCTGCCCCCTGACGGCCCCCGGGGTTGTTTGAAGCGGAGGGAGCGCCCATGGTTCCGAAGACGGGAACTTCAAGACACTCATATCCATACATTCCGATCCCGCAGATGAAGGTGCTGTTTCCGCCCACCCACGCCCACTGGTTGGTTAAGGGGTTGAACTTCCAGAGATCGTTGAGAGTCCCGGCATCGCTTTCGGCGTCCTCCCCCTCGCCGCCGAAGAGCCAGAAGCTGCCGTCCTTGTCGGTCCAGCCAAGGGCGTTTTGACGCGCGCCAGGAATGTTCCCAGGGGCAGGAACGCCCAGGGTTCCATAGAAGCCATGTTCCGGGCATGGAGGAAAGGGTGTGCCTCCGCAAGTTTCAGTGCCCAGCACATTGCTTCCTGCCATCCATGCCCACTGGCTGGTGGCGGGGTTGAACTCCCAAAGATCGTTGGGCTCGGACAAGCCGCTAAAGAGCCAGAGGTTTCCATTGTTGTCGGTCCAAGTTGAATCCCATATTCGCGCCCCTGGAGAGTTAGAAGACGAGGGCACACCCAATGTCCCGTAGACCGCGGTTTGAAACGGGCTTTGTGTTGTCTGGGTATTTCCTGAAACCCACTCCCACGTGGCGGCCGATGGATCGTAGACCCACATGTCGTTAAGGTATGCATCACTGCCAGTGAGATCAAAGGATGCGGATTGGCCGCCATAAAGCCAGAACCTGCCGCTCTTGTCAGTCCACGTGGACGCAAAGATACGCGCAGGGGGCAAATTCGCGGCTGCGGGAGTGCCCATTGTGCCGTATACCGCAGGCACACTGCCCTGCGCAGAACCGCCCATCCAGGTCCAGTAGGTGGTGGACGGGTCGAACACCCAAAGATCATTCAGAAATATAGTCTGCTGGGCCCCGTTGGTGGTGTAGCCATAGCCGCCGAAGACCCAAAGCCGGCCTTGACTGTCGGCCCAGCTCGCCGATCCGAGGCGCCAGCCTGGATGGTTGTCGGCTGCTGGAACGCCCAATGTGCCGTAGATGGCTGTATCGTCGCTGTACGAGTCGCTGCCAGCCATCCAGGCCCATTCGCTAAGCGATGGATCGAACTCCCAAACACTGCCGCCCACTGGGCCTTCTGACACCGATCCCAGTGCGCCGCCATACAGCCAGAGCTTGCCCTTCAAGTCAGTCCAGGTGTTGGCAAGTTCGAGTGGCGGCGGAATAACTCCGGGGGCGAAAACGCCTGGGGTGCATGGTAAGGGGTCGCACAGGACGGGGCCGTTCTCATTGGCTCCGTTGACCCATGTCCATTCATTGGGAGCCGGAGTCCCAGTCTGCGCATCGGAGAATCGCGGCAGACCGATCACGGCCAGCAAAAATAGCCACACATATCCGCGCGAAAAACGGTGCTCTCTATCTCGCATTGCAACTGGTTTCATGGTTCGGTGGATTCCGCAGCAGTATAACGCGAGCCGAGTGAAACGGTTGCACCGGCTTCTATCACCGTTCGCCGACACACGGTGACCGCGACTTCCGGAACGCTGCAGCCGACGACATTCTCACTCACCGTGAATTGATGCATCTTCATGGTGACAAAGGACGATAGCGGCGAGTGGGCCGATCCGTTCAGTGTGCCCAATTAACCATTCGGGGTCAGATTCCGCCGTTCGCTGCTGGGGGGTTGGGTTGACGAGGGGCGGCGGTTACCCTTTGAATGACTCCCCAGACTTTAAAGGCAGGGCAAAGGTTTTGGGGACAGGGTTTAGGAAAACAGGGACCGAAAGACAGGGTCTGGGGTCTAGGGCAAGACAGAAGCGGAACAGCAGAGAACGAAAACCAAAATTCAGAGGAGAAAGCAACACAATGGCCAAAGCGATCAAGTATGTGGAGAAGGCAGCCGTCTACGCGGCACAGGGAGCGTGGGTGGTCTTTGAGCGGTTGAACCGCATCAGCCCGAACGACGCGTTTACGCCGAAGTGGAGCGACAAGCCTCTGCAGAAGAGCTGGCAGAAGGAGAAGCCTCCGCTGGGCTGGCCGCGGACGACGGACTCGCTTTGTCCGAAGTGCGTGCCTGAGATCCGCAAGCAGATTTTGGACGGCAAGCTGCCGCACGAAGTGCTGCTGAACGAAAAAGTGGGCGAAATCAAGGCGCAGATTATCGAGCGCGATGGCCAGATCCTGATGGTGAAGGATTGCCCGAAGCACGGGCACTTTGAAGACGTGATGTCGATTGACACCAAGTTCTTCAAGCATCTGGAAG
>CAYWSR010000089.1:2309-17043 GCA_964460385.1 uncultured Occallatibacter sp. | reverse complement strand
TCACATCTCCACCGTTGAGCTGAAAGGCCTTGAGATCCACTTGCCGCCTCGTTCTCACTTCATCCATGCCGCCGCCCCCGCCGCTCCCGGCTATTCGGCAGCCATTGAGATCGACACGATTGTTTGCACCGACGCACGCATGGTGCTTGAAACCGACAAACCGGGCAAGCTCCCCCTCGAGATTCCCATCTCTCATCTCACCCTCACCCACGTGAGCTCCGCCGGCCCCATGGACTTTGTCGCCGACCTCACCAATCCGCGCCCCCACGGCGCTGTCCACACCAACGGCAGTTTCGGCCCGTGGAACGTCGCGGATCCCGGCGAGAGCCCCGTTAGCGGCAAGTACACTTTCGATCACGCCGACCTCTCTGACTTCAAAGGCATCGCCGGCATCCTCTCCTCCACCGGCCAATTCCAGGGCACCCTGCGCGAGCTCACCGCCGATGGCCAGACCTTCACTCCCGACTTCCGTCTCACCGATTTTGGCCAACCCCTCGCCCTCACCACCACGTTTCACGCCCGCATCGACGCCACCAATGGCGACACCGTCCTCGATCCGGTCGACGCCACTCTCGGTCATTCCCACTTCACCCTTCGCGGCCAGGTAGCTCGCGTCAAACCAGGTGTGCCCTTGGCCCAGGCCTCCACCGACTCCGCCAAACTTGTCCCAGTTCCTCTCGGCGAAGGCAAAGACATCGACTTCAACATCGACATCGACCGCGCCCGCATCGAAGACTTCCTGCGCCTCACCAGCCGCACCGGCCCGCCCATCCTCACTGCGAACGTCACCACCAGGGCGCGCCTCCACATCCCTCCCGGAACCGACTCCGTTGAAAAGCGCATGACCCTTAAGGGCTCCTTCGTGCTCGATCAGGCCACATTCACCAGCCAGAAGATTCAGGACGGCCTGCGCCAGCTCAGCCTCCGCGGCCAGGGCCGCCCCAAAGACATCAAAACCACCGACTCCAACAGCATCCAATCCACCATGGTCAGCGACTTTCAATTGGCCAACGGCGTCATCACCCTCCCCAATCTCACCTACACCGTCCCCGGCTCCACTATTCGCGTGAGTGGCGCCTACGGCCTCGACAACGGTGCAATCAACTTCACCGGCACTGCCGCCATGGATGCTACCGTTTCCCAAATGCTCGGCGGCTTCCTCGGCGCTCTCGCCAAGCCCGCCGATCGCTTCTTCAAGAAAGATGGTGCAGGAACCGAAGTTCCTTTCCAGGTAACCGGCACGCGCGATGACCCCAAATTTGGCATCGACTTCAACCGCATGAAGAAGAACTTCGCCCACCCGTCTGTCCCACCGTCCACCCCGCCCTCTGACCCATACTCCAGACCTGAACATTGATTCGGCCGGCTGGCTCCGCCCGGTGTTCTCTGCTTCGTTCTTCTCTGCTAGAGTTTTTCCCTATGCAAATCCGCGGCCTCTACGCACCCATCCGGACAATCGCATCTCTCCTCTTGTTCGCCTTCACCCTTGCACCCCATTCCTCCTTCGGCCAATCGCAAACACCCGCCCAACCGGCCCCCGCACCACCCGCCTGGGCCCAGCCCGGCTCCGCCACTCACACCCAGGTCGCGCCGCCCGCGGACTTTCACCGCCCAACCACGACATTCAACACGCCCATCGGCATCTTCCAGGGCCAGTCCGACGTTGGCTCCGCTCTCGTTCCTGGCAGCGCCTCCTTCGACTCCGCCAGTGGCGAATACACCATCCACTCCGCCGGTTACAACGTCTGGTACATGCGCGACGAGTTCCGTTATCTCTGGCGGCGCGCCTCGGCCGACGTCTCGCTCGCCGCCGACGTCCGTTTCCCCGACCCCAACGGCTACGGCGACCGCAAGGCCGTCCTCGTCATTCGCCAGAGTCTCGACGACGACTCCAAAGAAGTGGTCGTCTCGCTCCATGGCGCAGGCATGATCTCCATCGCCCAGCGCCCGCAAAAGGGTGTCCGCGTCAACGACGTTGAATACCGCATCGGCAGCCGAGGCGGCCGTCCCGGCGGCGAATCCCCTGACAGTCTTGTTCCCATCAACGCTCAGCGCATCGGCCTTGAGAAGCAAGGCGACGCCTTCACGCTTTGGGTTTCCCTCGACGGCGAGCCGATGCGCCAGTTCGGCCCGCCCATTCACCTTCCCTTCGATGCGCCCTTCTACGTCGGCATCGGCTTCTGCTCCCACCTGCCCGACAAGTCCGACACCGCCATCCTCTCCAACGTCGTCTTCGAACCCTCCGCCGGAAACGTGCAGTAAGCAGTCTGCGAAGTAATTGTGCTGAGCTGGTGTTTTGAAAGGGGACGACTTCAGTCGTGCCGATAAGATCAACAAGCGAGCGGCGGCTTTACAGGTCGCGGAAAAACTCGCCGGAGGCGATGCCTTGTATCGGGGCACGACTTTAGTCGTGCCGATAAAGCCAACAAAATGATCGGGCTTTAGCCCCTGAGGGAGGGTCTCCAAAAAGCCCAAAATCTCATCTGGTGAACTCGGAGGCGGAAATGGCACGCTGGCAGATTTCCGAAGCAAAAAGGCGGCTGGGCCAGTTGATCGACGCAGCGCGCACCGACGGCCCGCAGATCATCACGCGCAAAGGCGCGGACCATGCCGTGGTGCTGTCGATCGACGACTTCCGCTCCCTCACCGCTCACAAACCCAGCCTCAAGGGCTACCTGCTCGGCGGCCCGAAGGTCGACGACTTCGAAATTGTGCGCGACCTCGACACGGGTCGCGAGATCGCGCCGTAAGGAGCATCGCTTCCCCGCTTCTTGCCGCCCATCCCCTCTCCGTGTTTGACTGGTGCCCGGAAGGCAGACCCCCACCCATGCCCTACATCCTCGCTCTCGATCAGGGAACCACCAGCTCCCGCGCCATTCTCTTCGACCAGGCCGGCGCCATCGTCGCCGTCGCCCAGCACGAGTTCCAGCAGTTTTATCCCCGGGCCGGCTGGGTCGAGCACGACGCCAACGAAATCCTCACCTCCCAGTTCAGCTGCGCCGTCGAAGTCCTCGCCAAGGCCGGCGCGCGCTCAAGCGACCTCGCCGCAATCGGCATCACCAACCAGCGTGAAACCGTCGTCGTCTGGGATCGCGCCACCGGCAAGCCCACCCACCCCGCCATCGTCTGGCAGGACCGCCGCACCGCCGCGCAGTGCAAGGCCCTCGAGGAGTCCGGCCTCGGCGACGACGTCTCCAACCGCACCGGCCTCGTCCTCGACCCCTATTTCTCCGCCACAAAGGTCGCCTGGATCCTCGACCACGTCCCCGGCGCGCGCACCCGCGCCGACAAGGGCGAGCTGGCATTCGGCACCATCGACACCTGGCTCATCTGGCACCTCACCAGCGGCCATCGCCACGTCACCGACGTTACCAACGCCTCCCGCACCCTGCTCTACAACATCGTCAAAGGCGAATGGGACCCCGAGCTTCTCCGCATCTTCAACATTCCCGCCAGCATCCTGCCTGAAGTCGTCTGGTCCAGCCAGAAGGTCGGCGAAGTCACCACCACTCTCGGCCTCAGCGGCGCTCAGATTGCCGGCATCGCCGGCGACCAGCAAGCCGCGCTCTTCGGCCAGCTCTGCTGGAGCGCGGGCCAGGCCAAAAACACCTACGGTACCGGCTGTTTTCTCCTCCAGAACATCGGCACCCGCTTTGCCCGCTCCAGGAACCGCCTCATCACCACCCTCGCCGCCAGCGCTCACCAGCGTCTCGAGTACGCTTTCGAGGGCAGCATCTTTATCGGCGGCGCGGTCGTCCAGTGGCTCCGCGACAACTTCAAGCTCATCGGCTCCTCCGCCGACGTCGAAGCCCTCGCCGCCAGCGTCCCCGACACCGGCGGAGTCGTCTTCGTCCCTGCCTTTGTCGGTCTCGGCGCGCCTCACTGGGACCCCCACGCCAGCGGCATGCTCATCGGCCTTCGCCGCGGCACCACGCCCGGCCACATCGCCCGCGCCGCTCTTGAAGCCATCGCCTTCCAGGTTGCCGACGTCCTTGAGGCCGTCCAGGCAGAGTCCGTCCCGCTCGACGCCCTCCGCGTCGATGGTGGCGCTGCCGTCAACAATCTACTCATGCAGTTCCAGGCCGACATCCTCGACGTCCCCGTCGTCCGACCCCAGGTCACTGAGACCACCGCCCTCGGCGCAGCCTATCTAGCCGGATTGGCCACTGGCTTCTGGGCCGGCCCCGAAGACCTCACCGCCAAGCGTCAGGGCGACGTCCGCTTCTCGCCCGCAATCGATCCGCAACATCGCGCCGCCCGCCGTGCCGAGTGGCAGCGCGCTGTCGAACGTTGCAAAGGCTGGACCGAATAGAGCTTGAACTAAGGAAGGTCTGAGTCGGCTCGTAATGAGTCAGGGCAGAACCTTACCACTTGCTGAAGAACTCCGCTGAATTGAAGCCATGAGTCAGGGCAGGACCTTACCACTTGCTGAAGAACTCCGCTGAGTTGAAGCCATGAGTCAGGGCAGAACCTTACCACTTGCTGAAGAACTCCGCTGAGTTGAAGCCATGAGTCAGGGCTCGACTTTAGTCGAGCCGTAAGCTCAGCAAAACCAGTTTGGGCTTTAGCCCCTGAGGGACGTTGTTCGCTATCGCTTCAGGAGAGATTCGCTGGTTCTGCATCCCCATCCCCGCTGCGATCATCTTCCTGATAGCACCTACCCACCCTCCGGAGGCCCCCCATGCCCGCAACCTGTACGCACATCGCCGATCATCTCAAGAAAGTGAAGCCCCACACCAAGGGCTGCGAGGAGTGCCTGAAAATCGGCGGCCAATGGGTTCACCTGCGCATGTGCCTCGAGTGCGGCAAGGTCGGCTGTTGCGACTCATCCCCCAACCGCCACGCCCGCGCCCACTTCCACGAGACCCAGCACCCCCTCATCCAGTCCGCCGAACGCGGCGAAAACTGGAAGTGGTGCTACATCGACGACGCCTACATCTAAGCAGCCTGACAAACAGCATTTTGGTATCATTTGGTATGGCAACCGCACCAAAGCCCCGCGTCAAGTCCCCTGCGCCCCATGCTCCGCAGGTTGATCCTGTGGCTTCTGCCCGGGCTCTCGCCAACTACCGCGCCCTGGTAGCCCGTACAGTGGAGGCTTTCGGCGACGAGATCAAGGCGTCCAAATGGCTTTCGTTGCCGAACAAGGATTTGGAGGGTTTGACTCCTCTTCAGCTCGCCCAGTCCAGCGGATATAGCATCGATTCGATTGAGCCCATTCTCGCCCGCATCGAGCACGGAATCTATTTTTGACTCCGGACGACCTTCAGCTCGATCCCGCGATTTTACTCACCCAGCAGCCTCTCACCCTGGACCGGCTTGCAAGGAAGAGGTACGCCAATCTTTCGGGTGCCGGTGCCGCCGCGTTTCCAGGACGTTGGAATCGGGCGGGCCAGGAGGCGATATACACATCCATAGAGGTAGGCGTGCCTGTTCTCGAACGGCTTGTCCACACTCCCAAAGATATAATCCCATCAAATCTCGCCTTGATGAGAATGCGAGTCGCGGGCGCCGGGGAGCACGGACTAGACTACCAAACGGGCGGCTCTATTGTGTTCTACGAGGGCGGCTGCATTGTCTTTTACAAGAGCATTCGTGAAGCCAGAGATGCTTTCACCGACGGTCCGCAGAGTTTTGCTGCTACCATGAATCCCTTCGCAATAGCAGTTCCTTCAGTCATCGTACCTGCGTGGAATGTGATCCTCTATCCGGAAGGAACTGGCTTCTGGGATCACGTATCCCTCGAGAGCATCGAGCCGTTTGATTTCGATCCGCGGCTCTTCCCTGACGACGTTCAAGTCGAATCCGCGTAGTTCGACAGACCCGCGAACGCGACCGCACGCCAGGAAAAGATTCATTCTCACGCCAGCTCCACTTCGATCCTCTTCTTCTCCGCATCCAGCTTCACAATCTTGAAGCTGCGCACCTGCCCCGCTGCCACCGCTTCCGGCTTAGCATCTGCCGCCGGCGCATTCCCCTTCCACTTCGACTTCAGCATCGACGACAGCGCACCAAGGTCCACCTTGCCCTCGCTCGCAACAGCCGTGGCCGCTGGCGCCGCTCCTGCGCCAGCCTTGCTCGCCCAACAAGTAGCACGGATGCCTTCGCCCAATTCCGCTACAGCCGTAACTCCGTTCACTTCCACCACGCGCCCTGATACAACATCCCCCACCTTGTGTTCCGCAATGTACTCATCGATGCTGGTCGGCACCAGTTGCTTCATGCTCAGCTTCATCTGCCGCTTCGCCGTATCCACGCCCAGCACCATCGCCTTCACCCGCTGACCGGCGCGCAGCACGTCCGACGGATGATTGATGCGACGGTCCGCCACGATCTCGCTCACGTGGACCATCCCCTCCAAGCCCTCGCCCACCTCCACAAACGCGCCGAAGGCCATGATCTTCGTCACCGGCCCTTCCACCTGCGAACCAGCCGGATACTTTCTCTCCGCCTCCGCCCACGGATTGCTCAGCGCGTGCTTCAACCCCAGCGCAATCCGGCGCTCCTCCGGCTTCACGCTCAGAATCTCCGCGTCCACCATGTCGCCCGGCTTCACCACGTCGCTCGGATGCCGCACCTTCTTGCCCCACGACATCTCCGAAATGTGGATCAGCCCCTCCACCCCCGGCTCAATCTCCACAAACGCGCCAAAATCCATCACCCGCGTCACCGGGCCCTTCACGCGCTCGCCCACCTTCAACCGCTCCGGCACAGTCGCCCACGGCTCCGCCTGCAGCTGCTTCAGCCCCAGCGAAATGTTCCTCGTCTCTGGATCGATCTTCAGAATCCTGACCGTAATCTCCTGGCCCACCGTCACCACATCTTCCGGCTTCGTCACGCGGCAGTGCGCCATATCGCTCACGTGAAGCAGCCCATCCACGCCGCCCAGGTCAACAAACGCTCCATAGGGCATCAGCGACCGCACCGTACCCGTCACCGTTTCGCCTTCCTGCATCGCGGCAAATTTATTTGCCATCAGCCCGCGCGCCTGTTCTTCCAGCACCACGCGCCGGTCCACCACCACGTCCTCGTCGGTCACGTCCAGCTTGGTAATGCGGCAGGTGATCTCCGTCCCCACCAGCTTCTCCAGCTCCGCCGCGTCCTTCGTTCCGCTGCGGCTCGCCGGCATGAATGCCCGCACGCCGATGTCCACCGTCGCGCCGCCCTTCCTCACTTCGATCACCGTTCCGACCACGGCCGTCTTCTCGGCGAATGCGGCTTCAATCGCCGACCAGTCGCGCACCTGCGCCACCTTGAATCGGGAGAGCTCGTAGTAGCCTTCCTCGTTGCGGCCGGTCACGGAGACGTTGAAGACATCGCCAGCCTTCACGCCTTCGCCATTGTGCTCAAAGGCCGTTCGCGGCAGCACGCCTTCCGTCTTGTAGCCGATGTCCAGAAACACTTGCTCTGCGGTCAGCGACACCACCGTCCCTTCGAGTTGGCGACCAGCACTCCCTGGCGCAGTTCCAGGCGCAGCTTTCGCCCGGTGCGAGTGGCTTTTCTCAAAGTCCTTCAGCAGGTCGGCGAAGGATTCGCCCGATTCTTCCGGAACATCAAGCGTCTCTTTCGGAATCTCAGGTGTCTCTTCCTGAACTTCGGGTGTTGGATCTTCTGGGGTGGCGGGTTCGTTCGTCTGCTCGGTTGTCATGTTTGTCCCGAGTTCAATTCTCCCACGCTGGGCAACAGATCGTACTTGGGCTCGTCAGCAAGTCCCAGCTTTGTTGCGGTGGACACGGTGCCAGCCCGGGAGCGAGAATGGCTGTCGGACCTCGGAGCTCGAAGTGAACCCATTCCAGATTTCCAGGCGCAGTTTTGTACGTATGAGCGCAGGTGCGGCCGCTGTAGGTGCCGCCGCAAAGGCCGCCATTGCAGAGTCAACAACGCTGGAGCCGCCGTCTCTTCTCGCCCCCCAGGACTCCGCCGCCGACTCCGGCCGCAAGATCCGCTTCGTCTCCATCGGCACCGGCATTCGCGGCTGCGACCTGCTCCGTTCCGCGCGCAATGTCCCCACGGGCGTTTGCGTCGGCGCTGCCGACCTCTACGAAACCCGCCACACGGCCGCCCGCGAAGCCTACGGCGCCGATTTTCCCACCACGCGCGACTACCGCTCGCTGCTCGACCGCAAAGATGTCGACGCCGTCTTCGTTGCCACCAGCGACCATCTTCATCGCCGCGTCACCCTCGACGCAGTCGCGGCCGGCAAAGACGTCTACTGCGAAAAACCCATGTCCCACACAGTGGCCGACGGTTTCGCCATGGTCGACGCGGTTCAGGCCGGCCGCCGCATCTTCCAGGCCGGCAGCCAGCGCGTCAGTTCCATCCTCTACGAAAAGGCTCGCCAAATCTACGCCTCCGGACGCCTTGGCCAGGTCCATTTTGTCGACGCGCAGTGGAATCGCAACTCACCCGGCGGCGCATGGGTCTATCCCATTGCCCCCGATGCCAGCCCCCAGACCATCGACTGGGACCGCTTCCTTCAGGACGCACCTCCCCACCCCTTCGATCCCGTCCGCTTTTTCCGCTGGCGTCTCTTCGCCGACTACGGATCGGGCCTCGGCGGCGACCTCTTTGTCCACCTCCTCTCCGGTATGCAGGTCATCACCGGCATCAACGCTCCGGCCTCCCGTGCCTACTCCTCCGGCGGCCTCTATCACTTCAAAGACGGCCGCGACTTTCCCGATCTGCTCGAGACCATCTACGACTACCCCTCGGCCGATGGCGGATTCCAACTCCATCTCCACTGCAACCAGAACAACAGCGACGGCGACGAGCGCCTCAGCTTCTTCGGCTCAACCGGAACGTTGGTCGTCACTGGCAAATCCGTCACCTTCACCCCGCAGGACGTCACCCCTCAATTCGAGAGCTACGGCTGGAACGGCATGACCAGGGCTCAGCGCCAGCAGGGCATCGACGAGTGGCACGCGGCTCATCCCACGCCGCCTACGCCCTTCGATCCCACCGGCGAGACCTTCACCCTGCCCAGGGGATACGACGACACCGCCGTCCACATCTCCAACTTCTTCCGCGCCATCGAGACCCGCCAGCATGTCGTCGAAGATGAAGTCTTCGGCAACCATGCCGCCATCGGCTGCCACATGGCCAACTACTCTTACTTCCACCACAACGTGGCCCTGTGGGACCCGGCCACCAAGACCATCGGGGGTTGAATCGATCTCCCCGGAGAACCCATCCATGAGCTCTGTTTCTCGAAGGACATTCATGCAAGCTTCCAGCGCAGTTGCCGCTGCCGCCGTTCTCGGCGCCGATCGCCTCAACGCCAAAACCCTCGGCCTGCCCATCGGCCTTCAGCTCTATAGCGTCCGCGAGCTTCTTCCCAAGGACTTCGATGGCACGCTCAAGGCGGTTCGCGCCGCCGGCTACACCGAAGTCGAAGCCGCCGGCTACTACGACCGCACCGCTGCCGACTTCCGTCACGCCATGGACCAAGCCGGCCTGCGCTGCATCAGCACCCACCACCCCCTCGCCCCGCTACGTGCACACACCGACGAGCTCATCGAGTACGGCCACAACCTCGGCCTTGAATACATCGTCTGCCCCTCGCCTGCGCACCGCGATCCCGCTGCCCACGGCCCGCTCACCCTCGACGATTGGCACTTCACTGCCGATGAGCTCAACCGCATCGGCGAAAAGGTCAAAGCCGCCGGCATGTCCTTCGGCTACCACAACCACACTCCCGAGTTCGGCACCGAGGCCGGCGTCACCTTCTACGACGAGCTCCTCCGCCTTACCGATCCCAAGCTGGTCTTCTTTGAGATGGACTGCGGTTGGGTCGTCGCCGCCGGACGCAACCCGCTCGACTACCTCAGCAAATCTCCCCAGCGCTTCCCGCTGCTCCACGTCAAGGACATGGCCCGCAAGCCCGATGGCACTTGGGATTCCACCATCATGGGCACGGGCACCGTCGACTACAAGCCCATCCTCCGCGCCGCCACCGGCCTCAAGCACTACTTCATCGAGCAGGAAGAATTCACCGGCGACATCATCGAGTCCCTCCGCGCCGACGCCGACTACATGCGCAAGCTCAACCTCTGAAGCCGCCGACCCACCGATAATCCGCGGGTGCCCCAGGTCTCGATTCTGAGACCTGGGAGCCGACAATCCTCACACTGAATCCCACAGAATTCAAGGGCCCGAAGGATTGCCGGGTGCCCCACCCTCGGCGTGTAGTTGTCTTTGCGCCTAGGGTGGGATTCGATGCATCTCAGGCCACGCCCACACTTCATCCGTTACCCTTGATTCATGACGATCTTCGACGAAAAGCGCGCCGAACTCGAGCGCTATGAGTTCATGATGGGCCCTGAGCGGGGAAGGCTCGCCGTGGCCATGGACCTGCTCACTGACTCCCTCATCATGGTCGGCCAGCACGGCGTCTATTGCGCCTCCAGCCGCAATCCCTCCAAACCCGCTCTCGACCTCCAGGCCGTCCTCGCCGGCATCGATGGCGCCAAAGCCCTCATCCAGTCCGTGATGGAAGAGATCCGGGTCCAGCGTGAAAAGGCTCGATCCTGATGCAGACCAGCCCAAAACACAATCAGCCGCTCCAGGGCGGCTGACTCTTCAATGCTCAAGCAATTCATGGTGCGCCCGGAGAGATTCGAACTCCCGACCTAACGCTCCGGAGGCGTTCGCTCTATCCAGCTGAGCTACGGGCGCGCTCTTCAAGAATAGCGCATTTTGCTCTTTGCCGGGCCATTGCCGCATCGTCCCCACAGCCAGTCACGCCCCACTCTCGCTCTCAACACCGATCATCTCCGCACACGCTCTTCCGGCCACTCAAGTTTCAAAGTTAGATTTGCAAGTTAAACTTGAAACAGAGGCCCGCACCCCAACCGCGCGGCCCGGACAAGGCAAAAATGCACTTCGATTGGCACTTTACGGCACTTCAGATTCTCTGGACCCTTACCTTTGCAGCCCAGCTGGTGCTCATGGTGGTTCTGCTTGGCCGCGACCGGGCTCGCCTCTTCCCGTGGTTTACCGCGAGCATCGTCGCCTTGGCCCTCCGCCTGCTTTGCGAGCGTGAGCTTTTCCAGCGCTTGCCCCAGATCACGTTCGTCACCGTCCTCATCGTCCTGGCCGATGTCGTGGCAATCCTGGGCCTGCTGGTTATTGCTGAGCTTGCCCGCAAAGCCTTTTCCGGCGTGCACCGCTCACTGTTCCTCGTCAATCTCGTCGGGCTGCTGCTTGTCACTGCCAGCATCATGTGGATGTGGGGCCCCTGGCCGTCCTGGAAGACCCTCACTGCCGAGTCGCAGGTGGCCACTTTGCGGGTCCTCGACCTTTTTGCTGAGAAGACCACGCTCTTCGTTAACCTGCTCAACATCGAGCTTGGCCTGATGGTGGTCCTCTTCGGGCGCAAATTCAAGGCGCCCTGGAAGAGCCACACCCAGCGCATCGCGATCGGCCTCTCCACTGCTTCCATCGGCGGCCTCGCAGTCCAGACGATCATGCAATTCGTCGCTAAGAGCGCCGCTCCCCGCACCCAGGCGGAGCTGCAGCCGCTTCTCGACCTCCGTGACCGGCTCTTCAACGCGAACAGAGCCCTTTACGTTGTGGTCCTCGTCTGGTGGATCGTCTGTCTTTGGATGGATGAGCCAGGGTCTGGCGCCGCCGCCGCTGCGCCGCCTCCCGATGTCCCCGGCGAAGCAGAAGCCCCCGCCGAACCTACTCCGGACGAGCCCGAACCTGAGCCCGAGCCCCCGGAGGCGTCTGCTGCGGGCTAAATGTGGCAGCTCGCTTGCCCGCGCTTCTCCAGGTACCGCTGGTGGTACTCCTCTGCCCGCCAGAAGGTCTGCGCCGGTTCCACCTTGGTCACAATCCGCTTCGGCTTGTAGCGCCCCTCCGCCGTCAGTTGCTCAATCTTCGCCTTCGCCTGCGCTTCCTGCTCTGGGGAATGAAAGAAGATCGCCGACCGGTACTGCGTCCCCCAGTCCGGCCCCTGCCGGTTCAGCGTGGTCGGGTCGTGCAGCTCAAAAAACGCATCCAGCAGTTGGTCGTAGCTCACCTCGGCCGGGTCAAAGTCGAGTTCCACCACCTCGGCGTGCCCGGTCGTATCTGTGCACACGTCTCGGTAGCCCGGCCGCTCCAGGCTTCCGCCCTCGTAGCCCACTGCCGTCGCCTTCACTCCAGGAATCGCGGCAAACGCCGCTTCCACACCCCAGAAGCATCCCGCTCCAAATGTCGCCTTTTCCATGCTCATGCTCCATCTGATGCTTTTGCGCCTCATTCGGTATCAGCAATCAACGTTGCCGCGCCTGGCCCCGCACTGTGCCCCATTCATCGCAGTTTCATCGCGATGAGTGGGATCGCATACACTTCGTGATCCTTCCTTGTTCTGCTGAACCTACACTTTTGTTTCTTCCTGACTATCATCGCCACATGGCCTAATCCCGCCGCTTCCCGCCCGGCTTGCCCTTGAACCCTCCCGGCCTTGGTCCCGACTTGAATCCCGGCTTTCCACCCGGCTTCGGCTTCCAACCTGCTCCAGTTGGCTTTCCCGGCTTGCTGCTCGGCCTCGGCCCGCCTGCGCGCGGCTTGCCGCTGCTGGTAGTAAACGGCCTCGCCAGCCCGCCCTCGCCACGGAACGGACGAGGAGAATCAGTCCGTCCGCCACCATCCCTACCAGAATTTGACCGTCCAAAACTTGCCCGGCCAGTCCTTGCTCCACCACCGCTCGCGTGCCCACCACCGCCGCGGCCAGTCTCAGTCCGCGGCGTGAAAGGCCTTGGCTTGAACTCCCGAGGCCTGTCGCCGCGCTCGGGCCCGGAACCCCTGGTCCGTGCCCCCTGCGGCCTGAATCCCTCGGGCCTCCGTTCCTGGCCTCGATCTGTACCCTCGATCGGCTCAATGCGCAACCGCGAAGGCTTTCGCGGTTCAAAGTTCATCGGCTCAACATCCTCGCGTGCGGTCGGCGGCCGCGGCGAGAACGTCCGCTTGAACGGTGGCCGGTCACTCCCACCAACCTTGCGCCCAAAACCGCCGGTAGGCCGGTCTCCAGGCTTCTTCCACGCTGGCTTCGCGCCAAACGCGCCCTCACCCGCTGGCTTGTCCCGGAAACTCCTGCCTTCCGGCTTGTCGCCAAACCCACCGCCTCGTGGCTTGTCGCCAAACCCACCGCCTCGTGGCTTGTCGCCAAACCCTCCAGCCCTCGGTTTTTCTCCAAAGCTCCTGCCAGCCGGCGGCTTGCCTGCGAAGGTCCTGCCAAACGAAGGCTTTTTCTCGAACGTACGTCCGCCGCTGCGCCTGTCCGCAAACGTCCTGCTGGGTCGTTGCCCCTCGTCCGTTGGCCCTGCGCTCGTCGGCCTGCCGGTCGCGCCCGCACCCGCGCCGTACCGCTGCGGCGGCCGACCTCCCGAATCCTGCCCGGCCCGGTCGTCTCGCTTCCATGCTGGCCTTGCTCCCGCGCTCTGGTCCGGCCGATCTGTTTTCCTGCCAAACGCAGGCTTCGCCCCGCCAAACGACTTCTTTCCCCCGTCCTTCTTCCACGCCCTGGGCTTTCCGGCTTGCCCGCGAAACGCCGGCTTCTCCGGCGGCAGCGAATCCTCAAACTTCACTTTGGACAGCGATTTCGCTTTTGCCGTCCGCAGCGTCCCGTCCGCCGCCTTGCGCAGCAACGTCAGCTCATGCTCGTCCAGCTCGCGCAGCTTTCCCGGCTCCTGGTCCAGCACCAGCGGCCCGTAACCCACCCGCCTGATCTTCTCCACAAAGTGCCCAATCTCTTCAAACATCTTGCGCAGCTCGCGGTTTCGCCCCTCCACCAGCACCACCTCGTACCAGGGATTATCCCCGTGCTTTACCTGCCGAACCCGCGCCGGCGACGTCCGCACACGTCCCTCTCCGGGTGCGCCCTTGTCAATCGCCACGCCCGCCCGCAGTCTGTCCAGCTCGGCTTCCGTCGGCACCCCCGCCACCTTCACAAGGTAGGTCTTCTCCACGCCCAGCGAAGCCTTCGTCAACCGGTTCGCCAGTTCTCCATCGTTGGTCACCAGCAGCAGCCCCTCGCTCAGGTAGTCCAGCCGTCCCACCGGATACAGCCGCTCGCGCATCTTTTCAAAGAACTGCATCACGGTCGGCCGGCCTTCCGGATCCTTCACCGTGGTCACGAACCCCCTCGGCTTGTTCAGCACAAAGTAGCGCAGCCGCTCTGCCCCGTGCAGCAGCTTCCCATCCACGCGAATGTGGTCCCGCCCCCCGTCGGCCTTGGTGCCTAGCTCGGTCACCACCTTGCCGTTCACCTGAACGCGTCCCTCTTCGATCAGCTTCTCGGCCGCCCGCCGGCTTGCAACGCCCGCCTGCGCCATAATCTTCTGCAGCCGCTCGAGCTTAACCGGCGGCTTCGCCTCGGTCTCTTCCCCCTCATCCCCATCTGCATCTCCGTCTTGCTCCTGCTCCGCAACCAGCTCTGCACCTGCCGCCGCGTCTGCGTCCGCCTCAATTTCTCGCTCTGCCTCTAACGCTGGTGCCGCCTCAGCCTCGGCTTCGCTCATCGAGGTCGCGCCCTCACCATCCGTCTCGTCGCCGATCGGATCCTCGATCGCCTGCAGTGAATTCAATTCGGGCGCGCCTTCTTCCTTCGCTTGGGTTAGCGCCGGTTCTAGGCCGTCAAGCTGCTTCTTCTTGGAAGTCCTTTTGGAGGCAGTCTTTTGGGGGGCGGTCTTTTTGGGGGCAGTCTTCTTCTTGGCAGGCATTGCTGCGCTCGGTTTCTGCCTGCTCTTTG
>CAYWSR010000089.1:0-2209 GCA_964460385.1 uncultured Occallatibacter sp. | reverse complement strand
GGGGCAGTCTTCTTCTTGGCAGGCATTGCTGCGCTCGGTTTCTGCCTGCTCTTTGGTTCGGGCGCAGCAGGCGCGGCCTCTGCGGGGTTCACCCGCCTTGTTTTACAACTTGCTTGACGCAGGCTTCCCTGCCTATTTGGCTTCCGCGCTGGCCGCTTCTGCCGGCCGCTCTTCGGCAGCCGTCTCCTCTGCCTCACTGTCGGCTTCTTCCATCGGATCTTCCGCCGTGTTCAGTTCAAACTCCAGCTCACCTTCGAACCCGGCTCCCGCCGCGGCTACGCTCTCGGCTGCCGCTTCCGGCTCTTCCAGCTCCAGCGCCGCCAGCTTCTCAAACTCCTCCATCGACGGCAGCTCGGAAACGTCCTTCAATCCAAACCGCAGCAGAAACTCCCGCGTCGTCTTGTAGAGAATCGGCCGCCCAATCACTTGCTTGCGCCCCGCCGTCGCAATCAGTTTCCTCGCCAGCAGCGACCCGAACACCGCCGAAGAGTCTACCCCGCGAATCTCGTTCACCTCGGGTGCTGTCACGGGCTGCTTGTAGGCGATCACCGCCAGTGTCTCCAGCGACGGAAGCGACAGCTTCATCGCCGGCTTCAGGCTCTTCACAAACATCCGCACCGCGTCGTGGCACTCCACCTTGGTCGCCATGCGGTAGCCGCCCGCAATCTCCCTTATCTCCACTCCCCGGTCATCCGACACGTATTGCGCAATCAGCTCGTCCACCATCCCGCGCAGGATCCCGCGAACCTCGCGCTCCTTCTGCCGCGCCAGCTTCCGCGCCTCCGCCTCACTGGGTTCGGCCGAATTCGCCAGTTCCTGAACTGCAGAATCGGATTCTTCGCCGGCGTTTGCTTCTACGCCCTCTGTGCTTGACGCTGTCTCCTCTTCAGCCGCGGTCTCCGTCTTCGCTTCAGGTTCCAGCCCAAGCGGCAGTGCCTCCATTTCCGGCGCAGCTTCCTCTTCGGTCTTGGCGGCCTGTTCCGCCGCCTGCTCCGCCTTCCACTCCAGCGCCTCGGCGGCAAACAATGCGGAGAGCTGGGCCAGCGTGACCGGCTCCTCCGCGGCATAAATCACTGCTTCCAGCTTGGCTTTCAGACTCATTCTGCGATTGGCTTCCTTACTTCTTGCATCCTTGTCTTGTGCTTCATTCCATGGCTCCTCACGTGCGACCCTCCAAAAGACGAATCCCTCCAGAACCGACGTTTCCGGATGGCCCGTCCTTCACAAAAAAGCCACCCGACGGCCTGGTAGCCGGAAGGGTGGAGTCGCGGAACCTCTCTCAGTATCGTACCGGAAGTAGGGCCTCTCTGCGGAACCCTGAGCTCGAACCCGAGCCCCGCCGAGGACCCTGCGCCGCCCCAAAAAGAAGAAGCGCCCGCCAGAGCAGACGCCTTTTCTCGATACCGCCTTGCGCTTTCTACACTGGACCCTGGACCCGAGACCCCTAACGCGCGATCTGGCTGAACAGATAGAAGAGCGTCCCCGAAAGCAGGGCAGCCGCCGGCAGCGTAAACACCCACGCTGCCGCAATATTCCGCAGCGTATCCCATTGCAACCCGCTCCCATTGGCCACCATGGTGCCCGCAACCCCCGAACTCAATACATGCGTTGTGCTCACCGGTAGCCCAAAGTTGTCGGCGGCAAATATAGTTGCCATCGCCACCAGCTCTGCGGCTGCTCCTTGGGCATATGTCAGATGTTCCTTGCCAATCTTTTCTCCCACGGTCACCACAATCCGCTTCCAGCCCACCATCGTCCCCATCCCCAGCGCCAGGGCTACAGCTACCTTCACCCATGCAGGGATGAACTTGGTCGCTGCGTCTACCTGGCTCTTGTAGGTGGTCAGCGCCGTCGTCTCCGCCGGCGTGAACGCCGGGTTGTGGCTCTTCTCCATCAACCGGATCGCCTCGCTTGCCACATACATGTCATTGCGCACGTTGGTCTGCTGATTCGCCGGAACCGCCTTGAACTCCTTGTAGAGAGCCACCTCGTGGTTCAGGTCCTCCACCAGTTCCCGCAGCGCCAGAACTGTGTCCGGCTTAAGCTCTTTCGTCCGGATGTAATCCGTAACTTCGGCACGTGCGTCCTCGCCCAATATGCCGTTCTTGTCCACATGCCGGTCCAGGATATGCCCCGCCTGCTCGGATGCAGCAATGAACGCCTGCACGCCTTGGGCAGTCACGGCGTGATTCAGCGCATACGCCGTCGG
>CAYWSR010000088.1:0-17270 GCA_964460385.1 uncultured Occallatibacter sp. | reverse complement strand
CTTTAGCCCCTGCAGACCCTCGTGTGAGCCTTTTCTCATTTCGAGCCCAGCATTCCGCGCCGTCTCATTTGCCTCAACCGCCGTTTGGTGTTTGAATCATACGTATTGAAACAGGGGTGCTCCGCAACAGTGGGGCTGAGAAAATACCCTCGAACCCGATCCGGATAATGCCGGCGTGGGAAGCTTTCTTCAGGCCTTTCGGGCCTTCTTCCTCGAAATTCACCGTGCGCGCCCTTGTTTCAGAGTTGTTCGAAACAAGGGAGTCCCATGCTCGTCGCCGCCCGCGCTCTTGCCGCCCGCACCCTCCTTCTCTTCGGCCTCGCTGTTCCTGCCTGCGTCCTTGCCCAGGCCCCGCCAACCACGCCTGCCCCCCAGCCGCCAAACTCCCCGGCCAACCAGCCCGCCACGCCCCAGATCCCCCCCGTCTCCACCACCGTCGTCGTGCACGGCGCCACCAATGGCGACTACCTGCCCGATACCGTCACCGTGGGCACGCTCGACGGCGCGCCGCTCCTGGAGACACCGCTCTCGGCCACTGTCGTCACGCGCGATCTGCTCAACGACCAGGTTTCGCGCCTGCTCTCCGATGTGGTCAAGAACGATGCCTCGGCCACCGACGATTACGTGCCCGTCGGTTACTACGGCGACTACCAGATTCGCGGATTCCCGCTCGATATGGCCACCGGTTTTGAAGTGAACGGAATGACCATTGCCGGCGAGCAGGATGTCCCGCTCGAGAACAAGCAGAGCGTCGAATTCCTCAAAGGCATTGCAGGCGTTGAAAGCGGCGTGGCCAACGCCGGCGGGCTCATTGACTACGTAACCAAGCGTCCGTCCGCAATCAAGGCCGTCGACCTCGCCACCGATCATCGCGGAACCGCTTACGGAGCAGTTGATCTGGGCCAACTATTTGGCAGTCAGAAGCAAGTCGGCGCGCGCGTGAATCTTGGCGCTGAACGCATCGTTCCTTACATGAATGACACCAACGGTTGGCGCGCAGTCGGTGCCGCCGCCGCCGACTGGAAATTGAGCCCTAAGGCCATCCTCAAGGGCGACTTTGAATACCAGCACAAAACAGAGCGCGACGGCAGTGGCTATCAACTCCTCGGCGCCACTACGCTGCCCGACATCAACCGCATCTACCGTTCAACCATGCTTGGCGATCAGCCTTGGGGCCCGCCCGACACCTACGACACAATCAACACCGGCGCACGATTCAACTACTCCTTTTCGCCCACATGGGTTGCCTTTGCCGCGGCCAGTTTCAGCCACTCCCTCATTCAAGACAACGTGATCTACGCTTACGGCTGCTACGCTGAAACCGAATGCAACACAGGCTCGGCGCCCTATCCGTGGTTCTTCGCGCCCGACGGCACTTACGACATCTACGACTACCGCGATCCCGGCGAGCTCCGCATTGATGCTGTCGCGCAAGCCATGATTACCGGCCACATCCACACGGGGGCCATTACTCAGGACATTACCGGCGGCGGCGAACTCTTTCTGCGCAGTGTCCAGCAGCCCGGCTTCTACACCGCTCAGAATCCCTACGATCCCAGCGGCATTGTGCAGGATGGCGCAGTCTACACCTACGTCGGCTCTGAGAATGTCTACCAGCCCCTCGCGCCCATCCCGCAGGAGAGCCCCCTCGAATCCGCCGGGCCGCGCCGCCTTTGGGAAGACAGCCATCAATCGGCCTTGGTCATTCAGGATCGCATCCACCTCCCCGGTCACATTCAGCTCATCGCCGGTGGCCGCTACAATCCGCTGCACGACCACAACTACTCGGCCTATGCATCCTGCGCTAACG
The DNA here is from genome assembly GCA_964460385.1 of uncultured Occallatibacter sp. Lineage (GTDB taxonomy): Bacteria > Acidobacteriota > Terriglobia > Terriglobales > Acidobacteriaceae > Telmatobacter. Next base: position 15,460 of record CAYWSR010000088.1, on the reverse strand, counting down.
CGCTTGACCTCAATCCCGCCACGGCATCAAACCCAAACCCATGCGCGCCCGCCCCCACGAACAAATCGCTCTGGCTCCCGCAGTACGCCGTCACCTACAACCCCATCACGAACCTGACCCTCTACTCAAACTACGGCGTGCTGTTGTCGCTCGGCCCCCAGGGCCCTTTCTGGACCGACAATGGCAGCCAGTTTCTTGCGCCATTTTTCACGCGGCAGGCCGAGGTCGGCGCAAAGTACGAGCCCAGCGGCCGCATTTTGCTCACCACCGCGTTCTTCCACATGACTGCGCCATTCTTCTATCCCAAAACTCTCACCGGGCCGGATGCATTCTGCCCCGCCGGAAATCTCGGCGATAAGTGTTTCGAGCAGCAGGGCCGCGAGACCCACAGCGGCGTCGAGTTGAACGCCGCAGGCAAAGCAGCCAACTGGCTTAGCCTCAACGCCTCGGCTGCAGCAATGAGCGCCATCTCTACCGGCACCGGCACGCCCGCTTACGACAACAAGTTGGTCATCAACGTGCCGCATCTTCACTCCAATCTCTTTGCCGACATCGCGGTGCCGCGTATGCGCGGCTTCCATCTGATGCCGGGCTGGAGCTACACCGGCCGCAAGGAAGCCACGCGCGACGACGCGGTGAGCGTGCCCAGCTACAACCTCTTCAACTTTGGCGCGCGTTACACGCCCGGCGGCGACCAGGGCCGCGTCTCGTTTCACCTCTACGCCAACAACATCACTGACAAACGCTATTGGTCAGACACCGGTGCCAGTTACGGCGATACATTCGTCTGGCTCGGCGCACCCTCCACCATCCGGCTCTCAGCCCACTACACGTTTTAAACTCGATTGGAATACGCGGATGATTCAGCAATGAGCGCAACCTCGGCACGAGCACACGGAATCGACGGATCCTGGGTCGAGCCCGACTGGCCTCCGCTCACCCTCGATGAACTGCGCCCCATCCTCGCGCGCTTTCCCCACGACATCGCCCCCACGCGCATCCTCACCGTCAGCCCGCGCCCCTTCTCGGCAGCCAGCGTCATTGCCACGCGTCACGGACGCGTCTTCGTCAAGCGCCATGCCCGCTCGGTCCGCGATCCAGAGGGCCTCCTCGAAGAGCATCGCTTCCTTGCGCATCTCGTCGCCAACGGCGCTGCGGTCCCGCGCGTCCTCGCCAATGAGGACGGCGAAACCGCCCTCGAGCTTGGAGAGTGGACCTACGAAGTCCATCAGGCTCCGATCGGCGTCGACCTCTATCGCGAAGCGCTCTCCTGGACTCCCTTTCTTGAAGATTCCCATGCCCACGCCGCCGGCGTTGCCCTCGCCCAACTCCATCTCGCCGCCCACGATTACTCAGCTCCGCGCCGTCTCAATCGCCCGCTCGTCGCCGGCTTCACCATCTTCGCCGCCGACAACTCGGTTCCCGCGCTCTCCGCCTACATCGCCGCCCGTCCAGCCCTCGTTGCCTTTCCAACCGCCGAGGGTGCCGCCGAACAGGCACTTGCACTCCTCGAGCCGTTCCACCACGAGCTCCGTCCGCATTTACGCTCACTGTCGCCCCTCTGGACGCATAACGATCTCCACGCCTCCAACATGCTCTGGACCAGCGATCCCACCCCCCGCGCCGCGGCCATCATCGACTTCGGCCTCGCCGACCGCACCAACGCCGTTCACGATCTTGCCCAGACCATCGAGCGCAACATCGTCGACTGGCTCTGTCTCCATCCCAGCTCAAAGCCTGACAGCCTCCACGTCGACCTGCCCTCACTCCACGCCCTCCTCGGGGGATACGAATCCGTTCGCCCCCTCGCCGACGCTGAGGCCGCCGCGCTCGCGCCCATGACCGCTCTCTGTCACGCCGAGTTCGCCCTCAGCGAAACTGACTACTTCCTCGGCGTTCTCCACTCCGAGCCCAAAGCCCTCATCGCCGTCAACGATTACCTCGTCGGACACGCACGCTGGTTTCACACCGAAGCCGGCTCGGCTTTACTCGCCGCATTGCGCTGCTGGGAGTGGACCCGTAAAGGCGTCTCCGCAAAGGTCCATTCCGTCAATCAGGCCTTCCCCCGTGGACTGCGGCCCCGATGACCCTCGCCTCCATCGGAGCTTGGTTCGTCGCCAACTGGATTGAGCTTGCCGGCTTCCTCACCACCTGGATCGGCATATGGCTCACCACCAAACGCCTGCTCATCTGCTGGCCTGTCGTTCTCGCCGCAGATGTTTTCTACCTCGTCGTCTTCTACCAGGCCCGCCTCTACTCCGACGCACTCCTCCAGGTCTTCTTCATCGCCTTCACGCTCTACGGCTGGTGGCACTGGTGGCGCGGATTTCAAATCGAAGGCGCCGTCATCGTCGTCCCTCTCCGTCCGCGCGGCTGGCTCATCGGCCTTCTTGTCGGAGCCATCGGCGCATGGCTGCTCGGTTTGCTCATGGTGCGCCTCGGCGCAGCACTGCCCCACCTCGACGCGGCTCTCACCAGCTACAGTCTTGTCGCCAGTTGGTGGCAGGCGCGCAAGCACACCGCCAATTGGATTCTCTGGATCGCGATCGATGGCGTCTATATTGGCGAGTATGCCTGGAAGAGTCTCTGGCTTACAGCCTTCCTCTCCGTTGGCCTCGTCGTCCTTGCCGTGCTCGGCCTGCGCGACTGGCAGCGCGCTGCTGCGACTCAAGCCGCGGCCTGAACCACATTTCTCATCGGCTCGCCTGCCATGTACCGCCGCAGTTCGCCCTCCGCCACCTTCACCGCCCGCGCCGCAAACATCGGGCTCGACCCGCCCACGTGCGGCGTGATCAGCAGGTTCGGGCAGCTCCACAACGGATGCCCATCCGGCAACGGCTCCGGATCCGTCACATCCACCGCCGCACGAATCCGCCCTGCCTTCAGAGCCGCCACCAGCGCGTCCGTATCCACAATCGGCCCACGCGCCGCATTCACCAGCAGCGCTCCCTGCTGCATCAGTTCCATCTGTCGCGCCCCGATCAGGTGATGCGACTCTGCCGTGCTCGGCAAAATCAGAATCACCACCTGCGCCTCCGGCAACAGTGCGTCCAGCTCGGCAACTGCGTGCACGGTTGGCTCCGATCGCGCGCTCCGAGCCACGCGAATCGGTTTCACGTGGAACGGCTCCAGCATCCGCTCGATCTCCTTGCCGATCGACCCATACCCGACCAGCAAAACCGTCTTTCCCGTCAGCTCCTCTCGCATCACCGGCGGATACAGCGGCCGCTTGTCTCCCGTCACCGCCGCATAGTGCGCGGGTATCTCAAACCGTCGCTTCCACACGCCTGCGCGCTGAATCTCCTGGTACTGAGGAAAGTAATTCAGCATGGCCAGAACCGCAGCAATCGTCCACTCCGCCGTCGCAATGTTGTGCGCTCCGCTCGCGCTGCAGATCGTCACATGCGGCCCCACGGCCGGCGGAATCCACTCCGTCCCTGCCATCAGCGAAAGCACCAGCTTGATTCCAGTCAAATGCGGCCTCACCTTCAGCGCGCGATTCGAATACGCATCGGGAATCCACACATCGATCTCCACATCGTGATCGAGCGTATCCGCAATTGGAATCAGCTCGATTCCTTCCGGGTAGTCGCGAAACAACTCAATGGGTAGAATCGCCGGGTAGCCTACGCGCAGCATGGTCGTCTCCATCTTGAAGGTGCAAACTCTTCAGCTTCATGTTAAATGCAGGCCCACGCCGATCTTCCTCCTGCCACTCTGGTTGCCAACGGCCCCGCACGTGAGGCCAGAATGCCCAATAAAATCGCGGGGTTCAGCCCCTGCCGGGTGCCCCACCCTCGCCGCGCCTTTGCTTTTGCGACTAGGGTGGGACGCCACGATGCCGACATTACAGCAACCGCGAAAATGTTCGGGCCAGATTATCACCCGAAAAACTTCCTCAGCGCCTCCACGCATCCTTCAATCTCTTCGATCGTGACCGCGTATCCAAACCTCAAATGGCCCTCGCCCTGCGCGCCGAACGCCGATCCCGGAATCGTCGCGATATGTGCCTTCTCCAGCAGGATCTGCGCCGCGGTCATGCTGTTCTTGTGCACCTTCTCCACGTTCGGAAACGCATAGAACGCTCCCGCCGGCGGCGCGCACTCCAGCCCCACCTCGTTCAGCCCGGCCACAATCAGATCGCGCCGCTTGCGATACTCCTCGCGCAGACGCGCAATCTCCGCCTCCGGCGTCTTCAGCGCCTCGATCATCGCATTCTGCACAAACGTCGTAACGCCATTCGTCGAGTACAGCACGATCTTGCGTAGCGCGGTCATGAATGGCTCCTTCGCCACCGCATAGCCCGCGCGCCATCCCGTCATCGCGTATGTCTTCGAAAACGTGTAGCAGGTGATCGTCCGCTCCGCCATTCCCGGCAGCGACGCAATCGAAAAATGCTCGCCGTCGTATACCAGGTCCTCGTATGCTTCGTCGGCAATCACCACCAGGTCGCGCTCCATGGCAAACGCCGCCACCTCTTCCGCCTCGGCCCGCGTAAATACCAGTCCGCTCGGATTCTGCGGCGTGTTGTAGTAGATCGCCCGCGTCTGCGGCGTCGAAAACTGTTCCAGCGTATTCTTGATTCCGTTCCGGCGCGCGGTCGCCGTCGGCACCAGCAGCGGCCGCGCCTGCGCCCCTGTTACCAGGTCTCTGATTGGAGTCCAATAGGGCGCAAATATCAGTGCATCGTCGCCCGGATCCAGCACGCACTGAAAGGCGGCGTAAAGTCCCTGCGAGCCGCCCACCGTCGCAATCACCTCGTCGGCCATTGCATCAATCTTGTTCTTCGCTGCCAGTTTTTCTACCAGCGCCTTGCGCAGCGGCAGCACACCCGACGACGGCGCGTAGTGTGTCTGGTTCTCGGCCAGCGCCTTTACTGCGGCGCCCTTGATCACGTCCGGCGTCTCAAAAAACGGCTCGCCCTGGTGAAACATGTGCACCTGCTGCCCCGCGCCCTTGAGCTCCATCACTTTGTCCCGTATCTGCACGATGTTCGAAAAACCAACTTCGTCCAGTCGCTTCGCCAGCCGAATGCCGCTCCGCCGCATATTCATGATTCGGGATTCCTTTCGCTGCTTAAGTGGGAAGCTCTCTCTTCTTCAGCATATTCCAGGGCCCATTGATCCGGCCCTCAGTCAGCTGGGTGCCCCATCCTTGCCGCGTTTTGGTTTTTGCGGCAAGGGTGGGATTCGACATCACCCATTTGGCCCGGGTCAACAGTTTCCAGACCCCGGCCCCTTCAACGCCGTCTCCGCCGTCACACCTGCATCTGGTTCGTGTACACCGCCATCCCCACCACCGCATCCGCTCCCAGCGCGTCCAGCTCGTCCACTTCCTGCTGCGTGCGAATCCCTCCCGCCACAATCAGTTGCCGCTTCGTCAGCCCACGCAGCCGTGCCGCTACCTCTGTCGGAAATCCTCCCATCATCCCTTCCCCATCTACATGCGTGTAAAGAAACGCCGCCGCATGAGCCTCCAACTGCGGCATCGCCTCATCCGGCGTCAGCTCCACCTGCGCCCTCCATCCCTTCACCGCAATCCGCCCGTTCTTCGTGTCGATTCCCGCCACCACGCGCTCCGCCCCAATCGCCCCCGCCAGCTCCGCTGCAAACTCCGTGTTCACCTGGCCCTCGCCCGTAAATAGCGCCGACCCGATGACCACCCGCCGCGCCCCAGCCTCCAGCACCTGCCGCGCACGTTCAACCGTATGAATCCCCCCGCCCACTTGGCACCTCAACCGCTTCGCCATCTGCTCCACCAGCGCCCCGTTGTTGCCCTGCCTCTTCGCCGCGTCCAGGTCGATCAGTTGCACCAGCGGATACTTCGAGAATTTTTGAATCCAATATTCAAAATCGTCAAACGCCAGGCGCAGCTTCTCGCCCTGCACCAATTGAACAATCTGTCCGCCCAGCAAATCAATCGAAGGAATCAGCATGGAAGCCTCATTGAAACGCCCGCACGCTGCAGTTCTTCCTTCAGCCCGCGCGACGTTGAAATTCCAAAGTGAAAGATGCTCGCCGCCAGCGCCGCATCCGCCTTCCCGCGCCCAAACACATCGCGGAAATGCTCTACCGTCCCCGCCCCACCCGACGCAATCACCGGAATCCCAACAGCCTCGCTCACCGCCGCCGTCAGCTCGCAGTCAAACCCCGTCCGCGTGCCATCCGCATCCATGCTGGTCAGCAGAATCTCTCCCGCCCCGCGCTGCTCGGCCTCGCGCGCCCACTCCACCACGCGCCGTCCCGTCGGCTTGCGCCCGCCCTGCACAAACACCTCCGCCTCGCGGACAGGGTCGCTCGCCTTCTGATCGCGCCGCGCGTCAATCGCCACCACCACCGCCTGCGCTCCAAAGCTGCGCCCGATCGCATCGATCAGAGTCGGGTCGGCCAGCGCCGCGGAGTTCACGCTCACCTTGTCCGCCCCGGCCTCAAACACCTGTTCCGCGTCTTGCGCCGTGCGAATCCCCCCGCCGACACAGAACGGCACAAACAACTCCTTCGCCGTCCGCCGCACCGTATCCAGCAGTGTCGCCCGTCCCTCGTGCGTCGCCGTAATGTCGAGCAACACAATCTCGTCCGCGCCCTCGCGCGCATGTCGCGCCGCCTGCGTCGCCGGATCGCCCGCGTCAACAATGTCCACAAACTTCACACCCTTCACCACGCGTCCCGCATGCACGTCGAGGCAGGCAATAATCCGCTTCGTGATCATGGCCGCGCTCCTAAAAAATTCCGCAATATCTTCAGCCCCGTCTCCCCTGACTTCTCCGGATGAAACTGCACGCCCATCACGTTCCCGCGCTCAACCGCCGCCGCAAACGGCTCAATGTATTCCGTAATCGCTGCCGTGTCGCTCGTCACTGGCCCCTTGTACGAGTGCGTGAAGTAGACAAATTCGCCCGGTTCCACATCAGCGAGCAATCTCGATCCCTTGCGCACCTCAAGCGAATTCCATCCCACATGCGGAATCTTTTCCGTCCCCTCGGTGAAACGCGAACATGTCTCAGCGAAGCACCCAAGCCCCGGCTGCTCCAATGCCTCAGTCGAACCCGAATACAGCCACTGCATCCCAACGCATATTCCAAGGAACGGCACACCGCGCCCAATTGCCCCTCGAATCGCCCCCGTCAGTCCCGTGTCATCCAGCCGCTTCGTCGCCGCAAAGTGTCCCACCCCGGGCAGCACTATGCGCTCCGCCCGCTCCACCAGTCCCAGGTCTGAGTCCGTCACCTCAACCTCAGCGCCCAGGTGCCGCAGCGCTTTCAGCACCGAGGTCAGATTTCCGGCCTTGTAATCGATAACTGTGATCATTTCATCATCACCCAGAACGCAATCGAACTAAACCAGAGATAGCCCAACACCAACGAGCCGATCAAAACCGAAATCATCCGCCAACCTTTGAGACAAATCGGAGCCAGAAAAAACGCAATCAGGCTGACTGCAATTCCAGCCCAGTCCAAAGGGACAACGGCATCAACGTGCGCAGAAACCAATCTCCACGGGACCAGCAACTTCACGCCGTAAGACAAGACATTTGCAGCAAATACTACAAGAACGACAATCCGCATCCGATCGCGCCAATCGCGCATTACAGCAGCCCCTTCGTGCTCGGCAACATCTCTCCCAACTGCTGGTCCTTACTGCATGCCACGCGCAGCGCTCGCGCAAACGCCTTGAAGATCGCCTCAATCTTGTGATGATTCGATCGCCCGTACATCGTCTTCACATGCACATTGGCCCGCGCCCCGCGCGCAAACCCCTCAAAGAAGTCCGTCACCAACTCCGTCTGCAGGTCGCCAACGAGCCGCGTTCGCACCTTCGTGTCGACCGCAAACGCCGCCCGCCCGCTCAGGTCCACCGCTGCAATCGCCAGCGTCTCGTCCATCGGCATCAGAAAATATCCGGCGCGCAGAATGCCCCGCTTGTCGCCCAGTGCCCGGTCAAACGCCTCGCCCAGCGCAATCCCCACGTCTTCCACCGTGTGGTGCTGGTCCACGTCCAGGTCGCCCTTGCACGTCAACTCCAGATTGAACGCACCATGCCGCGTAAACAGCTCCAGCATGTGATCGAAGAAGCGAATCCCGGTCGACACCTTGTACTGCCCCTGCCCCTCGATCGTCAGATCGATAAAGATCCGCGTCTCCGCGGTGTTCCGCTCCACCACGCCTGTGCGCGCTTTAGTGGCACTCGCCTTTGTCCCGCTCGCCTTCTTCGCCGCTGCCATCATTCTGTCCCTTCCATAAATCCTGGGATGCTAACTCGCTAACTCGCTGACTCGCTGACCCGCTAACTCGCTTCCAGCACTTCCATCGTCCTCTTCAGCGCGTCGGCCGCATGCCTCATCTGTTCCTGCGTCCCAATCGTGATCCGCACTCGGCCGTCGCACCCGGGATCGTTCGACCGATCGCGCACCAGCACTCCCTCGGCTCGCATCCTCTTCACAAACTCCGCGTGTCGCGCACCGATGTCCACGAGTACAAAATTTGCCCGGCTCGGCCACCGCCGCACTCCGACTGCATCCAGCGCCGCTTCAAACTCTGTCCGCGCAGCCAGCACATCCGCGACATACCAGTCGAGATACTCCGTGTCCTCCATCGCCGCCGGCAAACACGCCAGCGCCAGCGAATTCACGCTGTAGGGCGACAGCACTCGCCGCACCCAGCGCATCAGCTCTTCCGGCCCAGCCAGCAATCCCAGCCGCAGCCCGGCCAGCCCGTAAGCCTTCGAGAACGTCCGCGCCACAAACAGATTCGGGATCGTCCCCACCAGGTCCATCACCGTCTCGCCGTGAAAGTGGTAATACGCCTCATCCACCAGCACTACGGCCTGCGGCGCGCGCTCGGCAATCTCCAACAGTTGCTCTCTCGTCGCACTCGTTCCCGACGGGCTGTTCGGATTCGCAATCGCAATCACCTTCGTCCGTGGCGTGATTGCTGCCATCAGTCTTTCAAACGGAAACGCCAAATCGTCGCCTGCCAGCACCGTTACCGTCCGCGCATCAGTCGACGCCGCATAGATCTCATACATCGTGTACGTCGGCACCGGCAGCAGCAATTCGTCCCCGTCTTCAAGGAACGCCTCAAACAGCACATGAATCGCCTCGTCTACGCCGTTCGTTAGCGCAACCTCTTTCGCCTTGCGCCCCAGCCGCGCCGCCACCAGCGCCTCTATCGGCCCGCGCTCCGGATACCGCGTCAGCGCGCCCGTCGAAATCTTGCCCAGGACCTCGCGCACCTTCGCCGAGCACGCCAGCGTGTTCTCGTTGAAGTCCAACCGCAGTGCGTCCCTGCTCCCGAGCGGCGGGTGATACTCCGGCATCGCCTTCACGCGTGCCCTCGGCGCAGGTCGCCCGCTTGCGATGTCGGCTTTAATCTCGCTCGTCGTCTCGCTCACCCTGCCCCCCTCACGCTCTGCCTGCTCTTCGTCTTCGCAGGCTTTCCGAGTCTTGCCCTTATCGCCTCCGCGTGGCCCGTCAGCCCTTCGGCTTCGGCCAGCAGCGCAGCCCTCGGTCCCAGCACGCCCAGCGCCTGCCTGTCGTACCTCTGCACTGTAATCAGTTTCACAAAATCGTTCACGCTCAGCCCGCCGCGCACCCTCGCCGTGCCTCCTGTGGGCAGCGTGTGGTTGGGCCCGCTGATGTAGTCGCCCATCGGCTGCGGCGACCATCGCCCAATGAACACCGAACCTGCGTTCCTCACCCAACCCAGATCGCTTAAGTCGTCCACAGTCAAATGTTCCGGCGCAATCCGATTCGTCAGCTCCCGCGCCTCCTCCACCGAACCCGCCACAATCACCAACCCGTTTCGCTTCAGCGCAACGCGTGCCACCGGATTCTTTTGGCTACGCCTAATCGACTCCGCACGCACAGCCTTCGCCAGCCCCGCATTCGTCGTGATGAAGATCGCCAGCGCCTCCGGATCGTGCTCCGCCTGCGCCACCAGGTCCGCCGCTATGTCCTCCGCGCGGCCCCGCTCGCTCGTCACCACAATCTCTGTCGGCCCGGCCAGCATGTCAATCGCGCAGTCGAACGCCACCAGCCTCTTTGCAGCCGTCACATACAGGTTCCCCGGCCCCACAATCTTGTCCACGCGCTCAATCGTCCCAGTCTCGGCGGTCCTGGTCCCGTAGGCCAGCGCCGCGATCGCGTGCGCTCCGCCCAGCCGGTAGAACTCCGTAATCCCCAGCAGGTAAGCAGCCGCCAGCGTCTCCTGTGCCGGCTTTGGCGAAACCACCACAATCCTCTCCACCCCCGCGACCTGCGCCGGAATCGCCGTCATCAGCAACGTCGACGGCAGCGGATGCCGCCCACTCGGCACATAGCATCCGACCGCACCCAGCGGTTTCACCATCTGCCCCGTCATCAATCCCGGTACATCCTCGGCAACCCAAGAAGCCGGCAGTTGCTCCACCGCAAACCCGCGAATCTGCTCCGTCGCCGTCCTCAGCGCATCCCGCAACTCCGGCGTCGTCTCCTCCCACGCCGCCTCCATCTCTTCCATCGTCACGCGTAACGCGCCAGCATCGGCCAGCCCATCGAACTTCGCGGCATAGCGCAGCAGCACGCGATCGCCGCCCCTCCGCACATCGCGCACAATCTTCTTTACCGCAGGCAGCACTGCATCCAGCGCCTCACCGCCGCGCCGCTCCAGCGCCGCGAGCGTCTCCTGCGCCTGTGCCGCTCCGCGCCCTGTTGTGCGAACTACCCTCATAAGTCTTCCTTTGCTCTATCCGCCCAAAATCCCTACAACAGCGGCTCCGCCTTCAACTCCGCCACCCACTTGCTCTTCATCTCTTTCAACACGCCAAACACATTCAGCGGATGAACATCCTCGCTCATCACTTCGAGAGCTTCATACTCGAAGGCCTCTTCGCCCAGAGCATTCCACTCCGCCTGCAACGATGTCTCTCGATGAAATCCCGCCCGCAGCCCTGACCATAGCCCATTCTTAGTCGCGCGCAGGTTTCTTGACGGCCCAACCCACACGCGACCCGAAGCAATGCATCGCACCGCATACACGCCGGCCTGCACTTTGATCTCTTTGTATTGCCGAACCATCTCTTTGCGTGATTCCTTCGTTTGCATCGAGCCCGCCTCCGTCCATTCCCTCACAGCACCACCTTGTTCAACGGATACTCCACAATTCCCGTGGCCTTCGCCGCTTTCAGCCGTGGAATCACATCCCGCGCCACGCGTTCTTCAACGATCGTGTTCACCGCAACCCACCCGCTGTCGCTCAGCTGCGAAATCGTCGGCGAATTCAGCGCCGGCAACACCGCCAGCACGTTCTTCAGGTCTTCCTGCTTTACGTTCAGCATCAGCCCGACCTGCGACTGCGCATCGATCGCGCCGCGCAGCATCAGCGCGATCTGGTCGATCTTCCCTTTCTTCCACGCGTCGGCCAGCGCTTGCTTGCTCGCGATCAGGTGCGTCTCGCTCTCCATGATCGTGTCGATAATCTTCAGCCGGTTCGCCTTCAGCGAGCTGCCCGTCTCCGTCACCTCAACAATCGCGTCGGCCAGCGTCGGAGGCTTCACTTCGGTCGCGCCCCAGCTGAACTCAACCTTCACGTTCACGCCCTTCGCGGCGAAGTAGCGCTTGCTCACTTCTACGAGTTCAGTCGCCACAATCTTGCCTTCCAGGTCCTCGGCCTTCTCAAAGCCGCTCGACTCCGGCACCGCCAGCACCCAGCGCACCTTCTTCCGGCTCTGCTTCGAATAGGTCAGCGTCGTCACGCTCTCCACCTCGAGCCCGCTCTCAATCACCCAGTCGATGCCGGTAAGCCCGGCGTCGAGCACGCCGTGATCCACATACCGCGCCATCTCCTGCGCGCGAATCAGCATGCACTCGATCTCCGCGTCGTCGATCGACGGAAAATACGACCGCCCGTCCGCATAAACGTTCCAGCCCGCGCGCTTGAACAGCGCAATCGTTGCGTCCTGCAGGCTTCCCTTCGGAATCCCAAGGCGTAGTTTGTTAGCCACGATTCTCTCCTTTGCTGCCTTCTCACTTCTTGTTGTCTATTGCAATCGGTCGTGTAAAGCAGCTCACCGTGCCCTCGTGGCACACCAATCCGTCGCCTTCCACTTCCACCTTGAACAGCAGTGTGTCCGTGTCGCAGTCCGTCGAGGCCGAAATAACCCTCAGCCGGTTGCCGCTCGTCTCGCCTTTCATCCACAGCTTCTGTCGCGTCCGGCTCCAGAAAGTCACGAATCCCGTCTCCAGCGTCTTGGCGTAGCTCGTCGGGTTCAGGTACCCCAGCATCAGCACCTCGCCCGTGCGCGCATCCTGCACAATCCCCGGCGCCAGTCCATCCATCTTGTCAAAATCGATCGTCGGTGTTGTTTCGCTCATCTTGTCCTGCTTCCTTCGTCTTTCTACCGGACTCCGTTTCGGCCCCGGCCTCGTTCTTGTCCCGATCCAACAAGCCTTGTCTCAACACGAAAAAGCCCGCCAGCTTCATCGCCGGCGGGCTTGGGTCTTTCTTCTGATCTCTCTGGCCGCTTTACCTCAGGCCATGGCAGTCCGCCGGCATGGTTGTCCCATGATGATGGTGGGAATGGCCGTGATGGCGGGCGCTCTGCATCTCGTTCAAAGCCTACGATCTAACCGCCCGCCGTGTCAAATGTAGCTGCTTTCGTACCCTTGCACACGCTCCCCAAGGGGCCAAAAATGTTGGCGTGCGTTCAACCGCTCCAATTCCGGCCATCGCGGCAGCTTTCCTCTGCTTGTCTCTCCTCACCTCAGTCGACGCCGCGCAGCGATCCAGCCGCGATACCCCACCCCCAACGCGTCCAGCGGCATCCGATCTCATCGACGTCAATCGCGCCTCCATCAATGAACTGATGAAGGTTCCCGGCATGACCCGCGTCTGGGCCGAACGCGTCATCCGTTTCCGCCCCTACCGAACCAAGGCTGACCTCGAAGACCAGGGCATTCTTCCCGCTGACCTTTACAGCCGCATCAAGGACTCGATCATCGCCCACCGCCTCAGGCAATAGTCCTGCGCAACCCCCTAAATCCCAAACCCCTCCTGCGTGAACGGCCGCCGCTCCTTGCCCTTCGCCGTGATCTTTGCCTCGTCCACCTTGCCTCCGCGTCCCAGCACGCGGCTCAGAATCACATAGAGCACCGGAATGAAGATCAGGTTCAGCACAGTCGACAGCAGCATCCCGCCCACGATTGTTGTTCCCACCGAACGCCGCCCCAGACCACCCGCGCCCGTGGCAAACACCAGCGGCAGCACGCCCAAAATGAACGCAAACGAAGTCATAAGAATCGGCCGCAGCCGCAGCTCCGCCGCTTCAATCGCTGCCAGCTCAATCGTGTGCCCCTTCCTGCGCAACTGCTCGGCAAACTCCACAATCAGGATCGAGTTCTTCGCCGCCAGCCCGATCAGCATCACCAATCCAATCTGGCAATACACATCGTTTTCCATCCCGCGCAGCGTGATCAGGCCCAGTGCGCCAAGCACCGCCATCGGCACCGCTAGCAGAATGATGAACGGCAGCGCAAAGCTCTCGTACTGCGCCGAAAGCGTCAGGTACACCACCAGGATGCCCAACCCGAAGATGATCAGCGCCTTGCCGCTCGATTCGATCTCATCCAGCGTCAGCCCCGTCCAGCTATACGTCATGCCCGGCATCATGTTCTGTTTCGCCAGATTCTCCATCGCCGTCAGCCCTACGCTCGAGCTCACCCCTGGAGCCGGTGAGCCATCGATCTCCACCGCTCGAAACAGGTTGTAGTGCGTGATCACCGGCGGCCCCGAGCTCTCCGTAATGCGCGCAATGTTATCCAGCGGCACCATCATCCCCGTGTCCGATCGCACATAGTAGTTGTGCAGGTCCTTCTCCGACATGCGGAACGGCTGATCTGCCTGCACAAATACGCGATAGGTCCGGTTGTTGTAGTCGAAGTCGTTGATGTACTCCGACCCCATGAACACCGATAGCGTATTCGTCACCTGCGACAGCGGAATGCTCAGCGACTTCGCCTTCTCGCGATCAATCGTTACCAGCACCTGCGGATCGTTTGCCGAAAAAGTCGTTAGCAAATTTGAAAGCTGTGGATTCTGGCTGCTCGCACCCACAATCTGGTGCGCCACACGGTCCAGATCGCTCAACGTGTTCACGCCCGTATCCTGCAGCATGAACGTGAAGCCGCCAAAGCTGCCAACGCCATTCACCGCCGGCGGCTCGAACGCCGCCACCAGCCCGCCCTGCGGCGCAAACAGCAGCATCTGCAGCTTTTTATTCAGACCCGCTGCGATCTCCCCCGCCGAGTGCCCCTTGCCGCGCCGTTTGTCTGAGGGTATCGTGCTCACGAACATGATGCCCTGGTTTGCCGCGGCGCCCGAAAAAGAGAAACCCATCACGGAGAATGAACCCTCAATGTCCGGATTCTGTCCGATAATCGCCTCGGCGCGATCGGCCAGCGCCGTCGTATACGCCAGTGACGACCCCGGAGGCGCCTGCACGATCACGAACAGGAAGCTCTGGTCCTCCTGCGGAATAAATCCGGTCGGAACCGTGCGGTACATCCACACCGTGGCTCCGAGCCCCACAAAGAACAGCACCAGCAGCACGTACCTGAGCCGCAGCGCTACGTGAACAACCTTCGCGTAGGTCCGCGACAGCCAACCGACCGAGTAGTCCGCTCCGTGAATGAACGCAGCAAACGCTCGCGACACCGGCCGGATATGCAGAAAGTCCATCTGCTTCGGCCGGTCCTCTTCGCCGCGCAGAAACATCGCCGATAGTGCCGGCGAAAGTGTCAGCGCATTGAACGCAGAAATCGCAATCGAAAACGCAATCGTCAGCGAGAACTGCCGGTAGAGAATACCGGTCGTGCCGGGGAAGAACGATACCGGCACAAACACCGCAATCAGCACCAGCGAAGTCGCGATCACTGCGCTCGTCACTTCGCCCATGGCGTGCGAGGTCGCCTCATGCGGATCGGAGTGCTCCATCGCAATGTGCCGCTGCACGTTCTCGATCACCACGATCGCGTCGTCCACCACCAGTCCCGTGGCCAGCGTGATGCCAAACAGCGTCAGCGAGTTGATCGAAAATCCAAACACCTTGATGAACACAAACGTCCCGATCAGCGACACCGGAATCGTCACCGCGGGAATAATCGTCGCGCGCCAATCCAGCAGGAACAGGAAGATCACCACGATCACGATGGTGATCGCTTCGCTCAGCGTCACCAGCACCTCGCGAATCGAGTCGCCCACCACCGTCGTCGAGTCAAACGCGACCGCGTACTCGAGGCCGGGCGGAAAGCTCTTCGCCAGTTCAACCAGCGCTGCCTTGCACTTCCGGTCGACGTCCAGCGAGTTCGCATTCGAAAGCTGCAAAATGCCGATGCCCATCGCTTCATGACCGGAGTACTTCAGCGTCGAGCTATAGTCTTCGGCGCCCACCACCGCGTGGCCCACATCCTTCAGCAGCACCAGCCCATT
>CAYWSR010000087.1:0-17513 GCA_964460385.1 uncultured Occallatibacter sp. | reverse complement strand
CTCTTCGCCTCATCGATCACTGTGAATCCCGGGAACTGACCATAGTAGGGACGGGTAAGATTCGGATTGTCGAGGCCTGCCGTGCCCGGCTGTGCCGGATTGATGTCGAAGAGGCCCATCAGGTGCCGTCCCGCGGTTGCAACGTACCCAACCTGGCCAATGATCGACGGCGTGAAGCTGTGCTGGATGTTCAAGTCCCACGATTCGGTGTATGCAGGGCGGAAGTTTGGATCAAAGGTGGAGATCCTCACTGTTCCCGCGCCCGCCAAAGCCTGTTGAAGCGTTTCGAATATCGGCGTTCCGGGCTCAATCACCGTGTTTGAGAGGGCCGACGCCTGTGCTACCTCCTCGGTTCCGGCGGGGTTCAGACCTGGGCCAAACACCGCGATGTTTTGTGCGCCGTTGTTCTGCAGAACCGACTTCATGTAGATGGAGTCGTAATAGAGGCCAAAGCCACCTCGCACGACAGTAGTCGGAAGAACCTCATACGAGAATCCCACTCGAGGGCTCACGCCGCCCCAGAAGTTGTTCCAGACGCCTTGGTTTGGATTGATCACTCTGAGACCGCCCGTAACCGATGGGTCGAAGACCGAGAGGTTCGCGAATTGCGAGTGAACCGGACCTTCCCAGTCGTAGCGAACGCCGTAATCCAGGCTCAGCTTGGGAGTGAGCTTCCAGGAGTCCTGACCGAAGAGCGAAAACGTATCGACGAAGACCTGACGCTTCGGATCGCCGACCACATTTTCTGAGTTGGTCGGATCGAAGCAGCCGGCAAGGAAGTCAGCCAGGAAGTAGGCGTTCCCATCTGTCGGCAGTGTGCCTAATGCCTCGTCGCTTGGAGTCGTTGTCGCCAGGGCCCCGCATGCCGCCGACGGAGTGCCGCCCTGTGTAGCGGCCCAGGGACCCTGTGAACCGTCGAAGTAAATCGTGCCGCGCTCACCGGTCTGATAAAAGTCGTCGACCTGAGCCTGACGATACTCGCCGCCGAATTTGAACTGATGCGCACCCTTGGTCCATGCGAGATCTTCGTCCAGGTGGCCGGTGATGTCGTTTCGGCCGGAGGGCGCCGTCACACCGATTGGATCAAATCCGCTGCCGCCTGCGGTCAGTCCTACGCTCGCCCCTGTGGGTCCAATAATCAGGTGCGGAGCTCCTGCGAGAGCAGGGTCTGTAACGCCGGTATTCAAACCCAGGCCGATCGGGTTGAAGTCGGTCTCAGCATCGCTGAATACCTGGTTGAAATAGCTGACGCCCGCCGAGAGCTGGTTCGTGACTGAAGTGCTCAGCACCCGGTTGTACACGAGTGAGAAGTTCTCCACGTGAATCGGGGCGTTTTCAAAATAAGGGGACAGGGCCGACGACGTGGGAGCAGTCTGCGTTCCCTCCCCTGCAAACCAACTCACGGCAACGTGGTCCTTGTCGCTGAATTGCTCATCCAGTTTGACGAGGCTGTTGTAGCTGTGGCCGGTGAGATTGCCGGTTGCCGTATAGTTCAGTGATGATGCCGGGCCGGTCAATGCGCCCGCTGGCCAAAGACCCTTATCGCTCCCTGCTCCATTAAGCAAGTTCTTCGCGACCTGGTTCTCCGCTACACCCCAATCATTCAATAAAATGAGCGCTTCGTTCTGGTATGCCGCTGAGGGTTCAGTTGCTTTGCTCTCGGCCCCGATCAAGAACCACTGTGTCTCGCCGGCTACGAAGAAAAAAGCCTTGTCCTTCCAGATTGGCCCGCCCAGCGAAAATCCGGCGTGCTGATTGCGCGTTTTGTCATCGACGCCGGTAAACGGGTTGGAGTGCTGGAAGAATTCGTTGTGATTGAAGTAGTAGGTCGTCCCATGCAGGTCGTTGGTTCCCGACTTGATCGTCAGGTTTGCCGTGCCGCCCGAGTTCCGGCCCAGCTCCGTCGATCCCGCCGTCTCGAACGAAAAGTTCTCGATCGCATCGATGGGAAGAATAACACCGGCGATTGCTGAAACCCCGCCCTGATTCACCGCGGGAATATTCCACCAAAGATCGTTGTTATCCGTGCCCTCGATCTGCCAGTTCACCGAGTTGGAGCGCGTTCCGTTCACACTGGCATAACCGCCGCCGCCGCCCACTGAAAGCCCCGCAAACCCCGGCGTTTGCGACAGCATCTGCGTAAAATCTCGACCGCTGTTGGGAAGGTTCTGCACAACCTCTTCTGGCAACGCGGTCGACTGCGTATCCGTCACCGTGTCCAGGCTGAGCGAGTCTGCGGTCACCTCAACGGTCTCACCCGCCGAAGCCACAGCCAGTTTGACGGGAAGCGCGTACGTCGAGGCAGCGGTCACCGGGACCTTGTCCACCTTGATGGTCTTGAATCCCGTAGCTGCAATCGTGATGGTGTAACTGCCCACGGGAAGGTCCGCAAAAGCGAACTCACCGGCACTCGAAGTGACAGCCTTGTAGGTTAGATTTGTGCCCGTTTCCACCAGTGTGACAGGAGCGCCGGGCACAACTGCTCCCGACTGGTCTGTGACCGTGCCGCTGATGCCGCCGCGGAACGTCTGGGCCAAAGCTCCCCTCTGGACTGTGAACAGCAGTGCCAGCCCAACGAGCACCAGCGTGAATACACTTCGATTCCGATGAAAAGCCATGGCCTATCCTCCAGGTAATGCAATTCAGTTGTCGTTGATTGCGCCCTATAAAGGCTCGAATTGCGTGTCAATGAGCGGGCGCTCACAAACGCAGCTCTGGGCTATTTTTTCTTTGTGGGTTCTACAAGGGGTCTACAGATCAGAAAGTTATCCATTCCCCAAAGTACTAAGAAGGGTCATAAGGATTCAATGAAGAAATCGGAAATCCCCTCTGCTCTCCATCGATAGGTTGGACGGCAGCATAACCGAAACATCGCGCGATACTTCAATCCAATTCTTCATCCCGCGCAACGTCTCGGCTCGCGCGCCTTGCCATCTCAGGCGCAGGCTGTCAGTTCGGGCACGCATTTCAGTTCCAGGACGCGAACCAGAAATGCGCCCGAAGCGTGCCGAAAGCTGACGTCCAGGCAGTCGTCGCAGTTGCTTCCCTTGTGGAACACCTCTCCGTCTACTTCGGACTCGGGGACAGTCATCGTGCAGGGCCGCGGCAGTGAGGACTTGATCAGTCCCGCGATCATGTTGGCAATTTCCTTTGTTGCATCCAATGCATCCGCTTCAACCACGGAATCAACCTGCTGCATCAGCATTGCCGCTGTTGCTTCATATGCCAGACCAATGGCCATGCGGACTTCAATCCTGCCCTTCCACACTCCTGAGAACCTGACACTGCCAACCATATGTCCAGCCGACAACGTGCTCTCCTCGGAAGGGGACATGGCTGCAACATGCATCGACAGCATCTGCTCCCAGAACTGCCGGCTGGCGCTGACGATTGCCTGTTCGTTGACTTGTGCCAGCACGCGCCCGCTCCAATCCGTGAGCCTGAATGCATTCCCAGGCTTCAATCGGATTATCGGACCATTCTGAGAGCCCATTAAGAAATCGTGAGCCCTCCCCCTCTGCCCGTCATTGTGAGACTCCAATAGCAATGGTCTCGACTGTGCCGATTCGCGACACTTCAGTCGGAGCGCTCTTCCCCACTCCGTGGCGAAAATAAGCGTCAATTGGTTCTCTCTTAGGAAGGACAATCAGCCAGGAGGGGAGTTCAAGGTCCGACGGCAAAAGCCGTGTCTCACTCTGCGATCTTGGTTTGGCTCTTGAATTGATCGAGCCCGACTCAGGCAGTCAGGCGTTCCAGTTGGTCCGGCTTGACGATCGTCAGGCTTGCACCCTTGATCGTGATCCACTGATCGCGCCGAAACTGGTTCAGCAGCCGGGTGACTGTCTCGCGCGAAGTGCCCGCCATGTTGGCGATCTCTTCGTGGGTCAGCGCCATGGTGAATCGAATCTCCGGCTTGCCATTCTGGGCCGCGCGTCCCCAATCCAGAAGCAGGCGGGCAAGGCGTCCGGCGGCAGAGCCCGACAACGCCAGCCGCTTTGCATCATGGAAGACCGTAAGATATTCGCCCGAAAGGGACTGCGCCGCGTGCATGCTGGCGATCCCGTGGCGGCCCAGGAAGTCGACAAACTCCTGCTTGCGAACCGTCTTCACCTGGCACGGCTCAATCGCTTCAGCCGTCACTTCGTGTGGAACATTGGCCAGAACCGCGCTCAGTCCCATTACGTCGCCCGGACCGGCGATCTTCAGGATCATGGTCTTGCCATCCCGCGATGTTGAGGAGATCTTTACCTGGCCATAACAGATTACAAAAACGTTGCGAGCCGGGTCGCCTTCCGAGAAGAGCTTTGCCCCACGCGCATGGCTCATCATGATTCCGATCCCATCGTAGTCCCGTAGCGCTTCGGGGGTCAGATTGCAGAACATCCGCAGGTGACGATGCTCGCAGTTAACGCAATCTTCCGGTGGGTGATGGGGATGGAAAGAGGCCATAGGTTTTGCTGAAGTCCCGGTCTGCTCCAGTATAGCCCATTGGTATGCGGTTAGAACGGTCAATTTGCGACACAAAACCCGGCGAAATCCCATATCTCGCCCAGGTTCCCTGCACGATGATTTCCTGCCCTACTCTGCCGCCAATCCGTTGGTCCGCTGCCGCATTCTGCCCGCCCAATACCTGCAACTGGCTATATATCCCCGCGAGACCTCCCGGGCCAGCTCCTCCAGCAGCTGCATCCGCAGCGGGGGATATTGCCTAAATGCCTCAAAAAGCGCCTCTTTGGGGAGCATCAGCAACGTGCCGGCCTCCTGGGTGCTCAATGTGTAGCTATGAACGCCATCGCAGAGCAGCGGTCCGAGCTCGACCAGTTGGCCCGGCCGGACTGAACCCAAAACCAGGCGTGTCTCCCACCTTTCTGCCTTGCGCACAAACTGTCCCGAAATCACAACATACAGCCCTTGGCAGCTTGCCCCCTGCCGGAAGACTGTCTCGCAGACATCGAAATCCATGAACTGGGCCGAGCCATCCAGCAATTCCCGGGCTGCCGGAGGACAGTCCAGCAATTCAGCAATCGGACGAGGATGCACAAGGTCCATCCGTTCGGATCCTTCTTCGGCTTGCATCGTTCTCTCTCCCGTCTTCGCTGGCCGAACCCTATCGGCCGATCCTGGTCGGCGGAACGGTCACCCGCGGAAGGCCAAACCGCCCTCGTAGCTGGGTGAACACATTTGCCTTCGAGGCGATTCAAAGTCCGCCTCATTGCCCTGCGCCCTTGCCTGAATCCGACCTTGGATAACAGCACTGGACACGAAGGGCGGCTAGAAAAAGTCAGTCCATCAAGCCTGCGTACATTCCAGATGTTGTGCCGCTCGCTCCTGCCCCTCCTTCATGTTCTTTCTCCGGTCTTGCCTGCCGGAGTCATCTTGCGCCGGCCGAAACTTGAATCTCCTGCACTCTTGAAGTCGCGACAGCCTCGGGAGGAACGCACAGCACCGGAACCCGCGAGCGAGCCAGCAGCGCGAATGCCGTCCCGTGAGGGCCGGCTGTATCGCTGGACCGCTTCACCCCGGCCACAAGGATGCTCGGATGGTACTGGAGGATGGCCTCCACGATTACATCGGCCGGGCTGCCGTCTTTCACAACGCAGCGGACCGGGAACCGTCCGCTCGGTTGAATGCCGAACTCCTCCAACGTGGTTGCACTTGTGTTGAGGAAGGCCGAAGCTTCCGCAGGCCCTCTTGCATGAAGAACAATCAGTGTGCGATGAAACGTCTCAGCCAGCGAATACGCTGTTCCCACAGCCGATGCCGCCGCTTCGTTGCGTTCCATGGCCAACAGCACCGGGCCGCCCGGAACAGGCCTGAACTCGCCCGCATTCCAGTCTGCGGCCACGGCCAGCACCGGGCACGGCGACAAACGAACCAGTTGCTCCGCGATTGCCCCCACAATCACCCCGCCGGCGCCCTGCATCCCGCGGGTCCCGATCACAATCAGCCCGGCATCGTACTGCTTCGCCACCGCCACCAGCATCTCTGCCACGGCTCCCTGGCGAATCTCCGAGTGGCTGTGAATCCCCTCCCGCAGCAGTTCGCCCGCAAGCTTCTCCAGCGCCGTCCGCGCCTCGTCCGTCATGCCGCCCAGTACCCGGCCCGGCACCGAGTCAACAGCGGCGTAGTCCACCGGATCCAGACCATGCGCCAGCACAATCCGCGCGCCATAGCCGCCTGCCAGTTTGCGCGCATACTCGAGGGCCGCTTCCGATTGGCCCGTCAGGTCGGTCGCCACCACAATTGTCTTCATCCCGGTAGCAAAGCTCATCGAACCTCCAGCGCCCATAGGCGCAAGTACTTTCAATCCACTAAGATTTCGAGTCTGCGCCTCGCTGTGAACGTCGGGCAGTGACCTTCTGCACCCCGCCGTGTGATTTAAATCACACAGCTTTTCGCTGCCGATTCCATCGCTCCCCCATCCGGCCTGAATCCCTCCGGAAGAGAAGGACGCGTCCTGGCTCCCAGCCCCTCTAAGGGCCTTCAAGGAGTCTTTGAATGGGAACTGTCTCCACAATTCTGCGCCTTAGCCGGTCGCCGCGGCGACCTCGGTAGCACCGCGCTTCATCCTTGGTTTTTCTGGCTACGGCACGCTCGCGCCGTAGGCGCAGCGCTTGTTAGCCCCGCGCTTCAGCGTGGAGTCCCCGCAACCAACAATTGATCGGGAGTCCCGTAGGGACGGCGCTCACCCGGCACGATCTTCAGCACAAATCCATTAGGAGTGTTAAACCCGCGAGTCCGACCACTCGCCGCCCACTGTTCTCCGCAGCCGTTACTGGCTGCGCGCGACCGAAAGCTCCGGCTTCACCGCCGCGCGCCTCGGCTGCGGCCGCATCAGCCAGAACCCCGCGCGCAGAATCCCATACGCCGCCAGCAGTCCGAATCCCGTTGATGCCACGCCCGCGCAAATCAGCGCTGCCAAACTCATCCAATCCGTCATACCCTGCTCAACCTGCCGTTTCTACCGAACGCTTTGCCGGCTCCATTCACAAATAGATGCGGGCTTCCGACGATTCTCGCAGATGAAATCGCCGATGATCCTGAATATCTGTTGACAAACAAAGTACCCCGCCCACTTTGTCCACATCGAAATCGTCCCACGCTCCGTTGCCAAGGGTCGGCGCGCCCTGAGCCCGGTCGGAGATAATCGTCTCTAGTAGTTGGCCTCAAGGAGATCGTTCATGTCAGAACCCGTCATTGCGCAGAAATCCCCCATCCCTATCGCCGTCGAAGCCGGCAGCGCCTACTATTGGTGCGCCTGCGGCAAGAGCGCTAATCAGCCCTTCTGCGACGGCTCTCACGCCGGTTCAGGTATCACCCCCATCCTCTACGAAGCCACCGAGACAAAAACCGTCTTCTTCTGCGCCTGCAAGCACTCCAGCAACAAGCCCTTCTGCGACGGCACACACAAGTCCCTTTAGTCCGCCGTTGAGCGTCAGATC
The DNA here is from genome assembly GCA_964460385.1 of uncultured Occallatibacter sp. GTDB lineage: Bacteria > Acidobacteriota > Terriglobia > Terriglobales > Acidobacteriaceae > Telmatobacter. The sequence goes on along the minus strand of CAYWSR010000087.1, from coordinate 10,071 downwards.
CGCAGCCTCGTCCTATCCAATTGGGATTCGCTCCTCCGGCGAGTCTGGTGGCCTTATGTCTTTCCAGGCCTTTTCTGCGGCGTCTGCGGCATCGCGCGCTTCTCGAGCCTTTTCCTCGGCATCCGCTGCCGCTGCTTCGGCAGCGTCCCGTGCGTCGCGGGCAGCTTTCAGCGCATCCTTGTCCTGTTTGGTGAACCCCTTCCAAAGCTTCACTCGGAATAGGAAGAGATCATTCTTCGCCTCAAAGTTTGCTTCGCCCGCCTTCACTATTGCGTCATTGCTCTCGGCAGATGAGCTCGCCCCCGCCTTTTCGATTGCATCATCTAGTTTATCTTTCGCTTCCATCGCCGCGCGTTCTTTGGTGCGTAACTCAGCTGCGGCTTTCTCTGAATCCGCAACGTGGTCTACCCCGTTGTCAAAAGCATCCTCTACGGCCTTTTTCTTCTTCTCCGCATCGGCTTTCGCCCTTTCCGCCTCCTTCTTGGCAGCCCACTTCTTCTTTTCCGCATCGAGCGCGCGCTGATGCGCCGCTTCGATCTCCTCATTCGTCGGCGGGGCCTTCTTCACTTCCGGCTTCTCTTGCGTTGTCGGTGGATTATTTCCAACCGTTGCTGAATTCGGATTCCCGGCTGCCTCGAAGATTGCGGAAGCCGTGCTGCCCATGCACTCTGGACCCGCGCCCGCCGTCGAGCAGTTGGATGGGAAGGAGGGATCCGCTGAATTGGGATCAAGCCCCAACCCCGTCACAGGATTCAGGTAGGCGCGCGCAACGCCGAAGATTGTGAACCCACCATCCCCGATCGCTCCCACAGTGCCGTTGATCTGGTACGAACCGGATGGAACGAAGGACTTCGCATCCAGCGTGACAAACTCGTTCTGCATCGTGATGATTGCCGGCGACCCGTTGGTGACCGTTAGCGTAATCGACCCTGTCAGCGAGTTACCCGGAGATTGCGAGTTCGCTGGCTGTGCATTCGACTCGGACGGGCTCACCAGGTCGCTGGGAATAAACCGCCCGCCCCAGGCGGATGCCGGCAGTCCGTTCAGGCCATCGAGCCTCACGTGGTAGGCAGTACTTTGCCCCTTATGCAAGCTGAGTTGCTCCGCCCACATAGTCAGGGTCATGTAGAAGACTGGCAATATCGTCGGGGGCAGTCCAGGTGTGTCGATCTGGAGATTCTGCTGCCCTGGCTGGAGATTTACCGGTGGCATGAAGTATAAGGATCCAGGCGTTGAAGCAAGAGGAGGGATAGAAATGCCGTCGATACTGAGCGGCGTTTGAAACGCATCGCCGCCAAAGGGTCCATGCACTGCGGCAAGCTTTCCCTGTGGCAGCACGGGAGTCGTCCAAAACGTCTCGATGGGATTGAACCCGAAAGATGGTCCAAACAGCGAAGCGTTCTCCGCTTCATCATCAAGAAACCTGGCCCAGGCATCGAACTCCTGAAGTTCCCTCTCCTGTTCGGCGGTGGGGTGAAGTGAGCGCAAATCGGCGTTGGTTGCGCGAGTCTCCCTGGCTAGCCCATGTGCGAGCTTGATAACAACCTGCGGGGGCAGGTGCGACGCGACCTCGTCGATGTCTTCATAGACCTCGTTGAGATGTTCTTCGATCTCGCCAATGTCCGAATCTACGATTGTTTCTTCGCTGTGGGTCCGGTAATACTCGTCCACTTCCGTTTCGATATCGAACGCCTCGTTCCACAAGTCGACAAGGTCCTTCGCAATCAGGTATTGAAGTCCGGAAAGAGCCGACGGCGATTCCTTGCCTTTCGGCAGCTTGGGAGCGGCAACGGGGTCACCCATTTTGAATGTGCCGCCAACCGAATTCAGGCGTGGCGCCAGGTCTGGTGGGGCAAAATGCAGCTCAAGCGGGCCCGTCCAGTTCATTGGAATGTGAATCGCGACCTGGCCGCTCGAACTCACAGGAACGAATCCATGGCCCGGCACTCCGATCTCCACGCCCGCCCATTGCGGGGAACCGTCCGGCAGATGAAATATCTGGAGCGGAAGGGTAACTTCACTCAGCCCCGGCACACCCTTGAAGGCCTCCGCATAGCTTGCAGGCCAAAGCGATCCGGTGACGGTATCGCCGGGGTGATAATCCCGCGGAAACAGAAAACCTACATTCGTAACCGTAGGAAGAATCGTCCCAGCCGGTTGTGGCGCAGCCCCTGGCTGGGGCGCTACCGGCTTGTACGGAACAAACGCCGACGTCCAGGTGTCTTGAGCTGCATTCCACTGGTCGGTCTGAACTCCGCCCATTTGGTAATTGGTTGTTTGCTCCCAGGTCCGTTCCCCGTGAAAACCAAAGTGAGCCAGGTCGAAGTAGGTGATTGCCCCATGTAGGTCGTATTTGAAATCAGCTTCTGTTGTCAGGCGTTCATGCTCATCGAATATGAGTTGACGCAGCTCCGCCTTGTGCTTTGTGCCATCGACAGTCGCGTATTGATCTGTATCCTTCTCGCGCAAGGTCCCGTGCGTGTCGTACACGCGCCCCTCCAGCACCCCTCCAGTCGCATCGGTGTCGGTTTCGCGATGACCGCCCGCGCCAAAATCGTCAGAATCCGATTTTGCTGTGCTGACTCCGGCAGAATTGGATGTGAATGTTTGGGGCGGCTGAACCGCAAGGGAACTGACTTGCATCCCGGTTACAAGGGCTGCAGTTGGAACGATGATGGATAGGACGCGCGAAAAGCGAGTCATGCGGAACCTCCAGAATCCGAACGCGTCGACGAAACACCGGGCCCGCCTCCAACGCAATCAAAAACAAGGAATAAAATGGGAAGATGAGGGGGTCACCGCGGCGTTGAACAGAGATGGCTAGCGGGCAGCTCGCCTTCTCCAGCGAAATGGCCCAGGCGTTTTAGATCGACGCTGATGTTTTCGCGGATAGTACCACCCCGATTCCACGGTGTCCACAACTTTAGGTTCCTCGCTTCAGGCATAAGCATCCCATGGCCATCACACACATCTCGGTGCGGGGGGCGCGCCAGCATAATCTGCGCGACATCAACGTGCGCATTCCCCGCAACACCCTCACCGTCGTCACCGGTCTCTCCGGCTCGGGCAAAAGCTCGCTCGCCTTCGACACCATCTACGCCGAGGGTCAGCGCCGCTACGTCGAAACCCTCTCCGCCTATGCTCGCCAGTTCCTCGATCAGATAGAACGCCCCGACGTCGACTCCATCGAGGGCCTCTCGCCCGCCATCTCCATCGAGCAGAAGACCACCAGCCGCAGCCCCCGCTCCACCGTCGGCACCATCACCGAGATCTACGACTACCTCCGCCTGCTCTACGCCTCCATCGGCACGCCCCACTGCCCCAACTGCGGCCGCCCCATCGCACGACAGACCGCCGACCAGATCGTCCAGCGTGTCCTCGAGCTCGGCAAAGGCGAACGCGTCACCGTCATGGCGCCCATCGTGCGCGGACGCAAGGGCGAGTTCAAAGATCTCCTCGATCAGCTCGACCAGCAGGGCTTCCGCGCCCGCATCGATGGCGAAGTCCACGACCTCGCCGAGCCGCCCGCCCTCGATCGCCGCAAGAACCACACCATCGAGGCCATCGTCGACCGCGTCCTCCTCAAACCCTCCGAATCCGCGCCACCGATAACATCGGGTGCCCCAGGTCTCGCACCTGAGACCTGGGAGACCAAAAAGCCGGGTGCCCCATCCTTTCCGCGGCCTCTTGCGGAAAGGGTGGGAAACAAGGATCCCCAACCCCCACCCACCGGCAAGCCCTCCGTTGAAAAGCGCCTCGAATCCGCCATCCAGAAAGCCCTCCAGCTCGCCAACGGCCTGGTCCTTGTCGCCAGCGGCGGCGGCCAAAACCCGGAAGAACAGCTCTTCTCCTCATCCATGGCCTGCCCCGACTGCGGCCTCGACGTGCCCAAGCTCGAGCCGCGCAGCTTCTCCTTCAACTCCACCTTCGGCGCATGCCCCGAGTGCCACGGCCTCGGCTCGATCTACGACTTCGACCCCGCCAAGGTCATCACCGACTGGTCCAAGCCCCTGCTCGACGGCGGCCTCGGCCCCGGCTCGTCTTCGCAGTATCTCCTCAAGCTCATCCATCTCGCCGCCGAGCGCTACCAGATCGACCTCAAGCTCCCCTTTGAAGACCTGCCGCCCAAGCACCAGCACATCCTCGTCTACGGGCCGCCCAAGGGCGAAGGCCCGCGCACCGGCTTTCACGGCATCCTCGCTTACCTCCGCGACTCCACTGAAGAGGCCCGCAGCGACGGCTATCGCGACTACATGATGAACTTCATGTCTGCCTCGCCCTGCGCCGTCTGCCGCGGCAAGCGCCTGCGCCCCGAGTCCCTCGCCGTCAAAATCGGCGGCCTCTCTATCGCCGAATTCACCGCTCTGCCCCTCAACCGCGCGCTCTCCGCCGCCATCAACCTCACCTTCACCGCGCGCGAAGCTCTCGTCGCCGACCGCATCAAGCACGAGATCGTCGAGCGCCTCGAATTTCTCTGCGCCGTCGGCCTCACTTACCTCTCGCTCGATCGCAACGCAGCCACGCTCTCCGGCGGCGAAGGCCAGCGCATCCGCCTCGCCACACAAATCGGCTCGCGCCTGCGCGGCGTCCTCTACGTTCTCGACGAGCCCTCCATCGGCCTCCACCAGCGCGACAACAACCGCCTCATCGAAGCCCTCATCCGGCTCCGCGACCTCGGCAACACCGTCCTCGTCGTCGAGCACGACGAAGACACCATCCGCCACGCCGATTTTGTTCTCGACCTCGGCCCCGGCGCAGGCCGCCTCGGCGGTTACGTCGTCGCCCAGGGCACGCCGGCTGAGATCATGGCCTGCCCTGAATCGCTCACCGGCCGCTATCTCGCCGGCATCGCGCCCATGCTCCAGCGCGCCCATCCCCGCAAGCTCACCGGCAAGTGGCTCACCGTAACCGGCGCGCGCGAGCACAATCTCCAGGACCTCACCATCCGCATTCCCCTCGGCGTCATGACCGTCGTCACCGGCGTCTCCGGCAGCGGCAAAAGCACCCTCATCAACGACATCCTTTACCGCTCGCTCGCCAAAACCATCTACGGTTCCCGCGAGGAGCCCGGCTCCCACGACGATCTCACCGGCGCCGAGCAAATCGACAAGGTCATCCGCATCGATCAGTCTCCCATCGGCCGCACCCCGCGCTCCAACCCCGCCACCTACACCCAGGTCTTCTCGCCCATCCGCGACCTCTTCGCCATGCTGCCTGAGGCGCGCGAACGCGGCTACAAGCCCGGCCGCTTCAGCTTCAATGTCACCGGCGGACGCTGCGAGACTTGCCAGGGCGACGGCCAGCGCCGCATCGAGATGAACTTCATGCCCGATGTCTACGTGCAATGCGAGGTCTGCAACGGCCGTCGCTACAATCAGGAAACCCTCGCCGTCAAATTCAAGGGCCACTCCATCGCCGACGTCCTCGACCTCACCATCGAAGATGCCCTCGCCGTCCTCGAAGACGTTCCCACCGTCCGCCAGAAGCTGCAGACGCTCGTCGACGTCGGTCTCGGCTACGTCCATCTCGGCCAATCCGCCACAACGCTCTCCGGCGGCGAAGCTCAGCGCATGAAGCTCGCCCGCGAGCTCTCCAAGCGCCAGACCGGCCGCACGCTCTATCTCCTCGATGAGCCCACCACAGGTCTCCACTTCGACGATGTCCGCAAGCTCCTCGAAGTCCTTCACCGACTCGCCGACCTCGGCAACTCCGTCATCATCATCGAGCACAACCTCGACGTCATTCGCAACGCCGACTGGATCCTCGACCTCGGCCCTGAAGGCGGCGAAGACGGCGGACGCGTCGTCGCCCATGGCCGCCCCGCAAAAATCGCCGCCACTCCCGGCTCCTACACTGGCCAGTTCCTCCGCCGCTATTACACAAGCGCGAATGGCCACCTCTCCGCTCCCGACGCAGAGGAGGAATTCGCTGCCGCTCATGACGGCAAGACGGGCGACAAAGCCCAGCCCGCCAACTCAACGTCCGCATCGGTAAAATCCAGGAACGGAAGCTCCGCATCCCGCGGTCCGCGCAAAAAGAAGACAGGTATCCCATGAGCGGTCGCGACGAGCGGGACCCCATCTACAAGGAAGATCAGCCCGCTCCGGGTCCGTCCGACCAGGCAGAGCCCGCCGCGGATTTGCTCGCCCCATCCCCCGGCGAAAGCCCCTCCGCCGAGCCTCCCGCCTTCGTCCTTCCCGCCATCCCCATCCCGCCGCCAAGGGCGATCAACGCTCCAGCCAGCCGCGCTCTTGCCTCCGGTGACGATCTCCTCGACATTGTGTACGACCCCCTCGGCCCGGCTGCATCGAACCCTGCTCGGCGCGTTCCAATTCCCGATTCGCTCGCGCCTGATCTCTTTGCAAAGGCCCTGCCATCCGATCCGAATCGACTTGTCTCTCGACCGCTTTCCGCCTCCGCCCCCGCCGACCGTCTCACCGAGACTCTTCGCCCCGAACCCTCCGTCTACGATGAAGCCTTCGCGACTGACGAAGCCATCCCAGCCTTCCCCATCACGCCAATTACGCCGTTCGCCGCTCCGAGCTATGCAGAGCCTGCCCCGGATAACACGCCGGGTGCCCCATCCTTTCCGCCGCCTTCAGCGGAAAAGGTGGGAGACCAACAACCCGACACCCTAGACCCGAGACCCGAGACCCGAGACCCTAGACCCTACACCCAGCCCGAGCCCGAATCCCGCATCCCCAACTTCGGCCACCTCGCTCTTCTCGCCATCTTCGCGTCACTCGGTTTCGTCGTTGCCGCCGTGGCTGTCCCCATCGCAATCCACTTCCACCTTTGGGGCGTCAAAACCATCGATCAAGCTACCACCGATATCCATTACACGCTGGCCAGCATGGCAGTTATCTATCTGGTCACCTACGCCATCGCGTTTTTCCTCTTCCCGCTTCTCTGGCACAAGAGCTTCTTTGCCGGCCTCCAATGGAACGCCGCCGCCGCCTTCCGCTATCTCGGCTGGCTCTTTGGCGCCGCTGCTTTTTGCTTCATCCTCGCCCTGGTCGACGAACTCGTCCTCCCCGGCCCCAACAACGCGCCCATCGACAAAATGTTCTCCAACAGCTCCGCCGCCTGGCTGCTCTTCGGCTTCGGCGTCGCCGTCGCGCCCTTCTTTGAAGAGATGACCTTCCGTGGCTTCCTTCTTCCCGTTCTTTGCACCACCTGCGATTGGCTCGGCGAGTATGTTGCGAGCGAGCGCCGGTGGTCACGCCCCGCTCTGGTCGCAGGCTCCGCCGCCGCCAGTTCGGCTCTTGCGGTTTTCTGCGAACAGAAATTCGGACATCATCGCCCAGTTGAGTGGTTCCTGGTTTCTTGTTTCATCGCCGTTGTCTGCGGCTTGGCTTTCTCCTGGTTCTACCAGCGGTACCAGGCCGTGGGCGCTGGTTCGCGTGTCCGTCCTCTTGGCCCCAACGGCCATCCGCAGTTTTCGCTCGCCGCCATGATCATCGCCTCTCTGCTCACCAGCCTTCCCTTCGCCGCCATGCATGCCGAACAGATCGCCCACTCCTTCGGACCGCTCGCGCTCCTCTACTGCGTCAGCCTCATCCTCTGCTTCGCCCGCCTCGCCACCCGCTCCCTCGCCGCCAGCACCCTCGTTCACGCCACCTACAACTTCATCCTCTTTTCCTTCATGCTGGTGGGCACCGGCGGCTTCAAGCACCTCGACAAAATGTAAAAACAGGGAACAGAGAACAGACATTTGTATGGGCGCCCCATGTCCCTCGCTTTTTGGGCCAGGGAGTCCATTGACGCTGACTCGCTGACTCGCTAACTCGCTGACCCGCTAAAATCAGAACCGATGACCACCCCGACCCACGTCCAGCAACTTCTGTCTCTCCTCGCCCGCCTCAGCTTCCGCCTCGGCCACTTTACCCTCGCCTCCGGCGCAACCAGCGATTACTACATCGACTGCCGCACCACCACCCTCCACGCCGAGGGTGGCCGCCTCACCGGTCACGCCATTCTTGAACTGCTCGAAGCCAGCAACATCCAGGCCGAAGCCGTCGGCGGCCTAACCATGGGCGCAGACCCCATCGTCTCCAACGTCGCCACCGCCAGCGCCCAACGCGCCCTCGATCGGTCCACGCAATCGAATTCCGCGACCCCGGGCAAAAGTGGCCTCATCCACGGCTTCCTCGTACGCAAGGCCGAAAAACAACATGGAACAGCCCGCCGCATCGAAGGCTTCCTCCAGCCCGGCGCGCGCGTCGTCATCGTCGACGACGTCTGCACCACCGGCGGCTCTACCATCACGGCCATCGAGGCCGCGCGCGAAGCCGGAATGGTCATCGCCGCTGTGGTATGCATTGTCGAGCGCCAGGAAGCAAACGGCCGTCCCGCCGTCGAAGCCGCCGCTCAGGGCGCACCGTTCCTCGCCCTCTTCACCGCAAACGACGTCCGCGCCGAACACATCAAGCAGTCCCCGCCGCAGCCGTAGCAGGGTGCGAGTAGCGCCGCTCTCCAGAGCGGCTGTCCCGGCGGCGTCCGCGCCGCCGGGTGCGGGTCGCGATTTCGCCAATCTCCTACTGCACAAACGTCGTAATGCTCTGCGCCGGCAGCGAATACACGAACGCATTCCCCGAAACGCTCACCGTCGCCTGCTGTACCACCGCCGACGTTGCAGTCGTCTGGTACGGCGTCATCGACGTCACCGTCGCATTGCTGATCTCAAAGTTCAGGCTCTCGCTCGACGCATTGTTGTTGATGGCCACAATCACGTAGTGCCCGTTCCCCGTGTACGCGGAAACCAGCACGCCGCTCACCGGCGTCGCCGCAGCATTCGCGCGCAGATAGCCCGGCCGCACGAACCGAGAAAACTGCGCCAGCGCATCGCCAAAATATGTTGGCGTGCCATCTATGCCCAGCAGGCCGCTATAGTAGCCGTTCCCCACCGAGTTCACCAGCCACCAGTAAACATAAGCGTTGTACTGGCCCGTCACCATCGAGTTGTGAATCTCGGTGGCCGCGCTCAGCGCGTCGGGCAACGTTTGTGTGGTCGTCTCACCGCTGGCCAGGTTCACGGTGTGCTCGGTCATCCAGATGTCTTTCTTCAGGCTCTCCGCCAGTGCGTAGTACGGCGGCGAAACACCATAAATGTGCCCGCCCACAATCCCAACCAGCGGCGCGGCGTTCGGGTCATTAAGCGTCGGGTCCGACTCATCGAAGTTAAAGCTGTCCGACTCCGGCATGATCAGTTTCGTCGTCAGCACTTGCGCATTCCCCGCCACCCACGTGTCCATCTGCGCTCCCGTCCACAGGCAAGACTCATAGCAACCGGCCGCGTTTGGCCCATTCCCTCCGCACGGGTCAAAGTCCGGCTCGTTCTGCATCGAGATGCCGTAGAGATTCACCCCCTGCGCCGTCGCGTAGTTCACATAAGCCTCAAGATAGTTGGCATACGCCGCATAGCTCGACACATTCAGCGATCCAGTGTTGACGCTGTTGTCGCTCTTCATGCTCGCCGGCGCCGACCACGGCGTGGCAAATACGATCGCGCCCAGCGACTGCGCGGCCAGGCCGTTGGTCAGCTCCGCGGTCCACTGCGTCGTGTCCGCCGTGTTGTTGGCCGAGTTCCACGTTGCCGGGGCAATCCGCAGCCGCATGATCGTCAGGCCAACGTCCCCTGCGCCATTTCCATAGAGCGTGTTGATCTGGCTCTGCGGCATCACCCCGCTCCACGCCTCCGCTCCACCGAAGCCGCGGATCGTCTGGTAGGTGGTGCCAAAGTCCACCGCCGTCGCCGTCCCTGTTGGCGTGGGAGTCGGCGTTGGATTCGGGTTCGAACTCCCTCCGCTTCCGCATCCCGCCATGCCCAGGCCCACTGCCACCACCACTGCCAGGCTCGCCCACCGATTCAACATCGCATCCTCCTCAAATTCTTCACCCGCAACCAACGGGCCGATCAGCGCTGCGTTTTTTCCAGCATCGCGGCTGCTCGCTTTTTCCAGCGTGAGGATGGTAAATCAATTTACTTGAGACCGGCAATCGAAACCGGCGACCCCCAGTTTCATCCAATCAACTTCCGCCCCCGCGCACCCCCGCCAGTTCCCCCCCCCC
>CAYWSR010000086.1:10297-17597 GCA_964460385.1 uncultured Occallatibacter sp. | reverse complement strand
ATATCGTCTACTTTGTCCGAACCGCGTAGCACCGCCTACGTGAAAGGAACCCAACTCATGCGCAAGGCTTTTCTCCTCTTCGTTGCCCTCATCGCCGTTACGGCCATGTCCGCCCAGCCTGACCTGCCTGCGAACTGGAAAACAAAGGTCAACCAGGCAATGCCGCTCATGGGCCATCGCAACTGGATCCTGATTGTCGATTCGGCATACCCGTTGCAGTCCTCGCCCGGCGTCGAGACCATCGACACCGACGCACACCTGCTCGAGGTCGTTCAATACGTGCTCGAAGAGATGAATGCCTCCATCCACGTGCGGCCGCTCATCTACATGGACTCGGAGCTGCCCTTTGTTCCCGATGAGGATGCGCCGGGGGCGTCGTCCTATCGGCGTCAGGTCGGCGACCTGCTCCACGGCTACCCGGTTGCATCGCAGCCCCACGACACCATCATCTCCAACATCGATCAGGCCGGAAAGCAATTCCAGGTGCTTGTCCTCAAGACGCGCATGACCATCCCCTACAGCTCCGTCTTCATCCGGCTCGATTGCAAGTATTGGAGCGGCGAGGCCGAGAAGCGCATGCGCGCCAAGATGAGCGCGGCCCAGAGAGAGCCACCGCCAGCGCAGTAGCGGCCAGCGCGGCAGTCAGCGAATTCTGATTTCGGTAGTTATTCATTCAGAATGATGGAAGTTGGAACACGTAAAGTCTTTGTAATGAGTAGAGTACTGAAATACAAGATTTGTAAAGCGGCTGACTGTAACGCCGCAAGCGGTTGAAAGCAAACGGTTTGAGTGGGCTTTACAGTTTTACAGGAGGGGTTGGCGTTTTCGGAAAAAGGGGTTTTGGAGGGGCCTATCTGACTGGCGGGAAAAGAGTTAGGGGCAGAATTGAAGTGCGAAATAATTTGGGGGTTTTCGGAAGTAGTGGCGGAAGTAATTGAGGGCGCAGCAGTTAGAGCATTTCCGATCCACATCTTGACGTGTCGAGTGCGTCGAAGGTGGCATTTTCTTGGGGAAAATGCCGCTCTGCTGCGTGGTTTCTGAATAGACTTGGATCGAAAATGCTGTAGCGGGACTGGTGTTTGGGCTGCGGCTGTAGCACCAGCGGCGCGGTCAGCGGCGGTGCCGAACTGAGGCCGGCCACCGGGGTAGCGCGCTGCCTTGAGCGCCTCGGGCATGACCAGGAGCAGAAACCTCAACCTGTCGGTGACGGAGGTGTTGTATTCGACCGCGAGGCGCCGCGTCTGTCGGTAGAGCTCGGGACCGACGGCTACGGTGATGTTCCTTACTTTTCGCATGGTGCAAAGCTCCGAAGGCGATCTTTGGGATTTCGCCTATTTGGAGTGTGCGCCGGCGGTGGGTAATTCTACGCAAACTGAAGGGCAGTTTTTTGGGGGGCCTCCCCGCAAAGCAGACGGAGGACGGACAGCAAGGTGAGCTTGTTCTTTGAACTATCGCTCTCGCGGGAATCTAGCGGGAATGTGCCGTCTGTGCCTGGGTTTCAATGGGCGGATTCACGGGGAACTGGTGCGGTTGTTCAAGGACATGTTTGCCGGACGGAATCTTGAGCCGATTCCGACGCCGGAAGAGTTTGCTCAGCGGCGGGCGGAGCGGGCTGCAGCGGGGAATGGGCGGTAGGGTTGGGCTCGCCGAGCACGGCAAAATGCGATTCAGAGTGTTGTGGTTGTCTCTTGCTTGAATTCGAGGGGAACATCCCGTCTGTCCCCGTGGTCCTATCTTGAATATTTTCAAATCTTATGCATAACACTGTGTTAGATTGACTCAATTCCCCCGCTGCGTGCCCTCCCCGGCACCTATTCTTCTTGGCTCACTAGGCACGTCCGTCCGATCTTTCCTCCTGGCTTCGTCTTCCAGCGTTTTCCTTTCGCGCGATACCGGTGTAACACCCGCACGACAATCTCACCAGAAACAGCGCCGAGTACTGTTCATTTGTTCACGGCCCGAACAAGTCGTCGAACAGAAATGAAACGGTTTACGAACGGAATTCGGTCCAAAACTCAGTCCAAAAGGAGCCTGCACCATGAAACGATTTAAGCAGCAGCGCCAATCACACAGCCCTCGTCTTCTCCCCTGGCTGCGCAACCTTTTACTCGTCCTGCCGGTGGTGTTTGCCGCAAACGGTGCATCCGCACAGCAAAGTGTGCAGGGTGCTCCGGCCCCAACCTCGGCAGGTCAACCAGCCGCGCCTGCAACTGCAAATCCGGCCATAACGCAGGCACATGTCTCCGCTGCGGCGCCAAGTCCCGGCGTGGAGCAGATCGCAACCTCGCAGAAAAGTGATGGCTCTCTGCATCAAGGGCTGACGGTACATGGCCATTGGGTCATCAATGTCAGGGAGCCTGATGGCACCCTGGTTGAGCACCGTGAGTTTGAGAACTCCCTTCAACCAGGAGGTGCGGGCATGTTGGTCGGGCTCCTCTCGGGCTATATGGTTCCCGGCGATTGGATGATTGTTCTTGGGCCTGGGAATAATGGCGGCCTTTCAGCCTGCGTCGGGCCGCTCTTTCCTGCATGCGGCCTTGTTCACAACATCTCAACGTATCCTGCGATCTCGCTTTGCGGGTCTGTTGGTAATGGGTCTGGCTTCTACTGCACCGGAAGTGTGCTCAGTTACACCTACAACCTCATTGGCGTCACCGGCGTCGGCTCCGGCTCCATCGTGCTCAACGGAACGATCACGGCCAACCAAACTGGACAAATCGGGCAGGTCCAAACGATTTTAAGCGCTTGCGCGAACATACCGAGTTTCCAAAACGTAGTTCCGAGCAGCGTTGAGACCAACAGCCCGGCCTCATGCCCACCGCAAGGAATTACTACGAATCCCTTTTACCCACCGTTCACTAATGCCTTCGTAACTCCGGCGATCCCGGTCACCTCGGGGCAACAGATCCAGGTCATCGTTACCATCACTTTCTCCTAACTCTCTCAACCCGGCATCTCTGCCCCGGTCCTGCCATCGCAACGCAACACCAACCGGCAACTATCCCGCCAAGAGAGGTTCACTATGAAACACGAAGATCGCAGCAGACAGATCGGTCCGATTCGCCCGCTCCTTGCAGCGTGCGGAGTTTTCGTCACGCTGAGCCTCGCTGTACCGGGGCTCGCCCAGCAGGTCGCTAATGGTCCCTCTTCGAAGACGGTGACTGCGAAGTCGCCCGCGGCCGAGGACGCCGAGTCGCCAAGCAATACTCTGGCCTCCACGCCTTTGTCGCCATTCCTGCCCGCATTCGCATCTCAGCGTCCGGCGGCCAGGGCGTCCGCGAAAGAAGAAGGTTCGCCGAAATCGAACACGCCTTCGCAGCAGGGCGTCAAAGTCCATGGCCACTGGGTGCTACAGGTGAAGAACCCCGACGGCACGCTTGGCGATCGCAGAGAGTTCGATAACTCGCTTGTGACCACGAACAATAGCGGCAACGAGAACGCCGGCAGCAGCCTCATGGTTGCGATGCTCTCGGGGAACGTCGCTGTGGGCGCCCCTGGAATCGGCTTTATACAGGGGCCGCCTGCCGCGTTGGGTAGCGGCGGCATTCCAGATGCATGTATTACTGTTTCCAACGACACCGCTCCTGCTGGTGTTTCATGCTTTGTTTTCACGACGGGGGCCAGCGGCTGGGGCGAGAACAATACTGAGTTTGGCGGTACGCAGGGAATAAACATAATTACGATTGGGCTGCAGTCGCAAGCCTCTTTTCTTGGCACAAACCCGAACGTATTGTCTCCAGCGATTGTACTGAGCGGCAACTATACTGTGCCGGCCGGTCTCACCCTTATCTCCGCCGTGCAGTCGCTCTGGGGACTATGCGCTCCTGTCTCTGCCGCTTACTTGAACAGTCCAATCCAGGGAAATCTTGTTGGGCCTCTCAGATTTTCATCGTCAGTGCTCGAGGGGACGGCCACATTCGGGAATGCCGATGAGTCTTCAAAGACCTGCTCAAGCGGAGCAACCAGCGTCCCCAGCGCAGGCCAAGGGGGAGATAATTCTGTCCTGGGCGCGTTGACCGGCACCTTAGTGACCCCATCCGCCATGGCAGTCACACCGGGGCAAATCGTACAGGTCTCCGTGACCATCACCTTCTCCTAGCTCTCTCAGCCCACTCTAGGGAACAAGGGAAAGAAGGAGCGGAGCGATGGCGGAGGTTGTCGCCAATTCGGAGGCGGCCGTCTGCGCGAAGCGGATGCCGTGGCCAAGGCTGCGCACCGTTGCGGCCATAATGCTTGCGGCTGGGATAGTGTTCCCGGCTGCGCGGGCTGTCGCGCAGCAGAACGGCCCGCCATCCAATGGCCCATCGGCGGCCATCCTCTTCGTTCCCGCAATGCTCAACCCTGTCTCCGGGTTCAATCCCGCCAATGGATACTTCAACGGCGGGGGCTTCGGGGGAGACGGCTTTCTGGCCAACTCCAGCATCAGCCAGTTCAACTCTCCGGTGGGCATGGCCTACGATTCCAACGGCAACCTGTTTATCGCCGACGCGAATAACTTCGTTGTGCGCAGAATCGATGCCGCGACCGGCGATCTGAGCACATTTGCAGGCCAGCAAGCCAATCCCGGATTCTACCCCGCCACGGGCACAGCGCCGGCTGCGAGCGCCCGGTTTAATACGCTCTCCGGACTCGTTATCGACTCTAGCAACAATGTTTATGTCTCGGATCGCACCAATAACGTGGTTTGGAAGATCACTTCCAGCGGGGTGGTTTCGCTCTTTGCCGGCCACGGCTCCGGAAGCTGCGGCTTCGGAATCGCAACTGATGATCTCGGCGACGGATGCCCAGCCACCGACGCTACACTCAGCTATCCCTGGGCTCTGGGCATCGACGCCAATAACAACATCTATATCGCCGACAGCCACAACGATCTGGTCCGCGAAGTTTCGAGCAGCACAGGCAAAATCAGTATCTTCGCCGGACTCCTCACAGACGTCATTACCTTCGGGGGCTGCAATTCGAACCTCTACTCCACGAGCACCGGACCGTACCTTGGCACCCAGGCGCACCTTTGCTTTCCCGACGGTATAGTCTTCGACAGCTCCGGAAACGCCTATATCTCCAGTGCCAACCGCGGCATGGTTCAAGTCATCAATTCCAGCGGGTATATTTCAACATTTGCCGGCACCGGTATCAGGACCTCCACGGGGAACGGCGGGCCGGCCACCGCCGCAACGCTCATCTCGCCCGCGGGCCTATATGTGGACCCCGCCGGCCGCGTCTATATTTCGGATTTTTACGGTGAAATTAGAGTTGTCGATTTGTCGGGAAACATTGACGACGTCCTGGGCAGTCCCAATGGAGGGTTCAGTAATTTCTCGATCGGCGAGCCCGATACCGAGCCCGTACTGACAGGCAACAGTTATACCGGGGCAGAGGGCATCAACGAATTCCTCATGGACCAGTACGGAAACATCGTCGCCGCGGACAGCAGTGTAGATGTAATCGCTACCGCGGGCACCACCGGGGCGTACAACTTCGGCAGCCAGCAGATTTACCAGACCGTCACCACCACCTCGCTCAACGCCACATCTTCCCTATATCCGCCTTACATCACCATCTCCAATCCCAGCGGCGTTACGCTCAATTTCACAGGCACTCCCACGGTCACCACGATAACGCCCTCGGCGACGCCAGAGGCCTTCGCCATTGATGGCGGCACATGCAGCTTTCCCGGCTCGTTGGCCCCGGGTGCTTCCTGCAATGTGGTCGTCAGCTTCACCCCGACGGCCGACCAGGCCTACACCGGCACCATCGTGCTCGACAGCAACTCCAACAGCTCGCCCAACACCATTAACCTTTCCGGGACCGGCATCGGCGTTTGCAGCTTTTCTGCAACCCTGACTACTAACCTGAGCTTTTCCAGTCCGCTTAACGCCACCACCGCAACTCAAGCGGCAAAACTCTCCAATACCGGCATCTGCCCCATCTCGCCCAACGTGTCATCCGCCGCTCTCATTAACAACTCCCCAGCGGGCTCATCGGCCTTTACGCTAGTCTCGAATAACTGTCCAGCCACTCTCGCTGGAGGCGCCACCTGTACCTTCAACATCGATTTCACACCCACTGCATTGACCTCCTACAGCGCGCAGTTGCAGCTCAACATCCCCAGCGTCGGCGAGATATCAACTAACTTGACTGGCACAGGCATACCTGCGCCTGCCGTTTCATTCAATCCCACCACCCTCACCTTCCCGACCACAATAAATGGCAATACGACATCGCCGATGAGCATCGTCATGACCAATGTCGGCAATGCTCCCCTCAACGACATCGTCGTCAGCCTGGCGGGATCCAACCCGTCCTACTTTGCATTGAACGGAACCAACAACTGCGGATCGACGCTTGCAGCCGGAGCATTCTGTACAATCTCGGTCGACTTCACCCCGCAAGCCGCAGTTACAAACTACTCTGCGACCATCTCAGTCGCGGACAACGCAACCGGCTCACCGCAGACTGTTTCTCTCACAGGCGCCGGGAACCCTTCACCGCCGCCCGCCGTTCTCAACGTCGTCGAGACCATCACGACCAGCGACGCCGACGTCATGACTCAGTCTGCCTCCTTAAATATCGCCGAACACATTGTCACCAGCGACGCTCCAGTGATGACCGCGATCCAGCCAGCAACGCTGAATGTCGTCGAGACCATCACGACCAGCGACGCCGATGTCCTGGTTCAGTCTGCCTCGCTGAATATCGCCGAGCACATCGTCACCAGCGATGCTCCAGTGATGACCGCGACCCAGCCCGCAACGCTGAATGTCGTCGAGACTATTACCACCAGCGATTCCGATGCCATGACTCAGTCTGCCTCGCTGAATATCGCCGAGAACATTGTCACCAACGACGCTCCAGTGATAACTGCGATCCAGCCAGCAACGCTGAATGTCGTCGAGACCATCACCACCAGCGACGCCGATGCCATGACTCAGTCTGTCTCTCTGAATATCGCCGAGCACATCGTCACCAGCGATGCTCCATTGATGACAGCGATCCAGCCCGCAACGGTGAATGTCGTCGAGACCATTCACACCACCGACACACCGGCAATCAATGAATCCGTGTTGGTCCTCGACAACGAAACAATTCACACCGCAGATACGCCGGCACTGACCGGACCCGCAATCGTCATTGACAACGAAACAATTCACACAACCGATACGCCGACAGTGCCTCAATCGGTGCTGGTCCTTGACAACGAAATCATCCACACGACTGACACACCGTCATTAACCGGACCCGCACTCGTCATTGACAACGAAACAATTCACACAACCGATACGCCGACAGTGCCTCAATC
>CAYWSR010000086.1:0-10197 GCA_964460385.1 uncultured Occallatibacter sp. | reverse complement strand
GGTGCTGGTCCTTGACAACGAAATCATCCACACGACCGATGCGGCGTCAGTGCCTCAATCCGTGCTGGTCCTCGACAACGAAATCATCCACACCACCGACACGCCTACAGCGCAGATTCTCAGCTCGCCCACAACAACGGTATTGACATCTTCCACTGCCGCGCCCCTCTTCACAGCTCCCGTTACCTTCACTGCTACTGTATCGAGCCCAGGCGGCACGCCCACGGGAAGCGTCACTTTCTTTGACGGCCCAATCGCATTGGGAACCGTGGCGCTCAGCAATGGCACAGCCACATTCACCACCAGCGCCTTGAATGACGGTGCGCACTCCATAAGCGCCGTCTACGCCGGCACACCCTACTTCCTCACCAGCACCTCCGGCCTAGTTTCAGTGAACGTGATTGACTTTACCCTGAGCTTCAGCGGCCCGGACAGCTCCGGCATCGTGATCACGATCTTTCCAGGCAACAGCGGAACCTATGCGATTACCCTCGTACAAGGGGCTGGCGGCGACAACGAGGTCGTCACGTTTTCTGCCCACGGACTTCCGGCCGGGGCCACGGCAACCTTCAACCCCAACCCGGTAACGCTGCCCGGCAGTGCGGCCTCCTCTACTTCGGTCGCCTCCACCTTGACCATAACAATTCCGGCATCGGGCGGTCAGGTGCAGCCGCAATGGCCCGATCGCACTAAGCCATTCTTGATGCTCGCCGCTCTACTGCCACTGATCGGCCTGTGCCGCGCAACCAAACGCCGCTGGCTTCGCCTGCTCTCGATGGCGTTGCTGTCGATCTTCATCAGTATGGGAATAGGCAGTTGCGGCGGCGGCTTCTATTCTCAACCGCCTCAGACTTACGTTGTCACCATAACTGCAACCAGCGGAACTCTTCAGCATTCCGCGACCATCGATCTGACCGTGCCGTAAAGGAAGAATTACGAAACCCAACCTTCCCAAAATGCTAACCGATTACAGCAATAAACCTTTCGGGTGTCCGCATCGCCCAAAAATATCTCTGCAGGGCGATTTCCATTCATTCACCGCGCCCACTAACTGAGTATGCGAGGGACAAAAGCCTATGGAAACCGGGGACAGACTGTCCCCGTGGTCCTGTCCCCGTGGTCCCGTGGTCCCGTGGTTCCTGAACGCTCAGTGATGAGGTTGCAAATCTCTACGGTTGGTCGATTTGGGTGTAGGTCAGTGAAAACGTGCCGGTCTCCCAGTAGGAATACGCAAGGTTCCATCCCAGGCCATTATCAAAGGGACAATATGGAGCCAGCGTCGCGACGTCACTGCACCAGGATTGCGGCAGGAATGTGGGGCCTGATCCTCCGCCGGACTCGTAGTAGGAATAGTATCCAGTGTTCAAGTTCGCAGTCCAGGTTTCAAACACCCGCGAGGCTAAACCGGCCCCGATATTACTGCCGACATTCCATGCGTAGCCAGTGAGAGTGCCGTCTGCTGACACCGCGGAATAACCAATGCTCTCGCTACCGATGACGCCGGGGAACTCAAGCAAACCTGCACAACTTTCTACACCCTGAAAGCTCGGATCGATATCCAATGCTGTGTTGGCTGGAGTCCACTGGCCGTTGGTTACGACGAGAGTAGGTAGGAATGCATAATTGGCGACACCGGGGCCATAGGGGAAGCAGGGAGGCTGCCCGCCGGCAAACAGCGGGAGGAATATGTTGTTTCCGTTCGCGATGAGGACGTCCGCGAGTGTCCATTCCTGAACGGATTTTGAGGTGATTGTTACCAAGTATGTGTGAGTCAATGGTGGTGCGGGCTGAGTGACTGTGAGGGTGGTCGGTCCGAAGACCGCCGGTCCGGAGAGGGGATCGTATTCTGCGGTGATCGTGGTGGTTCCAGGCGCAATTGCCGTAGCTTGCCCGTTCGTCGTCTGCGAATTGTCGATAGTGGCCATGCCCGGCGAAGATGAACTCCACGCGACCGACTGAGTGATGTTCTGCGTGCTGCCGTCGCTGAAGGCACAGGTGGCGGAGAAGGGCAGGACACTGCCAGCCGGAATGGAAGCGTCGGCGGGGAAAACGGCGACGGTCAAACATTGCGGCACCGTCACTGTGAGATTCGCGGTACCAATGATCGTGCCTGAGGCAGCGGTGATGGTGACCGCTCCTGCCGACTCTCCTGTAGCCGCGCCAGTGTCATCCACGATGGCGATGGCGGGCGCGGATGAACTCCAGACCACCTGCTGAGTCATATTCTGATAGCTGCCGTCGCTGAAATTGCCCCATGCCTGGAACGGCTGAGGGGTTCCGGCCGCAGCGAAAGCATTCGGCGGAGTTACAGTGAGTCCGACCAGTTGCGCCGATGTGACCGTCAGGGTCGCGCTGGAGCTTTGGGTCCCGAGAGCAGCTGTTATGGTGGTTGTGCCCTGCCCTGCGCTCATCGCCAGCCCGCTTGAGGAACCAATTGTGGCTACCGCCGTATTCGTCGAGGCCCACTGCGCCGATTGCGTGACATCTTGCGTTGTGCCGTCGGAAAGGGTGGCAACCGCGTCGAATTGTTGCAGGTATCCCTGAGGTATTGAAGGCGCTGAAGGAGAGACGGTGATCGATTGGATGGAGGCGCCGGTAACAGTAAGCTGGCTCTCAACCTGGGTGAGCTGTCCGGGCGCAGTGATCAATCCCGCTACAATGTAGGTGCTACCAACAGCCGTGGCCGTGGCCAATCCGGTGAGGCTCACCTTGGCGACCGGAGTTTCGGTCCCGCTTACTAATACGTCGGCTGTTGAAGCCCACGCCACTTTCTTCGTCAGATCGCGCGTACTCCCGTCGCTGTAAATTCCGGTCGCACTGAATTGCAGGCTGGTTCCCAACGCCATGGAGGGACCTATCGGACTGATGGCGAATTTGGTCAGGGACGGCGGTTGGCTCATTACGTTTACAGTTGCAGTCCCGACGATTTGTCCTGACATGGCGGTTATGGTGGCTGTGCCGGCCGAGACTGCCGTTACAACGCCCGCGAGGCTGACGGTGGCGATGGCCGTGTTGGATGAGGCCCACGCAGCTGCGCTGGTTAAAGCCTGCGTGCTGCCATCCTGATAGGTTCCTGTGGCCGAAAGTTGTGCCGTGCCTGCGGGGGCGAGGGAAATATGTGCCGGATCGATTGCGATGTTGGTGAGCGGCGCAGTGGCCGCAGCCGGCTGAAGGACGGGAACGGATCCTGTTGCGCTCGACTGATTCGTCATCCCGCCGCCCGAGATCTCGACAGAAACACTCACACCATCTCCGGAAGCGGCAGTGACATTCCCCGCCACGACGATTGGAGGATAGCTTTGTCCCGGCGGCAGCGCGGTGGTGGTAGTGCACGTCTCTGTGGTTAGGACACAGGTCCAGTTCGCACCGGCAATAGCCGTAACGGCAAAACCAGTGGGAGGATCAGTTACCGCCACCGTGCCAGTGGTTTCCGCCGCGTCAAACGCGTTGGAAACGGTGATCGTGTAGATTGCGTCCTGCTGGCCAGGGATGTAACTTCCACCGCTTCCCAGGTTGAAGGACAGGGAAGGCGTTGATGTGCTATTGGTGAGGCTAAAGCTGCCTGTGGCAATTACGCCCGACACCGAAGCCGTGACGCTGTAGGAGCCCGCCGTATTGTTGGCTGTGAACGCAGACGCGGTGGCCACACCGCTGCTGTTGGTCGCGGCTGTGGTGGTTGCTGTGCCGTTGGCGAAGGTTCCGCTGGCCCCGCTCGACGGCGCCGAAAAGGCCACCGTCACGTTGGCGACCGCATTCCCCGATGCGTCATTCACCAGCGCCTGAAGCGCCGTGGCAAAAGCGGAGGAAATTATCGCTGTTTGCCCGCTTCCAGCTGAGGCAGCGACCGATGAAATGGTTGCAGCGGAAGCGATGGTAAGCGCGAGCGTCGCGGTAACGCTCTGCGCCTGATTCGCAGCCGAGTCGGCGGCCTTGAAGGTCAGGCTCATTCCGCTGGCCGTTGTCGTCGGGGTACCGGAGAGCAAGCCGCCGGCAGAAAGCGAAATGCCAGTGGGCAGCGTTCCGCCGGTGAGCGACCAAGTGATGGCGCCAGTGCCGCCGGTTGACGTCAGCTGGTAGCTGTAGGCACTGTTCACCGTGCCGGATGGGAGCGAAGCACTGGTGATCGCCAGCGGCACCGGGTTCACGATCAGAGTCAGGCTTCCAGATACAGAAGTAAAAGGCGTGGGCGTGGCGCTGTCGGTCGCTTTGATGGTGATGACGTCGCCTGCCATGGGCGTCGGCGCGGTTGGAGTCCCGGTGATAGCGCCGCCGGAGATTGCGAGCCCGACGGGCAACGTGCCCGAGTTCAGCGTGTAGGTGATTGCACCGGTTCCACCGGTGGAGGCAAGGGTCTGCGTGTAGGCTGTTCCGACGGTGCCTGTTGCAAGGGTTCCGGATGTAATCCAGACAAGCGACACTGGGGAAACCGCAATTGTGTAAGTGCCGGAGGTTACAGAAACTGGCGTCGTTGCCGAGTCTGTTGCCTTGACGGAAAAGGTTGATGTCCCCGTAGAGCCCGTGGGTGTGCCGGAGAGGACTCCGGTGGACGAATTCAGAGTAAGTCCAGTTGGCAGCGAGCCTGAGGCGATGGCGAAGGCAATTGGAGCTGTTCCGCCGCTGGCGGCAATGGTCGCACCGGAATAGGCTGTGCTGATTTGCGCGGCCGTTAGCGGACCGGCCGCAGTGGTGATGGTAAGCGCCGGGTTCACAACGATCGCGGCGGTGGAAGCCGATTTGGTAATGTCCTTAACACTGGTCGCAGTCACGGTGACCGTGGAGGCGGTTTTGCCGGTCGCCGTCAGCGTTGTGGCCGGCGCATTGCCTGCCGCACTGGTTGGATTGACGGTGCCAGCGCTCGAAACGGTAAAAGTTGCACCGGAAGCGCTGGAATCGCTCGCCACCGCCGCGGTCAGTCCAAGCGTTTGGCCGGAGTCGAGAGTTATGCCTGTCGTGACGGTGGAGAATGTCACGACGATCGGATTCAGCGTAATCGTTGCCGCTGCGGATTTTGTTCCATCCGTATTGCTGGTAGCTGTGAGTGTCACGGTAGCGGCCGCGCCAACCACCGAAGGTGCGGTATAGGTAACGCCCGTCGAACTGGAAGCGCTGAGCGTTCCCACGCCGGTGCCGATGCTCCAGGTCACACCCGCATTGGAGGAGTCGTTCGAAACTGTCGCCGAGAAGGCCTGTGTGCCGCCTCCGCTGAGCGATAGGGTGGCGGGACTCACGCTGACACTGATGGCAGGCGGCGGCTTTGAATTCGATCCGCTGTTGTTTCCTCCACAGCCTGACAGGAAAATGAGCGCAGCAAACCCAGAGAAGCTGATCCTGAGACTAGATCGAGCGAAAGTCTTCAAGCGCATCATGCCTCCCGTACTGTGAAACGGGGCTGGGCAAACGCTACAGGCCCATTGAGTCAATGTCAATGTCGAAGCCGCTATTTTCACCTGCCGGACTAAAGATGGACGGGAACCTGGGGACAGACGGAACGTTCCCCTGCCGACAGAATGCCGACACGGTTCAATGGGCGGGCGCCCACCCAACCAGAATGAGGTGCCCTGTCCTGGCTTTGCCAGGGCGTGAAGCGGAGGAGGAGGACCGGCCCGAACCTCGGGCCGCACTCCCAACCGTTCGCGCTTTCGCGCCGCCCCGTTAAACCGCTACCAAGTGTCTCCCTGACTCTCCACGGGAGTTAGACACCTTATCTCCCCATTCTCATCCTTCAATATTTGCCCGTCCCGATCAACCAACACTGGCGGAGTACCCTCGCACGGCGGCTCGTCGGCCTGCTGACTCTCCGCCTCGCTGTCCCCCTCCCCCGGCGGATCAACCCACTGCGGCTCCATAGCCCACGCGAGCGCCTGACTGCGCAACGGACCCGGGTCCGGCTCCTTCGCCTCATGCTGCTCAGCAAGGCTCACCAGCAGCCGTAAGGTCGGCAAGTCGCCTTTCCCTGCCTTTTTCACGAACAGTTTCGCCAGGTCCTCGGAGCTACTCTTCAGCTCCCGGTCGACTGCCTCCTTGAGGCAATGGGCACCGCCCTCCGCAGTACTTTCGCTCAGCTCCTGCCGCTTGGCCCCTTTCTTTGTTCCCGTCGCACGCCCTGCTCCCGTTCCCTGCCTGGTTCCCGTTCCCCGCTTCGCCTTGCGTCCCGCGGGCGCCTTTGCTGCCCGCGCACTTCCCGCTTTCTGAGTTACCCCAGCAAATTTCGCCATCTTTCCCCCATTCCGGCAAGCCCCGCCGCAACCTCCGGCACCCGTCGCCCGTCGCCTTTTGACTGTTGCCTATTGCCTGATCCGTTGTCCCTGCCTTTCGACACTACCGATTTCGGCGAATTAATACGCAAAAAAACTCAATCGTCGCCGACGTCGGATCGCCTTCGCTCACATACGTCCCTGCGAACGCCTCGCAAACATCGACATACATCTCCACAAATCGGCCTCCAGAAACCCTCGCCCCAAAAACGTCCTCCCATGCCCCTGCATCCCCGCGCCCATTCGTCCGCATTTATCCCGACGCGCCCCGGTGAGCTTGCTCACTCGCCGCACCGCCATTCATCTGCGGCATCACGTTTTGGTATACTCATTGAGTTCACCCCAAGTGCGGAGGTGGTGAAATTGGCAGACACACCAGCTTGAGGTGCTGACGCCGCGAGGCATAGGGGTTCAAGTCCCCTCCTCCGCACCAAAAATTCTTCCGCCCATTGGGGGCGTGTGTGGAAAGCAGCTCAAAGCATGCAGATTCTCCTCTACTTCGTCATCGTCCTGCACGTAATCGTGTGCCTGTTTCTCATTGGCGTGGTTCTGCTGCAGCAGGGCCGCTCGGCCGACCTTGCCGGCGCCTTCGGCGGGCAGGGCTCCCAGACCGCCTTCGGCCCTCGCGCGGCGGCCAACGTGCTCACGCGCCTCACCACCTGGTCGGCTGTCATCTTCATGTTGACCTCGATCAGCCTGACAGTTCTCTTCGTGCGGTCGAACGGCTCCCACTCCGTGCTGCAAAACACGTCACCGATTTCGGCTCCCGCCAAGTCGGGTAAATAGCTCTCAAAACTCAACTTAAGCTAAGATTCACAGCGAAGCGGCCGGCCACTCGGGCCGCCGCTTTTTGCTGCGGCCGACTATCCGCAGCCTGCAAAGCCCAAGGAACTCGCCCAGACCTACAAAATTTCTTGTTGACAAATATATCTTTCAGATATATCTTATAGCTATATGGAGCACAAACGAACCGCCTACGTCATCCTCGGCATTCTCGCCATCCACGACCACCAGTCTGGCTACGAGATCCGCGCGACAATCGAACAGACCGTCGGCTTCTTCTGGGGCGAGAGCTATGGCCAGCTCTATCCGACGCTCAAGCGGCTGGTGGCCGAAGGCCTCGTCGTCGCCGAGGGCTCGGACACGGGAAGCAGGGTGCGCCGCTCCTACTCCATCACCCCGGCCGGCCGCGAATGCCTGACGCAGTGGCTCGCCGTGCCCTATCGCGACGACCCGCCGCGCGATGAGTTCCTGCTCAAGCTGTTTTTCGGCGAGCAGGCCGCGCCCGGCATCTCGGTCGGTCATATTCGGGAGTTCCAGCAAAAGAGCCGCCGTTTTCTCCATGATCTGCTCCAGCTTGAGCGTCTGGCCCACACCTACAACGCTCAACAGCCTGGATTCCCCTACTGGATGCTGACTCTGCAGTACGGCCTCGGCCAGTTGCGGGCCGCGCTTGCGTGGAGCGATACCGCTTTGGCCACCCTCGCCGCCGAAGCAGCCCCCTCGCCCCATCCACCTTCACCTGAAGATCAACACCCGCCTTCGCCTGAAAACCAACCCCTCGCCGGCAAGTCCTGACCTCGAAGCAGCAAGGCTTTCAACCCGCGTTGTCCGATTCATTCAAGCACCAAAGGAGACTCACATCATGGCTGTCACCCTTCGTCGCGACCGCCCGGCGCAGATCGTTGCCTGGGCAGTCCTCAGCACATTTTTTCTTGGCTTCTTTCTTCCAATCATCGGGGCGTTCACCGGCCCCATCCTGGGCGCCTGGTTCATCGGCACCCAAAGGCCCCG
This sequence comes from uncultured Occallatibacter sp., assembly GCA_964460385.1. GTDB lineage: Bacteria > Acidobacteriota > Terriglobia > Terriglobales > Acidobacteriaceae > Telmatobacter. Next base: position 2,149 of record CAYWSR010000086.1, on the reverse strand, counting down.
CCGCGGATTTCTGTGGATGATGGCCATCAACCTCGTTACAAGCCTTCTCTTCGGCTGGCGGAGGATTCCGCTGGCCGGACCCGTTCCAGCCATCGAATACCTGGGCTGGCTGCTGCTCGCCACTGCGCTCGGCACTCTGCCTTTCAGCTTTCATCGCCTGGTCAGCCCGCGTATGCCGGGATTTCTGGCCACCCTTCCCTTGCCGCTGGCGGGCGCGGCGGTGCCCTGGCTCGCGCTCCAACTGCACATCCACGCGGCCTCCGCTGCCAGCGTGCAAACCTTGCTCATTCTCTGGTTCGCGGCCGTGGTGGTGTGGTTGTGGAATAACGAATCGCGCGCCACGGTCCATGTCTTTGCCTCGGGCGTTGCGGTCGTTACCGGCTTCAATCTTCTGCGTCATTTCAACGCCGCGGCGATCCCACAGAACATTCCCGTCAGCCCGCAGTTGCCCCTCAACTTAGCCGGCCCCACATGCCTCGCCCTGTTCCTTGTTCTTGCGGTCTGGGCTCTCTTTCGCTCCATCCGGCAGGCGAGTTGGGCCGAGCGCCCCGAGGCCGTCGCACGGCTGCGCAGCCCGTTCACGGGCGACCCGCTCCAGGTCGTCAGCCAAAATGGCCGGGAAGCGCTGGTCAGCGCGTCCGGAGAGCGGTTCCCCGTCCGCAATGGCATTCCGGCCCTCCTCAAGGCGGAAGACCTGACCGGCGACAACGGAAAATACAACCACCTATACGACCTCATCGGCGGGTTCTACAACGATACCCAACGCGCCTACAGCCCGCTCAAGGGCTTCGATCTCAGGGATTACTTCCTCAGCTACATGCGTCTGCTTGAAGTTAAGCCCGGCGACTCGGTGCTCGAAACGTCGGTAGGCACCGGCCTCAACTTCCGCTATCTGCCCAGCGGTGTGCACCTCTCCGGACTCGATCTCTCGCCCGAAATGTTGGCTCAGTGCCAGGCAAACCTGCGCCGCTGGAAAATGGACGCCGATCTCTACCTGGGCAATGCCGAGAGCCTGCCCTTCGCCGATTCCAGCTTCGACGTGGTCTTTCACGTGGGCGGCATCAACTTCTTCAACGACCGCGCCAAAGCCATCCGGGAGATGATCCGCGTAGCCAAGCCGGGCAGCCTGCTATGCATCGCCGATGAAACGGAAAAGCACGTGAAGGAAGTCTACGAAAAAGGCCTGGGAGGCTATTACAAGAACCGGAAGGAAGCGGTCGCCGCGCCCATCGATCTGATCCCGCCGGAGATGGAAGATATCCGGCTGGAACCGCTGAAGTTCGACATGTTCTATGCGCTGACGTTTCGGAAGCCGGCCATTCGCAGTGCGAGTGAGCGCGGCGCCAACGAGGATGTCGCAGTCGACCGGTCGCTGGTCAGCGCTTGAGCAGTCGGAGGGCTCCACGAGCTCCGGAGGCAGCCTAAAATGGAGCCATGATCCTCGAAACCTTTCCCGTCGGTCCGCTTCAGTGCAACTGCACGATTCTCGGCGACGAGCAGACGGGCGAAGCCATTGTGATCGATCCCGGCGAGGAAGTAGGCCGCATTCAAAAGCGCCTCGTTGCGCACGGGCTCAAGCTCAAGCAAATTCTCGTCACCCACGGCCACATCGACCACGTGGGCGGCGCGCTGAAGCTGAAGCGGCTAACCGGCGCACCCATCTACCTGAACGAAGGCGACCTGGAGCAGCTCGCACTCATGCAGGAGCAGGCCAATTGGCTGGGGGTAGAGACGCCGGAGACCGCGCCGCCCGACGAGAGCCTTGCCGACGGCATGACTGTGGGGCTTGCCGCTTATCCGGCGCAGGTCCTGCACACGCCCGGCCACACGCAAGGCTCCATCGGCCTCCACTTTGCGCCGCTCAAGCTGCTGGTTGCCGGGGACACGCTCTTTGCCGGCAGCATCGGGCGAACCGACCTGCCAGGCGGTAACTACGATCAGATCATCGACTCGATTCACTCCCGCTTGCTGGCGTTGCCTGACGAGACAAAGGTGGTCCCGGGACATGGCCCTGCTTCAACCATCGGCGCGGAACGGCGAAGCAATCCGTTTCTGCGCGGGTAGATTTCCGCAGTTGTGAAAATCGACTTTCATAAGACATTTAATCTCTATATATCAATACTTTAACGCTACTATTCTCAACGAACAC
>CAYWSR010000085.1:0-17689 GCA_964460385.1 uncultured Occallatibacter sp. | reverse complement strand
GCAAGGAGTACAACCAGGGCGTAGGCTACCTCGACGACGGCACCATGGTCGTGGTTGACCATGCTCGCAAGCTCATCGGCAAGCCGGTCGAGATCTCGGTCACCAGCGTGCTGCAAACGGCAAGCGGCAAAATGATCTTCGGCAAGCTCGACGATGGCATCAAGAATGGCGACTCGCCGCGGCCCGGTCCTGTGGAGATTGCCCACTGAGCCGGGGGCCGCGCGCATTCCTTTGAGCCCCTCGTCCTGGATTCGCCAGCGACACTTGCTTGCCCGGTGGCAGGCCGGAATCCTGTTGGCGACCGACGATTTCTTCGTTTGACGGAACGGTCCTGCGGTTTTACCTTCAAACCAGCACCGAGCCTTCGCCGCGTGCAGATTCAAAGATCTAGGTTGGCTCAATGCTGCGGTGAGAAGTCCGGCGGTTTCCCGGGGCCCGCATCCCCTGTAATTTGCGCCCAAGGATGGATCGACCATGAACACAAAGGTGTTTGGCATCGTCGCCGCAGCATTGCTCGTCCTTGCACCCATTTCGCACGCCCAGGGATTTGCCATGCTGGGAAAGAAGGTGGTGACCATCAATCGGCTCCTCCCCCCCACCGTCAATCTCAAAGGTAAGCGTATTCAGGTCGAGGCCACCTCCGCTGCCCTGCAGAATCCCAGCGCACAAGTCGATGCGCTGCTGCGCACCAAGCTTGTTACCTTGATTCAGAAGGACCCGCGCTTCATCCTGAGCGAAACCAATCCGCAGACAGTTTTGAAGTTCACCGTGACAAACGTTTATGTCGACGACAAAACAGCCAGCGTAGGCACCACACAAACCCACTCATTCCATGGCAAGATCGAAGTTGCCTATCAGGCTCTGGACGTCCAAACCAACCAGGCGCTCGATTCGGAGAATCTTGTTCAGGAAGTCGGCTACGATCCGAAGGCGGGCCTGCTGAACTTTAGCCTGGATAAAAAGAAAGTCGCAGCCGAGAGCAGCGCGAACGAGGCGCGCGATCAGATGGTTGACGGCATCGTATCGCAAATGGCCCGCCGCATCGCTCCTCTCGACGAGCCCTTTGATGCGCCGCTGCCCGGCAAGAAGCTCGAATCGATCTCCGCTCTCGCTGTCGCACATCGCTGGGGCGCGGTGGAGGAGCAGGCGGAGAAACTGGATAAATTCCCCAAGCCCGATGACGACAGCTATCGGCAATATCTGGTTGCTTTGGCCAAAGAGGCACAAGCCTACGACCTGACGCGCGAGGCCAACGACTTCGATCTCGGAAAGCGCAGCGACATCACTCCCAAGCAAGCCGACGACGACTTTAATCGGGCACAAAAATACCTCGACGACGCGGCAGAGATCTACAAGGAAATCCTGACCGCCAACCCCAAGGAAAAGGAGTTCCGTGCCGGCGATACCCGCACTGAAGACGCGGTGGCAATCTACGCCAAGATCGTTCGCTACAAGGAGGAGAACGCCAAGGCGGAGGCCGCCCTGGCCGCGGCCAAGGATCAGGCATCCAGCAGATCCTTCTCTGGAGGCCATGCGTCTGCTGCGGTTCCCGGCGCCCAGCAAAGCCCGCTTGAGCAGGTCTTGAGCTTCTGCAGCAAGGGCATTGCCGCTGAAAGCATCAAGGAATATATCCTCTCCCCCGACTTCATGGCCGATGCCAGGGCGTCCAACTACAAGTTCAGCTTTGCGCGCGATTCCGAGCGCCTGAGCGACATCTGCAAGGAAAAGGCTCCTGTCTTGCAGAAGGCGATTCGCGACCGGCTTGCCTCGGGAGCACCGCGCCCGCCGGCCAAAAAGCCATGAAGCATTGCGTTGCGCTTTTCGTCCTGCTCCTCGCTGCCGTGCCGCTCGCGCAAGCTGATGCGGACAGTTGCAACGGTGCTTTGAGCGCGCTCAACCGCGTCAAAGAAGAGATCTCCCCAAAGCTCTCTGCCGAGACCCCGGCAGGGAAAGCGAAGCTCCAGGTCATGGCCTCAACCCTCGAACGAGGCACGCGCGTTTGCAGAGACTTCGGCGAACTCTGGTATTACCGGATGGTGGTTGCTCACCGCCTGGGCGTGGAAAAGGACGCGACTTACGCGAAAACCAAAGTCGACGACCTGGGCTACACTGCCGAGTTCGATCCCTTCTCGCTACCGCCCTCCGCAGCGCCCCCAGCCCCCTCCCAATCGCCAACACCGGGCCAACCGCGCGGCCCCACCCCCCGCCCCACCCCCACCCCACCCCCCCGTCCCCCCCCCCCCCCCCCTCCCAATCTCCAACACCGGGCTAACCGCGCGACCCAACCCCCGGCCCAACCCCTAGTCCAACCCCTAGTCCAACCCCCGGCCCATCGCCCGGAAGAGTCCGCCAGAAATGGGCCCTCGTGGTGGGCATCGATTCCTTCACCGACAAGAAGATCCCTACGCTTCACTACTCCGTAAAGGACTCAGCGGATTTTGTGGACTTTCTCAAGGATCCCAAGGGTGGGCAGTTCGATCCGACCCACATCATCCACCTTGCCAACGAGAAGGCGACGCTTGAGGGGATTCGCGAAGGGCTGGGGCGATTGCGCATCGATGCGCAGCCCGACGATCTGGTTGTGGTCTATCTCTCGAGTCATGGATCGGCGCGCGATGTGGACCCCAACGGCGTGAGCTATGTGATGGTGCACGACACCAACCTCGACGACGCAGCCACGCTCTATGCAACCTCGCTGCAGATGATCGACCTGGTGCAACAAATCAATCGAGAGGTCAAGGCCCGGCGCGTGGTGCTGGTTCTGGACACATGCTTCAGCGGCGACGCGCTCACCAGCCTGGAGGCGGGCTCGGGAGGAACAGCTTCGCGGGGGTTCTCCGCGCCTGTTCCGCTGGACAGGAACGCTGAAGCTTCTGCGCCTCCGGCCTTCAGCGCGGCATTTCAGAATCTGACCATCGGCTATGGCCGTGCTGTGATCACGGCCAGCCGCGCCAGCCAGGAATCCTGGGAGAGCGCGAAGCTCAAGAACGGCTACTTCACCCACTATCTGATCGACGCGCTGCGCACAAGCCACGGCTCCGAGCCGCTCGACCAGTTGTTTCCGCAAGTTCGCTCGCTGGTTTCCACCCACGTGAAATCCGAGGTCGGCGCAAGCCAGGACCCCAGCTACGAGTTCAGCGAAGGCGCGGACTCAATTGTCCTTGGCGCGCCGCAGTCGATGTAATCCAGACCGCGTGCGGCCAAGCGCGATAATTGCAGTGAGCGGTCAAGGAGGGAGCAGAGGGCTTCAGCCCTCTGGAAATGGCCGATAAATGCGGAGCCTTTAGGCTCGGGCCTTTGCCACTCTTATCCAGAATTCCCCCGATAAACCTTTTGCTCCAAGCCCTTTTCCCCCCTATCCAATTGCATCTCTACCTGGGCGCGGCCATCTCCACCAGCCGTTCCTTCGCGACAGGCCACTCCGCTGCCACAATCGAGTACCGCGCGGAGTCGCGCGGAATGAAGTCGCTCGCCATCCGATGGGACCTCAGGATTCCTTCGAACTTGCATCCGATCCGTTCCATTGCCGCGCGCGATCGCTCATTCCGCGCATCGGTATGCAGACACACTCTCACCATTCCCCAAGTCTCGAACGCATGAGTCAACATCATCAGTTTCGCTTCCGTATTCGCCGGGGTGCGAATGGCTGAGCGCGACAACCATGTATACCCAATCTCGCAAACGTCTGGATGCGGATTCCCGTGGCGTGCATGCCCCGCCGGCCAGCTCCAGCGCTCCATATCAAAAAATCGAGTTGCCCCGATGACCGTGTCATCCTCTATGCGTACAGTCGCGAAGGCCAGGCCCGTGCCTGCCTCGCGCAAGGCCATCGCAGTCTCCATGTAGCTCTTCATCGCAGCCCGAGTCTGCGGCACAACCGTCCACTTGTAGAGCGAAGGATCGGCTGTTGCCGCGGCTAGCAGTCCGTCTACATGATGAAGCCCGATCGGCTCAAGCCGAACAGTTCTTCCCGTCAGAACGAGGTCCTCGATCTTCACAGTTCTCGATTCCACAGGTGCGCTCGACCAGAGGCAACCGATCGTGCCAACCAAATCTCAGTGCCGCTGCGGCTCAGTACTTCTGCACCGTCGGGTCAATCTCGTCGGCCCATGCCAGAATGCCGCCCGCCAGGTTCACCACATTGGTATAGCCCGACTGCTTCAGGAACTCCGCGATCCGTTGGCTGCGCGCGCCTGAGCGGCACTGCACCACGATCTCTTTGTCGCGCGGAATCTCCGCCAACCGGTTGGGCACATCGTTCTGCGGAATCAGTGTTCCGCCCATCTGCGCAATCTGGCGCTCGTAGGGCTCGCGCACGTCGAGCAGGAAGAGGTCTTCTCCGCTATCGATGCGTTGCTTGTACTCCTTAACGGAGAGCTGGGGAATGCCATTCTTCATATTCTTTTCCTGTTGTGTCTCCGGCATGATGCCGCAAAACTGCTCGTAGTCGATCAGCTTGGTCACGGTCGGGTGGGTGCCGCACACCGGGCACTCCGGGTTCTTGCGCAGCTTCAACTCGCGGAATCGCATGCTCAGCGCATCCACCAGCAGCAGACGCCCGATCAGCGGGTCGCCCTTTCCGAGGATCAGCTTAATGACCTCTGTCGCCTGGATGACGCCGACTAGGCCGGGAAGAATGCCCAGCACGCCGCCTTCGGCGCAGCTTGGTACCAGTCCCGGTGGCGGCGGCTCGGGATAGAGGCAGCGGTAGCAGGGGCCCGTTTCCGTCGCGAAGACGCTGGCCTGCCCCTCGAAGCGGAAGATCGACCCGTAGGCATTGGGCTTCTTCAGCAGCACGCAGGCGTCGTTGACGAGATAGCGCGTGGGGAAGTTGTCGGTCCCGTCGGCCACAATGTCGTAGTCCTTGATGATCTCAAGGGCGTTCGCGCTCGACAGCATCGTTTCGTGCTTCACGATATTGATGGCCGGGTTGAGCGCCTTCAGCTTCTCTTCCGCGGAGTCGATCTTCTTGCGGCCAATGTCCTTCGTCGAGTGGATGATCTGGCGCTGCAGGTTTGAAGCGTCGACCACGTCGAAATCGACAAGTCCCAGCGTGCCGATGCCGGCTGCGGTCAAATAGAGCGCGAGGGGCGAGCCGAGCCCTCCGGTTCCCACGCACAGCACGCGGGCCGCCTTCAGCTTCTGCTGGCCCTCCATCCCCACTTCGGGCAGGATCAGGTGGCGCGAGTAGCGGGAGAGATCGTCGGTGGTCAGTTCGGGCAAAACAGGGGGTGCGGTCGCTGTCGGCATCGATTCCAATTCTTCTCTTTGCGTTTTGTTCGGCGATTCTCTTGGAATTCGCCGGGTAAATGAATACCTTTGATGTTAAATCAGCCTAAGGAACAACTGCACAACTTGCGATGAGTCAGGGCACGACTTCAGTCGTGCCGAGAAGACCAACAAATTCGGTGGGCTTCAGCCCCTGTGTTCCCTCGCTTATCGGAAGCCGCCGGCAATCGATGGGATGATCGAGAGCGTGTCGCCGGCCCTCACGGACGTGGCCTCTTTCGCCGGCAGGTAGCGGATGTCTTCGTCGTTCAAGTACAGGTTAACAAAAGCGCGTAATTTGCCCTCGGCCGTGAACAGGTGCATGCGCAGATCGGGATGAGCCCCGATGAGAGCTTCGAGAGCCTGGGCAATGGTTGGGGCGTCAACCTCCACGGCGTCTTTGCCGGCAGCGTAAGTCCTTAGCGGAGTGGGAATGTAGATGGTCATGAGCACGTTTCTTTCATGTAATCAGTAGATTCAACGGTTGGCCGGTTGGATTCGGTTCGATTCAATTTGGATCGAGCCCACTTGGATCAGGTCCGCTTGGATCGGAACTGACCTGCCCTCCGTCAACCTCGATCGTCTCCTGCTCAAAGTGCTTTTCCTCTTCTGTGCGGCCGGCCAGAAGGAAGGAGTTCGTGACCGTGGCCTGCCCTTTGGCGACTGCGGTGATCACGTAGCTGCAGCCCAGCCAATGGGCTTCGGCCAGGTCAGTGGGCGACCACTGCGCCGGGTGGTCGGGGTGGGAGTGGTAAAAGCCCGCGATATTCAAGCCCTGGCGGCTCGCCTCGCGCCCAATCTTTACCAGTTCGAGAGGTGCGATCTGGTACCGGTTGTGTGCCGAGTCGGTGCGGGTGTTTCCGGCCGCGACAGCCGCTTCAACGTTCCAACCCTCCAGCGCGGAGTGCCCGAGAAGAACTCCGCAGCATTCGTTGGGGTAGGTCCGCTCGCCGTGGGCGCGGATCTGGTCGTAAACGGCGCGGGTCAGATGGAGTATGCCCATTCAGCCTCCTCATCCCAGAATCGTTCGGACAAGTACTTGTCTGCCCCGTCGGGCAGCACGGTGACGATGACGGCCGATCTGCCCGCGTGAGCTTCTTCCTCGGCGATTCTCAGGCTCGCCACAACGGCAGCGGCGGCGGAGATGCCCACCATCATGCCCTCTTCGCGCGCTAGACGGCGAGCCATCTCGTGGGCAGCTTCGGTTTCGATTTCGAGATTCCGGTCGGCCAAGTAGCGGTTGAAGATGGCCGGGACAATGGATGTTCCCATGTGCTTGAGTCCTTCCAGACCATGGAAGGGCGAATCGGGCTGAAAGCTGATAGCCCGAATGGAAGGATTCAGCTCCTTCAGTCGGCGGGTCACGCCCATAAACGTTCCGCCTGTGCCTAGGCCGGCGACGAAATGGGTGATGCGCCCGCCTGTCTGCTCCCAAATCTCCGGGCCGGTGGTGCGGTAGTGAGCCAGCCAGTTGGCATCGTTCGAATACTGGTCCATGTAGCAATAGCGGTCCGGATCGTTGCCGGCCAGTTCGCAGGCCCTCAGAATGGAGCCGTCGGAGCCCTTGCCGGGGTCGGTCCAATCCACCTTCGCGCCAAAGGCGTTCAGAATCCGTCTGCGCTCCGGCGAGACATTTGCGGGCATGGCAAGATGCACGGGAATTCCGAGCGCCGCGCCCAACATGGCAAACGCAATGCCGGTGTTCCCACTCGTCGCGTCGAGGATGGTTTTTCCAGGGGTCAGCATGCCGCGGTCGCGAGCGTCGGCCACCATAGACGCGGCGGCGCGGTCTTTCACACTGCCGCCGGGATTGGCCCATTCGGCCTTGCCCAGCACTTGGATGCCCGCAAAGCCGCGCGACACCCCGCCGAGTCCAGATAAGCCTAGCCGCACCAGCGGGGTCGCGCCGATGCGGTCAACCAGAGAGGAGCCGGGTTTGGGGTGGTCCGTGTCGTTTTCCACGCCTTGATCTCCCTGGGGAATTGCAGCCGCCGCTCCGGATATGCGAGATTGAGTTATGCGAGATTCAGGATAACGAGCCTCGGCGGGTCACGGTTTCCGCTGCTCCCCTTAGTCTCTATCCTCGCAGACTGGAAGACCATCATGGCCCGCAAGTCCCGCAATCCAAACTTCGATCAAACGCTTGAGAGCCTTCGCACTCATGGATTTGACGTATCGCCCTTTGCCGGCGTCGCGGGAGGAATGCTGGTGGCCAAATACGGCGCTGCCGCTGTTCTCGTTCCCGCCGCAAATGATCCAATCCGGGGCGGTCCAATCCCTGCTCGTCCAATTCAGGATGCTCCGTCCCCTGGCGGCCTGGCCGCATATTACGAGAGCCCCGGAGCGTTGATCGGTGGAGAGGTTGCGCGCTTGGTTGACCGTGGCTACCAGAAGTTCCTTGCCACCTCGCACTACCAGTTTCCGGCTACGGCCGCTGTGCTGCAGGCGATTCACCTATTCGGCGAGGAGCTCAGTCAGCTCACCGGCGGCATCAGCCTTTACAACGAATCGCTCGGCACCACCAGCGACCTCTATCAGTACGACCGCCTGCAGGGCAGGGAAGCGCCAAACCCGTCGAGCCCGCTCCGTGGGCCCTCACTGAAGGTCACTGAGGGCGCAGCCTGAACGTCAATCTGTGACGCCGACGCGCGCAAGGCACACTTCCAGCGCCCACGCTCCATGCCAGGATTGGTTCGGCGACTTTACAGTCCGCGTTTTCTCTTGAGCAGGTTGAACAGGAGAACGACTACGGCGATCACTAGAACGATGTGGATGAAGCCGCCGGCAATGTGAAAGCTGAAGCCGAGTAGCCACAAAACCACAAGGGCAACAAAGATAGCCCAGAGCATACTGCTCCTAACTTCTCCCAATCGATCCTTGATCGGGCAACGCTTGGTTTATCTGTATTTTTAATTATCCAAATAGTAAACAGCAATAGGTTACCTGCGGCAATTCTCGAAATCTCAGCAAGCAGTCGCCCCGAGCTCGTAGGATTGCCGCCAGATCTCCTCAGCGCGTCCCGGGCCGTCGCGCGCGTTCCCGCTGCAACTCGCGATATAGGTCGCTCTTCGATTGACCAAGCTCGCGGGCCAGACGCTTGAGAGCCTGGTTTTCATCAAGGGGAGCATCGGCTGGTGCTTCTGCCTGGATGCGTGCAATGCGTACAGAGATATTCTCCTTCTGAGTCGCGGCCTGGGTTCCCGGCTGGCCTTCGATGCGAACCGGAGCCTCCACCAACAGAACAATCTCGCCTCGAACGCGGTCGCGGCTGGCAAGCTCGCGGCGCACCTCGGCCACGGTCCCGCGCACAAACTCCTCGTGGATCTTTGTGAGCTCGCGTGCCACAACCACCCGCAAAGCCGCACCCCACACTGCCTCGAGATCGGCAAGCGTCTCAAGAATCCGATGCGGTGCCTCGTAAAAAACTAGAGTTGAGTTCACAAGCGTCCGCGCCGAATCCGACCTTTCCCGCGCGAGGTCTTCCAGCCGTGTCCGCCGCGCGCCGGCCTTCTCCGGCAGGAACCCGATGAAGTGAAACTCGGCAGTGGACAGGCCTGACGCAATCAGCCCGCTCAGCGCCGCGTTGGCGCCGGGAATGGGAATCACGGCGACTCCAGCGGCAATGGCTTCTGCCGCCAGCCAGGCGCCCGGGTCGCTGATGCCGGGCATGCCCGCGTCCGACACAACCGCAACGCGGCCGCCCGCCTTGATCGCCTCGATCAGCTCCGCCGTGCGCTGCCGTTCATTGTGCTCGTGGCAGCTGACGGTCGGCGTTGCGATTTCGAAGTGGTTGAGCAGTTTCTGGGTCTGGCGCGTGTCTTCGCAGGCGATGCGGTCGGCCTGCCGCAGCACATCCAGCGCGCGCAGCGTAATGTCGCCGAGATTTCCAATCGGCGTCGCGACGAGGTAGAGACCCGGCGCGAGACCCGCCTCAAGCGGAGCAGCGGAGTCTTCGTTGCGGTCAGCGTCGATCATTGGCGCGTCAGTTTTCCCGGCGGGGTTAGTCTTCCGCATCCCGGCGTTCAATGCGCCGCTGCTCGGCAAGCAGCGACATCGAGCTCATCAGGTTCTGCACGCTCACCACGCCCACCACTCGTCCCTCTTCGGTCACAGGAATCAGCGCCAGCCCATGCCCTGCGGTGAGCCGCCGAATCGTCGTGCCCAGCGTGTCCTCAGGCCCGGCCACCTGGAAGCCTTTCGACATCACGGCCTGCACATAGCCATTGCCGTCGTTGCGCAGTGCATCCAGAATCCGCTGGCGCGAAACAATGCCCACCAGCTCCGCTCCGCGCACAACCGGAAAATCCTCCTGCAGCGAGTGAACGCACCGCACCAGCGCGTCCGCCAGCGTGTCTGAGGGCTTGAGCGTCGCGAAATCGGTGAGCATCACCTCGCGCATTCTCACCGTGTCGACCACCGTCTGGAAGAACACGCCCTGATCTTCCACCTGGGCGCCGATCATGATGAAGAAGCCCACAAAAAACAGCCACGGATTGCGCAGCATCATGCCGCCGAGCATCGCAACCAGGGCCAGCGCCTGACCCAGCCCGGCCGCGATCCGGCCCGACGGCGCGAGCCCGTGCTTGCGCGCAAAACTCCCGCGGATCAGCCGGCCAAAATCCAGCGGGTAGGCAGGCAACAGATGCAGCAGGGCCATACCCACCTGCAGCCAGACCATGCTGCGAATCAGATTGGACGGCGTGATGAATGGCTGGCTGAGCAGATCGACGTTCCCGCCGGCTCCAAGAAACGTGGCCGCAAGAAAGAGGCCTGTAATCCCATTCGCGAGAGGGCCGATGAAGGCGAGCGCAAACTGCCCCACACCCTGGTTCGCATTCTCCTGGCTTTCAGGATTTGCGTAGGCAAAAAGGCCGCCGATGGGAATCAGCAGCACAGCGCGCAGCTTCAGCCCTAGCCAGGCAGCGGTTATCAGGCGGGCGGCTTCGCGGACAAATACGGTCATCACCAGCAGCACAAACAGCCCCAGGCCTCGCCCCATGCCTTCGCTGGCGCTGAAGCCCATGCACACAAACGCCAACAGCGGAAAGAAGACGTGCACGCGCAGCTCCACGCCCATCCAACGACCCAGCGGGATTGACCAGCCACGCATACCACGATTGTAGTGTCTGCGGGCGCGATATGCTGAACTGCGATGCGCATCATCGGCGGAACCCTTCGATCGCGAAGACTTGAAGCTCCGGCGGGCCTTTCCACGCGGCCCACCAGCGACCGGCTGCGCGAGACCCTCTTCAACGTCCTGGCTGCGCGCATTGGGGGCGTTCGGTTCCTCGATCTTTTTGCCGGGTCAGGCGCGGTCGGGCTCGAGGCGCACAGCCGCGGAGCCGCACAAGTCGAATTCATTGAGCGGAGTGCGTCGGCGCTGGTGGTCCTGCGCAAGAATCTCGACCGCTTGGGCGTCTCGGCCGGCGTCTCTGTTCATTCAGGCAGCGTCGAGCCCATTCTGCGGCGGATGCGCCCCGATACGCCGTTCGACCTGGTCTTCCTCGACCCGCCTTACGATGCCGCCGATGCCTACGAGAAAACACTGGGGCTACTCGGCGGCGTGCTCGCCAACCTGCTCGCTCCGGAGGCCCTCGTGATCGCCGAGCACAGAAAAAAAGAAAAACTCGAAGATCGCTATGGGGCGCTCATGCGGATCAGACTCCTCGAACAAGGCGACGCAGCCCTGAGCTTCTATGCGATTCCGCCTGGGCCCTAACCCTGGATCCCAATCGGAAGCTTCACTGCATCCCTGCCGCTTTTGCGTACAATTTCCATCTCTCGGCGCACAATCGTGGCATGAATGGCGATCAGCCCGCAGGACCGTCGCTCCACGGTCAATCCATGGCCCCGACCGAATCAGTCAGGCATGTCCCCGGTCCGTACCCCGGTCCGTACTCCCGTACCCCCCTACCTCTACCCCCCTGGTTTCATTGATGGCAAACAACTTACGCGTTTTCTGAAAAACTGACCATTGAAAACAAAGCACTTAAGAATTGCCGAAAACCCAAGAATGGCCCAAAGCAACCGTTTTTCGCTGGTTTTCGACCATTTTCAAGTCGAAAAGAGCACAATTCTCCATTGCGAGTCGGCGCAAATTCTTTCAAGGAAAGCGGTCCTCCGAGTCGCGAGGATGAACCTGCCCAATCAGACTGCCGCAGCCTCAACAACCGCTCCCGTAAACTCGGCCGTCACCACGGTCACGTCATCCGACTGGCCAAAGCTGCAGGCGGCGTGAGCAATGCGATCTGCCGCCAGTGTGCTCACCTCCCGGGTGCGCTCAAAGCCGAAAAGCTCGCCCGCTTTCGTTTGCGCCTCCGGAACTCCGTCGGTCACAAAGGTGATGCAGTCCCCGGGTGCGAGCTGAATCGTCGTGGATTCGTACTCCGCGCCGCCCAGAATTCCCAAAGGCAGCGCACCAGGAATGTCGATCTCGTATGCCGTCTTCTGCTTGAAAAGAAAACCGGCGTTTGAAACGGTCATCAAAACAGCCGCAGAAAAACGTGCGGCCAGGCAGGTGGTGAATCCTCCGCGCGAACGGCCCATCATGCGCTCGTTCAGCGCCGCCAGCAGAGTTGCCGGGTTTGCGCCATGCGACGCTTCAGCGCGGATCGCGCCCACCAGCAGGGAGACCATGGTAGCCGCCGTCAGGCCCTTCCCGCTCACGTCGCCTATCACGATCGTCATTCCGCCCTCGTCGTCGGCGATCTGCTGGAAGAAGTCGCCGCCTACCTGCTCCGCCGGGCAGTAGGCGCATTCCACCGTGAAGTACTTCGATTGGTCCAGTTTGTCGGGCAGCAGGATGAGCTGAATCTGGCGGCCTGCTTCCCGCTCCTGAGCGATCTTCTCCTCCTGCCCTCGGGCCAGAGCGAATCGCCGGATGAGGAAGACCAGCATGGCAAGCAGGAAGAAGATGTGCAGGAAGACGCCGGTCTGCATGGTGAACGGCGGCAGCGGCAGCGGCCTTTCCAGGATGCGCGGCATTTTTGTCAGTCCGGCCTGGTTCAGCACGATGGCCACATTGTCGGCCACGTAGAAGCCGATATCGAGCAGCGTTGGAACCAGCAGCAGCCGCGCGTCAAGATTGCCGGCAAGCGCGCGCTTGCCCAACACGAAGAAGATCCATGCGGCTGCGGGCAATAGGCAGCACAGTTGAATCGTGGCCGAGGCCGCTCCCGTGGCCCATCCCGGCCAGTAGAAGACCGCTGGGAGCGGACTGAAGACGACCAGCGCCAGGCAGACACGGCCGATGCGCCGTGCGTGGTAGCGCAGAACCTTGGAGAAGAAGCAGAACGCGGCAAAGAAGTTGAGCGCCACGCAGATGCCATCGCTCAGGTCGTAGATCGGCACCGGCGGAAAGGCGTAGATCTCCTTGGAGACAAAGAGAACGCTGTCGGCGCTTTGCGCCAGCAGCATCAGCGCAAACCACAGGTACTCGCGCTCCGCTGGACGGACGAAGAAGAGGCAAAGGATGGCGATCCCGATGATCCCCGACGCAATCGAGTAAGAGTAGTAGTCGACGAAGTGGGAACTTCTCGTGACCGCCTGGTGGGCGCGCTCGATTTCCAGGATGCTGCTGTCGCCCGCCAGGTGTCCGCCTCGGTAGGGACCTCCGCCGACGAAGTTCGCCCACACGGGCGCGTGCCACACCCGGATCGCCACCAGCACATCGTGGCTCGTTGAGCTTCCCGTCTGGGTAAGCGGATACACCTGGGGATGCATGCGAAGGTTGAGAATTACGTGCGGGGGCATGTCGCCCGATCTGCCCTCCAGCTTGCCATCCACATAGATCTCGAACGACGTGATGATCGGCGCGACCATCAGGGATTTGGGGCTTGGTCCGGCAGCCACATGGACCTTGAACCGATACCATCCGTAGCCGCTCATATCCGGGTAGCCCTGATCGGACCAAGACGCATCGCTCCGCAACAGGGTCCAGTTCGAGTCGTCGAATCCCGGTTGTGCCCAGAGCTTCGCTCCTTCACCTTTTGGATCGGATGGAGGCAGCACCGGCGAGTCCCCCGGATGAAAGCGCCATAGCCCATCCAGGGAGATCACCGGCTCCCGGTCTCGATCGAGATCGAACGACTGCGCCGCCAGCATGGCTCCGCACGCCGCCAGAGCGACGACCGCCAGCCAACGAACTGCTGAGCCTATGCGCATGGGGAATCTCATCCGGATCGAACCTGGTCGAGAATGCACTCAAATTTGGTTCGATCCTACCGCAGTATGCGCGGTTTGCGAAGTCCTGCATGAGTTGGGCGGGCGGGGTTAAAGTGTTGTGCATGAAGATTTCAAGCAGAATGGTCCTCGCAATGGGCGTTGGCATTGCGGCAGCCGCACTCTCCTTTGCACTTCCAAATCTGTTGGGGCAGGCAACAATTCCGGCAACCGCAGCTCATTCGCAAGCCAAGACTCCGGCAGACTCCGAGCTTGTCCTCCTCGACACCGACATCGGCGACGACATCGACGACGCGTTTGCTCTTTCGCTGGCGCTGAAGAGTCCGGAGGTCAAACTGCTGGGTATCACGACAACCTACGGCGACACGGGACTCAGAGCGCAGTTGGTGGATCGTTATCTCGAAGCAGTTGGTCGTTCTGGTATCCCCGTTGCTAATGGCGCCACGACGCCTCACACGAATGTCTTTACACAGGCTGCGTATGCCGAAAGACAGCCGGTCCACAAGGGCCCGGCAGCTACTGAATTCCTGCTCAATCAGATCCGTGCCCATCCTGGCCAGATCACCCTCATCGGCATCGGTCCTCTCTTCAACGTGCAGGCTGCAATCGAAAAAGACCCTGCCACCTTCAAAAAGCTCAAGCGCGTTGTGATCATGGGCGGCTCAATCGACCGCGGCTACGACTCCGCCACAGACAACAAGCGCCCTCCCGACGCCGAGTGGAACATCAAATGCGATCCTGCCGGGCTGCGTGCGCTGCTCGCTTCAGGAGTTCCGGTCTACATGATGCCGCTGGATTCAACCCAGTTGCGGCTATCGCAGCATGACCTCGAACAGATTCTCGCGCACGGTTCGCCGGTAACCGACCAGCTTGCCCTGCTCTATCACCAGTGGGTCTTGGGAAACGATGTCCGCTGGACAACGCCGACTCTCTTTGACCCGGTCGCCGTCGCCTACTCCATCCGTCCCGATCTCTGTCCCACGACACCCATGCGCACCGAAGTCGATGACAAGGGCTTCACACGGCGGGTTGATGGGCCGCCCAACGCGCAGGTCTGCCTCAAGTCCGACGAGAGCGGCTTCCGCCAGCTTCTGCTCGACCGGCTCACAGGGGACGGCCAGCCCTGAGCTGGGCCGGCGACCGCCATCCCGGACCGCCAACTGTCGACTTTTGTGTGGTTTGGCCCCGAATCCTGTGCCGCACCCAATGCTTCCCTTTTGATTCTTTTGCCCTGTGCGCTGCGTCACTTTCAATCCCATTGACAGTGCGCCAAAGTGGGTGAAAAATGACGGGTCAATTCAAATCGATCCGATCGGCGCATCGTAGGGAGGGAATGTGAAAAAGGCTCGTACTGTAACGCTCTTTGGAGCTGTGGTACTGATGAGCGCGGGGTTGCTCATGGCCGGCTGCAAGTCGGCTCCGGAGCTGTCCGCCACCTCGGCGCAGGCACTCATCCAGGCGCACTATGACGCACTGCCCGCGGCCGGCACGAACATCACCGTCGACGACCAGGGAATGAGGCTGGGCGTAACAATCAAGTATTGGGAAGGAATAAAGAAGTATCAGAATGGCTATTGGGCTGACCTGAAGTTGACCGAAGCCGGGAAGAAGGCGCTCACCCTGCAGAAGGGCGGCAACGTGATCGAGTGGCATCCCGAGCGGCCCGACGATCCAAAGTACTTCATCGTTGTGACGACGGTTGCTGCCAATCATCTGAAAGCCCACGATGTGACGGCCCCGCAGGACGAGGTCGGTGGAACCAAGAGCGCGGTGTTTACCGAGGCCGAAAGCCTGGATGGTGTCCCCAAGCCCCTGCAGGACATGGCTCGTGGCCCTGGCAACAAGCTCACCACCAAGCGGACCGCGACGTTTGCCGTCGATGGCGGCGCCTGGAAGGTGCAATCGATCAACTAAAGTAACCGGAATCTCCCTAGTTCGGCCCTGACTCCTTGGGGGTACACCGGCGATGACGGGAAATGCAAAACCAGAACCACTGGCCGGCGGCACCGGTTATGGAGACTGGAGATTCAACTGGGCTGTCGCAGAGCGCTCGTTGTAGCTGACGGCCGTAGCGGTGAAGAACCCAGACCACGAAGCAAATGGAACGCCGGATTGACAATGCCCATTGGGCGGTCCCCAATTTTGTTGCAGAGAAAGCTGCAATGTCCCGGTACCACCAGTCGTCGTAACCGGAGGAATGAAGTCCGGTACCCCACTCTGCCCAATATTGCCCTGGCTGCACGAGAATGTATAGCTCGGAGTAAGTACGAGACTCTTCATCCCTCTCAGAGAGGAGTGTCCTTCCACGCCCACCCAGATTGGCAGATTGGGAGCGACATGAAAAGTTTGATTGGAGCCGTCTTGACTCCCCGAGGACCCACACACGCTTCCACTGCAATATTGGAATATCACAATGGGAGATATTTTGCTTTGATCCTGCGACGGACCGCACGCAACAGGTGCTAGTGCGACCAAGCACAATGTCATTAACCGTGGCAAGGGGCTTCCTACGCCTCCGGGGCGAAAGCAGCGGATCATCCGGCGGCAAACCGCTTTGACATTCATAAGTCGCCTCACTTTCAACGAAAAGTCGAGAGGGCAGCGCCAGTCGTCAGACTTCCATTGGCAGCACGGCCTCTGCATAATCGACGCTCAATCCGTGGGCGGAAGAGGTACCGAGATGGTATTTTGTTGCTTTGATATCGTCAAGATGGAATTCCATCAATAAAGCGTGAGGTCCGGGGCTGAGAATCGGATAGGGCCTGCAGGTTGGGCGGAGCAAGCAAGAAATCAGTTCAAAAAGAGACCCGGGCGGCAGAGAATTCGTTGACCCCGCCTGCGTTTCTTGTTATTGTAAGAAGGTTGCGCAAGGCGACGCGTGTCTCTGTGTCCTGAGGGGGCGTCGTCGTGGGGACTCCGGACAAGCTGTAAATGTCATGGATTCAGTCCCGAAGGCCGTGAATTCGAGTCGGCCAGACAAGTCCCGGAAGTGGCTCTCACCTTGCGGAGGGCGGGGATAGATCGCATCGGAGCCCGCGCGTTACTCCACCTTGGAGGGCTATGCGGGCCGGAAGCGGCGAAACGGAGTCGGCTTTTCCTGAGGAGTTTAAGGAAAACGCTCGGCCACCGTCCCGTTTCTCGTCTGAGATTGGAACGAAAGCAGACGCGAAGCAGCAACCGAGGGGCTTCTGCGTTTTGGTATGGGTGAAATGCGCCCGTCCAAAACAAGGACAGCCCGAAGGGCCCTGCGCGCGCCTGATCGAGATGGGCAGCAGCACGTTTTTTCGCGGTAAGGAGTTCAGTTTGCCTACTTTTAATCAACTCGTACGCAAGGGGCGCACGGCTCCACGGTATAAGACGGCCTCTCCGGCGCTGCAGGCCTCGCCGCAGCGGCGCGGAGTATGCACCCGCGTCTACACCCAGACGCCCAAGAAGCCGAACTCGGCCCTGCGCAAGGTTGCACGCGTGCGCCTTACCAATGGGATCGAGGTTACGACTTACATTCCCGGCATCGGCCACAACCTGCAGGAGCACTCGATCGTGCTCATCCGCGGCGGCCGTGTGAAGGATCTGCCCGGCGTTCGCTATCACGTTGTGCGCGGTACGCTTGATTCGGTCGGCGTGGCCAACCGGAAGCAGAGCCGCTCGAAGTACGGCGCCAAGCGCGCCAAGGGTGGCGCGGCGCCGGCCAAGAAGTAATAACGGATTGGTCAGTTGTCAGTGATCAGCAGGCGTCTGGCAACTGAAAACTGATAACTGAATCAACGGTTCCGGGACGGCGTTTGGAGCCCGGACTGGGGTAACAGAAGCAGGCGCTCTTGAGATGAGCGCCGGAAGGCGAAGAGAAGGATGCCGAGAAAAGGTCACATTGCGAAGCGGGAAGTTGCGCCGGACCCGGTTTATGGGTCGACGCTGGTCACCAAGTTTGTGAACTCCATGATGTGGGGCGGCAAAAAGTCGACCGCCCAGGGCATCTTCTACCAGGCGATGAAGACCCTGGAAGAGAAGGGCGGAGGCGACGATGCGCTCAAGCTCTTCAAGAAGGCCGTGGAGAACTGCAAGCCGCTGCTCGAGGTCAAAACTCGCCGCGTGGGCGGCGCAAACTATCAGGTGCCGATCGAAGTCCTCCCCGACCGCCGCACATCGCTGGCCATTCGCTGGCTGATCACCTACGGCCGCAGCCGGGGCGAAAAGGGCATGACCGACAAGCTCAGCAATGAACTGCTCGACGCGGCCAACG
>CAYWSR010000084.1:0-17821 GCA_964460385.1 uncultured Occallatibacter sp. | reverse complement strand
CGCCTGTTTGCCGGGTCGTCGTACTCCGCCTGGCACCGCTTGCACATCGTGAATCGCGCCATCGACGTCTGCGGCCGGTCGTAAGGAATTTTTCGCGTAATCGTGTACCGCGGCCCGCAGTTCGTACAGTTCAAGAACGGATACCGATACCGCCGATCCCTTTCGTCCATCAGCTCTCTCTGGCAGTCCGCGCAGGTCGCCGCATCCGCAGGAATCCCGGTATGCACAAGTCCTAGCACTTCGCTCGCAACAATGCGGAACCCCGTCTCGCCCTTCGCCTCGAGCTCCGCCACCGCAACGGAATCGATCCGCGCCAAAGGCGGCGCATCCGCCTGCAGCCGAACGAGAAAGGCCTCCACGTGCGACGCTGCGCCTTCCACTTCAATCGTCACGCCGTCGGTGTCGTTTCCGATAAACCCCGCCAGCCCCTCTTCCTGCGCCAGCCGAAACACAAACGGCCTGAACCCCACTCCCTGCACCACGCCGCGCACCGCCGCCCCGCGCCGCACGCGCGCGCCGCTCTCCCCCTCTTGTTCTTGCGATCCTTCCCTCACCCGTCCCCCTCGCATCGCAAACAAGCATAGCGCACCCCTCGCACAATCTGACTCAGCGTGGGGTTACTCTCTGCACTCCGCCCCGTCAGAACAGATAGAGTTCGAGCCTCAACCCGGCCTCGAACCTCTAATCTGGAATCAGATGTTGCTCGCCATGAACTCGCTGCGCCCGTCACGCCGCTCCGCCCCCATCGCCGCATGCGGCCTTACTGCCTTCATTCGAGCCTCAATCCTCTCGGCTGGCCTCATTTCTTCCGCCCTCGTCCCCGTCCAATCGCAAACCCCGCCGCAAGCGCCCACTCAGAGCCCCGATGAAGCCACTATCGTCCGCGGCGTCGATGCCGCGGTCCACCATCGCGTCGACTCGATCGCCGGCTACACCGTCACCGAAAGCTACAAGCTCTTTCGCGGCTCCGACCTTACTCACTCCGCAGCTGAAATGACCATCCGCACCACCTACTCCCGTGAGACCGGCAAATCCTACCAGATCCTCTCCGAAGACGGCTCGCACATCCTCCGCAGCGCAGTCTTCTCGCCCCTCCTGGACAATGAAAAGCGCATTAATCAACCGGGGAATGTCGAAGCCTCCTGGCTCATCTCAGCCAACTACGAGATGCAGCTTCAGACCGGCGGACCACAGCAGGTTAACGGTCGTGCCTGCTATGCCCTCGCCATCCACCCCCGTCAGAAGGCCCCCAATCTGATCGAGGGCTCCATCTGGGTCGATGCTCGCGACTACTCAATTGTCAAAATCGAAGGCCGCGGCTCGACGAGTGCCTCCTGGGTCACCGCCCCATCTCAGGTAATGCGCTTCTACGAACCCGTCAACGGTTTTGCCATGGCCACCCACGCAAAGGCTGTCACCGAGAGCGACCTTCTCGGCCCCACAACCATCACCATCGACTACACCGGCTACCAGATTCGCCTGATCCCGCAGCATTGATCCGGCCGCACCAAAAGTCACACTGGTCCCGACCCTCCGTTACCCCTTCGCCGCATCCGCCAGTTCCCGCTTCTCTTGTGCGCAATTCCTCTTGCCCCCAACTCAACCCCCTCCGCTCCAACTCGCTCATTCCATTCCCGGAATGCTACGCACGATGCCGCAATCTGGAACCCCCTACCACCCCATGTGTCCATCGTCACGCCCAAACTCTTTCATCGGCGATACAACTAGATCAGGCGTGGACGAAAGCCAAACCAACCGGATAGCCTTCCGCCCAATCGCCAGTATTCGGGAGGAACCGTGCCAGCCTTCACACCCCCACCACTGCCCAGCGACGACAAACGCTGGAAGATCGTGAACGGCACCATGCGCAAGAATGGCTTTGCCCGCCACGCCCTCATTGAGACCCTCCACACCGTACAGTCCTCGTTCGGCTATCTCGACGATAACGCCATCAGCTTTGTCGCCAAGTCGCTGCGAGTGCCGCTCAGCCAGGCATATGGCGTAGTCACCTTCTACCACTACTTCAGCCTCAAACCTCCGGGCAAACACACACTCACCATCTGCGCAGGAACGGCCTGTTACATCAAGGGCGCGGACAAGCTCGTCGCCGCTGCGCAGAAGAAGCTCGGCATCCCACCAGGCCAGACAACAAAGGACGGAGAGTTCAGCCTGATGACCGCACGCTGCGTTGGCGCCTGCAGCCGGGCGCCCGTGACGTTGTTCGACGGCGAAGTGGCGGGAGAGATGACCGGCGATCAGGTGGTCGAGCAGCTTGAAAGGTGGGCGGTGGTATGACGATTGAAGAACTTGAACAAATAGCCAAGGGCGTGAAGCAGGAGAACGCCAAGTACGACTATGAAGTCAACGTCTGCCTCGACCTCGCTTGCGCCAGCAACGGCGCGGAGCGTCTGCGCGAAGCGCTGGTAAAATCCGCCGAAGCTTCCGGAAAGAAAGTGCTCGTTCGCCGCACTGGCTGTATGGGTCCCTGTTCCTCCGGACCCCTGGTCCGCGTGGACCCCGAAGAGACCCTCTATCATCACGTAAATGACACGTTCGCCGAGGCCATCGTATCCAGCCTGGGCGGCGATCCGGTGCCCACCCTGCAATGCGACCTGAACGAGCACTTCGACAAGCAGGTTCGCGTCGTCCTGGAGAATGCCGGCTACATCGACCCTGAAAAAATCGACGACTACATCGCCCGCGATGGATACATGGCGCTCCTAACCGTGCTCACTGAGATGACTCCCAATGGCGTCGTCCATCGCATCACCGAAAGCGGGCTCAGGGGACGCGGAGGCGGCGGATATCCCACTGGCCTCAAGTGGGGCACCGTTTCCAAGGCCTCGGGAGACCAGAAATACGTTGTCTGCAACGGGGATGAAGGCGACCCCGGCGCGTTCATGGATCGCAGCGTGATGGAGGGCGACCCGCATCGCGTGATTGAAGGAATGGCCATCGCCGCCTACGCCGTAGGCGCAAGCAAGGGCTTCATCTACGTCCGCGCGGAATACCCGGTCGCCGTCGCCCGCCTGCAAACCGCGCTGCGCGAGGCCCGGCGTCGCGGCCTGCTCGGAAACAACATCGGCAACACCCCCTTCAACTTCGACATCGAAATTCGTCTCGGCGCCGGAGCTTTCGTCTGCGGTGAAGAAACCGCGCTGATCGCCTCCATCGAGGGCCGCCGCGGCACTCCGCGCCCGCGTCCTCCCTACCCCGCGGTGAGCGGCCTTTACGGAAAGCCAACCCTCATCAATAACGTTGAGACCTTCGCCAACATCGCGCCCATCGTTCGCAACGGCAGCAGTTGGTTCTTCAACATGGGCTCGGAGAGAAGCAAAGGGACCAAGGTCTTCGCGCTCACCGGCAAGATCACTCACACCGGCCTGGTCGAAGTACCCATGGGCATCAAGCTTCACGAAATCATCGACGGAATCGGCGGCGGCGTGCCCGGCGGCCACAAGTACAAGGCCGTCCAGACCGGCGGGCCCTCCGGCGGCTGTCTCCCTGCGGAAATGCTCGACATCGGGGTTAGCTACGATGCCCTCATGGCAGCCGGCTCCATCATGGGGTCCGGCGGCATGATCGTCATGGACGACACCTCCTGCATGGTCAACGTCGCCCGCTTCTTCATCGAGTTCTGCATGACCGAGTCCTGCGGCAAGTGCATCCCCTGCCGCGCTGGCACCGCCCAGATGC
Organism: uncultured Occallatibacter sp.; assembly: GCA_964460385.1. GTDB lineage: Bacteria > Acidobacteriota > Terriglobia > Terriglobales > Acidobacteriaceae > Telmatobacter. Next base: position 14,125 of record CAYWSR010000084.1, on the reverse strand, counting down.
ACAAGCTACTCACCCGCATCTGCGAGGGCGAGGGCACCATGGACGATCTCGAACTTCTCGTCGAGCTCTCTGACACCATCAAGAGTACCAGCCTCTGCGGCCTGGGCCAGACAGCGCCTAACCCGGTCCTCAGCACCCTCAAGTACTTCCGCGGCGAGTACATCGACCACATCGTGCACAAGCGCTGTCCCGCCGGCGTGTGCAACATCCACGCGCCCCAGTCTGAAACCGAAGCGCATCGGGAGGTGGTGGCATGAGCGAAACCGTCGACGTCAAAACTCTTACCATCGACGGCCACGAGGTCAGCGGCCGACGCGGTCAAACCATCCTCGAAGTCGCTCGCGAAAACGACATCGACATCCCTACCCTTTGCCATCTCGATGGCCTGGGCGATGTGGGCGCATGCCGCATATGCCTGGTCGAAATCGCCGGCTCCAATAAGCTGCTCCCGGCCTGCGTCTCCAACATCTTTGAAGGCATGCAGGTCCTCACCAACACCGAACGCCTCCAGAAATATCGCCGCAACATCCTCGAGCTGCTCTTCGCCGAGCGCAACCACATCTGCTCGGTCTGCGTTTCCAACGGCCATTGCGAGCTTCAGTCCCTCGCCCAGCAGCAGGGCCTCACCCATGTGCGCCTGCCTTATCGCAATCCGCAACTCGCCGTCGATGCCTCGCACGAGCGCTTCACCCTCGACCACAATCGCTGCATCCTCTGCACCCGCTGCGTCCGCGTCTGCGCCGAGATCGAAGGCGCGCACGTCTGGGACGTCATGGGCCGGGGCATCGATTGCTCCATCATCTCCGATCTCCATCAGGACTGGGGCTCCTCCAGTTGCACGCGCTGCGGCAAGTGCGTCCAGGTCTGTCCCACCGGCGCCCTCTTCGACAAGAGCAAGATCGGCTCCGACCACCCCAAATACCCCGATTTTCTGCCTTACCTGAACCTCATGAGGGAAGCGCAATGAGCAAACTCAAACTCGCCACCGCTTGGCTCGACGGATGTTCCGGATGTCACATGTCCTTCCTTGACATGGACGAACGCCTCATCGACCTCGCCGATCTGGTCGACCTCGTCTACAGCCCCATCGTCGACACCAAGGAGTTCCCTGAGATGGTCGACATCGCTCTGGTCGAGGGTGCCGTTGCCTCCGTCGATGACGAAGCCAAGATCAAGAAGATCCGCGCTCACTCGCGCATCCTTGTTGCCATGGGCGATTGCGCCATCACCGGCAACGTCCCCTCCATGCGCAACCCTATTGGCCCTGACGCCATTCTGCATCGCGCCTATATCGAGAACGCTTCCGCACAGCCCCAGATTCCCTGCGTCGTCGTGCCCAGGCTCCTCGGCATCGTCCGCCCCATCCACGAGTTCGTCAAGGTCGACGTCTTTCTTCCCGGCTGCCCGCCCTCGGCCGACACATTTCATACTGCCCTCACTGCGCTGGTTACCGGTGAGCCTCTCGACATTCCTGCTCTCACCCGTTTTGGAGCCTGAGCCATGACCCAGACCATCACCATCGATCCCGTCACTCGCCTCGAAGGCCACGGCAAGATCACCATCCATCTCGACACCGAGGGCCAGGTCGAAGACGCGCATTTCCACGTTACCCAGGTCCGCGGCTTCGAGAAGTTCTCTGAGGGCCGCCCCTTCTACGAGATGCCCAGCCTCATGGCGCGCATCTGCGGTATCTGCCCCGTCTCCCACCTCATCGCCTCGGCCAAGGCCTGTGAGGCCATCATGTCCGTGCGCATCCCCCATGCCGCCGCCCAGTTGCGCCGCATGTTGAACCTCGCGCAGATGGTCCAGTCCCACGCGCTCAGCTTCTTCTATCTCGCTTCGCCCGACCTGCTGCTCGGCATGGAGTCCGACCCCGCCGCTCGTCACATCTTCGGCGTCGTGGCGGCCAAACCTGAACTCGGACGCGCCGGCGTCGGCCTGCGCCGATTCGGCCAGAACATCATCGAGCTCCTCGGCAAAAAGCGCATCCATCCCGGCTGGGTCATTCCCGGCGGCGTCACTGAGCCGCTCGAATCCGCCAAGCGCGAAGAAATCCTCGCCACCATCCCCGAGGCCTATAAGAACATCGGCCTCGCCCTCGACGCCTACAAGAAGATCGCCGATTCCTTCCGCGCCGAGATTGAAGTCTTTGCCAATTTCCCCTCCAACTATCTCTCGCTCGTCAACAAGGACGACTCCATCGAGTTTACCGACGGCACTCTGCGCCTCATCGGCTCCCAGGGCGGTGTCATCGAGGACGGCATCACCGCAGCCCGCTTCACTGAGGTCATCGGCGAGGCCGTCGAACCCTACTCCTACACCAAGTTCGCCTACTACAAGCCCCTCGGCTACCCCGACGGAAGCTATCGTGTCGGCCCGCTCGCCCGACTCAACATCGTCGACTCCATGGGCACGCCCCGCGCGGACAAAGAGCTCGCCGAGTTCAAGCATCTCGAAAAGGGCCCAGTGCAGAGTTCATTCCACTATCACCACGCGCGCCTCGTCGAAATGCTCTACGGTATCGAGAAGATCGAAGAGATCCTTTCCGACCCGGCCATACTTTCCAAACACATTCGCGCCACAGCCGGCGTCAATCATCTCGAGGGCGCAGGCCAGGCTGAAGCCCCGCGCGGCACCCTCGTGCACCACTACAAAGTCGACGAAAACGGCCTCATCACCTGGGCCAACCTCGTCATCGCTACTGGCCAGAACAACAACGCGATGAACAAAGGCGTGCTCCAGGCTGCAAAGCAGTACGTGAGCGCCGGCAAATTCACTCCTGGCGCGCTCAACCGCATCGAGGCCGTGATCCGCACCTTCGATCCCTGCCTCAGTTGCTCTACTCACGCCTTCGGCCAGATGCCCCTCGCCGTCACGCTCCTCAACCCCGACGGCGAAACCGTCGACCAAGTCGTTCGCGGCTAGCCTGCATCAGTAGCGCCGGACTCCTGTCCGGCTGTCGGGTGGGCCTCCCGGCCCACGCCAGGTGCCCAATGCTCGCCGCGTTTTTGTCTTTGCGGCTAGGGTGGGCGTGTGAGCCTGTAGAGCAGAATCGCTTTGTATCAGGGCATGACTTCAGTCGTGCCGATAAAATGGCAAAATGAGACTTGGGCTTTAGCCCCTGAGGGGATCCTCACCCGGCCGGCACTCATTGATGACCCAACTCAACATCCGCACCCTCATCCTCGCCTGCGGCAACACTCTCCGCTCCGATGACGGCGTCGGCCCGCACCTCGCCGCATGGGCCGTGGAACACTACCGCGAAGACCCCTCCATCCGCGTAATCTCCCGCCATCAATGGACCCCCGACCTCGTCGAAGACCTCGCCCACGCTGAATTCGCGCTCTTCGTCGATTGCTCCATCGACGCGCCCCCCGGCTCGGTCCAACTCCGCGAAGTCCACTCCATAACAACAGCCGACGCCGATGCCCCGCAGGCCGCCAGGCACTCCACGCACGGCATGGCCACACACCACCTCGACGCGCCTGAACTCCTTGCTCTCGCCTTCGAACTCTACGGCTTCGCTCCCTGCTCCGCCCAGATCCTCACCATCGGCGCCGCGTCGTTCGAACTCGGTGAAGCCTTCAGCCCCCAGGTCGCAGCCGCCATCCCCGAAGCCCGCCGCAGGATTGATGACGTAGTTAAGCGCCTGCCCCGGCCCACCCAGGGAACAATTGCCTCCCCCGCGGTGTCTAAGAAGGAATAACCGGCGGCCCCTAAACCCGCCCGAGCCGCCCGGTCCTAATGCCCGTCTGCAGCCCGCGAAAAGAGTTCCATGCTCGAACTACGTCGTGTCTCCAAGCACTTCTCCGGCATTCCTGCCGTCGACGATGTAAGCTTCTCGGCCCGGCCCGGCGAAGTCACGGGTTACCTGGGCCCCAACGGCTCCGGCAAGTCCACGACCATGAAGATGATCACCGGCCTGATCGAGATGACATTGGGCGAGATCCTCTTCGAAGGCAAACCCATCCAGGATGACCTGATCGGCTACAAGCGCCGCATGGGCTACGTGCCCGAAGAGCCCTATCTTTACAACCATCTCTCCGGAACCGAATACCTGACCATGGTCGCGCAGTTACGCGATCTCCCCGCGCTGGAATCCGCCGATCGCATCGACGGAATGCTGCGTCTCTTCTCGCTTCACGACGACCGCCATGCCTCCATCTCCAGCTACTCCAAGGGAATGCGCCAGAAAATCCTCCTCATCGCCGCCCTCATGCACAACCCCCAGCTCATCCTGCTCGACGAGCCATTTTCCGGCCTCGATGTCGGCTCCGCCCTCGTCCTGCGCAGCCTCATTCAGGAGCTGGCCGCCCGCGGCAAGGTGGTCCTCTTCAGCTCTCACGAGCTCGATACTGTCGAACGCGTCTGTTCCCACGTCGTCATTCTTCATCGCGGCAAGGTTGTCGCCGACGACTCTATCGAACGCCTGCGTTCCCTCATGGAGCTGCCCACGCTCGAAGCCATCTTCTCGCAACTTGCCGTCGAGCAGGACAGCGACTCCATGGCGCGACAGATCGCGGATCTGATCCATGCGTAAGCTCATCAACCAGCTCGCCAGCCGGCTTCCGCTCGAGTTTCGCGTACTCTTTCGCCAGTTTCTTCTGCGCGTCATCGACCTTGAGGCCCTCTCAATTGAGGCCGACGTCGAAAGATTCCTCGGCCAGTTTGCGGGCGTGCTCATCATGATCAGCTTTGTTCTTGCCGCAAGGCTGATTTACCCCACCCTCTTCATGGATCAAGCACACACCGCGTCGTTCCTCCGCGAAATGACCTTGCAATCGGAGCAGTCTGTCATCAACATCACGTTCCTCGTAACCGGCCTGATTACGGTAATAAGCTGGGATGCTACGTTTCCTGACCGGCGCGACGTCATGGTGATCTCCCCACTTCCGGTTAAGCCCTACACAATCCTTTTTGCCAAGATCTCTGCCTCGGCCGCTGTACTCTCGCTGGCAGTCCTCTCCTTGAATCTGCCGGCAAGCTCGGTATTCTCGTTGCTTCTCGGCCCCCTAAGCGGCTCAGCCTGGGGTGCCATCCGCTTCTTTTGCGCATATTGGTTTGTGATCGCTGCGGGAAGCGTCTTCCTTTATGGCTCCGTGCTGACCATTCAGGGCATTACGACCCTCTTGTTTCCGCGGAGGATCACGCTTCGCATCTCCGCGCTTCTGCAGTTGGCCGCATTTGCTCTCTTCGTCAGCGTCTACTTTCTTGAGCCCTCGACGCCAACGTTCGGCGCGTTGACCCAGCCTCAAAATCAAGCTTTCATTACATGGTCGCCGCCGTACTGGTTTCTCGCGCTGATGAACCAGCTCACTGGCACGCTTCCGCCTTCGCTGGCCTGGCTCGCCACACGGGCGTGGTTCGGCCTCGGGATCTCCGTCACTGGAGCCGTCGTCTCCCTGCTGTTCTGTTACCTGCAAACAATGAAGCGGACCGTCGAAGAGCCTGATCTTGTTCCGGGTGCAGGCGGACTCCACTGGGCCCCGCGTATTGGCAGCTTGCTTCAGACGGCACTTGTGCTGTTTTCGATTCGATCTCTCACGCGCAGCCGACAACACCGTGTTGCCTTTGCATTCTTTGCATCCCTTGTTTCTGCAATCGCGCTCTCCATGGTTCACGCTGAAACGCAGGCCCAAAAGCCAACCCCGGTATCGATGGATTATCTGATCCCGACATTTATGATGATGGGGTTTGCGACCTATGGACTGCGCAGCGTCTTTTCGCTGCCGATCTCGCTCACAGCAAATTGGGTGTTGAGAACCACCCAGCTCCGTGCGCCGGAAAAATACTTCGCGGCAACCCGGATCACGATGTTTCTTTTCGCCGTGGCGCCGGTTTGGTTCCTTTCGGCAGCTCTCTCGGCTCCCCTCTGGCCGTTCAGCGCGGTCGGCGGCCACTTACTTGTCCTCGCCTTGTTTGGATCTCTCCTTGTCGAGCTTTGTCTCATCGGGCTCTACAAGGTTCCTTTCACCTGCTCTTACCTGCCCGGAAAACTGAATATTCAGGTCGTGTTTTGGGGAATGCTTATCGTCTATTCGACCGTAGTTCTCTCGTTTGCAGAATTTGAGAATCAGGCACTGAGAAACCCGAACCAATTCGCTGTTCTGGTGAGCGCTCTAGTCGTGGTCATTGTGGGACTTTGGACCTTCAATCACAACCGCGCCAAATCTGCCGAACTCTACTTCGAAGAATTGCCCGAGGAACCCATTACCATGTTGCGGCTCATCATCGCCCCACCGCCCCGCTCCGATTGACCTCCGCACAAAGCAAGGGCGGCTGCACTGTTAGCGCAACCGCCCAAAGGAGGAGAATAAGCAAGCCCCCGCCAAAAACTAAAACGCCGCCACCGTCTGCCGAAGCGTGTACGAGCTCAGCGTCTTGATGTAGTTCCCGCGGTCGAACGGTGATGTGTCCGGAACCGATCGCCGGCTCAGGCATCCCCGCGTCTCCCACAGTGAGCTGTACTCCCGCTTCTCCAGCCAGTAGTTCATATCCGCCAGGACACGCCCGATATGCTCAATCCCGTGAATGTGCAGCGCGGAGCACATCATCGTTACGCCTGCCCCGGCCATGATCCCTTTCAGCACGTCCTCGGCCGAATGCACTCCGCCCGAGATCGCCAGATCCAGCTTCATCTGCCCGAAGAGAATTGCCGACAAGTGCAGCCGTGGCAGCAGTTCCGAAGGCGTCGAGAAGTGCAGCATCGGCCGCACCTCCAGCGTTTCAATGTCGAACTCCGGCTGATAGAACCGGTTAAACAGCACCACGCCCTTCGCGCCCGCATCTTCCAGCCGCGCCACCAGGTGAGGCAAGCTCGTGAACCACTGCGACAGCTTCACCGACACCGGAAGCTTCACTGCGTCCGTCACCGCGGTCACCAGTTCCAGCAACTGCAGCTCGAGCTCCGTCGAGGTCTGGCTGCGTTCCGTCGCCAGGGCATAGGTGTTCAGCTCGATCGCATCCGCTCCGGCCTCTTCCACATCCTTCGCGTAGCGAACCCATCCGCCCGTCGTCGCGCCGTTCAGGCTCGCCAATATCGGTATATCCACTGCCTGCTTCGCCCGCCGCAGATGCTCCAGATACACTTCGTGCGTCATCCGGTAGTCGTCCATCTCCGGCAGGTAGCCGAGCGACTCGGCAAACGAATCGGTCCCTCGCGAAAGGTCCTCGTCCAGTGCCCGTGACTCCAGCGCCAGTTGCTCTTCAAACAGCGACGTAAGAACCACCGCTGACGCTCCCGCGTCTTCCATTCGCCGAATGTTATCCACCGACTCCGACAATGGCGTCGACGAAACCACGATCGGACCGCTTAGCTTCAGGCCCAGGTACCGCGTCGAAAAATCGATCATTCCGCTCCTCCCCCGGCCACGCCGACCAGCTTGTCTTCCGCCTTTTCCTCTGGCGCAATGTGCGGTGTCTCGCCCCGGCCCGGCATCGCCGCGCGCGCCGAGTACACCCGCCACTGCCGTTCCACATCGTCTTGTGCCTCGATCAGCAGCTTTGCCGCCAACTCCGGATTGCTTCGCGCCAGCATCGTATACCGCGCCTCGCGATAGATGTACTCCTTCAGCCGGATTGCCGGTGCCTTCGAATCCAGTTGGAACGGATTCTTGCCCGTCTCTCGCAGCGCCGGGTTGTAGCGCATCAGAGGCCAATAGCCCGACTGAACCGCCAGCTTCTGTTGCTCCAGTCCGTGCACCAGGTCGTATCCATGCGCAATGCAGCTCGCATACGCAAGGATGATCGAGGGCCCATCGTGCGCCTCGGCCTCCTGGAAGGCCTTCACCACGTGGCTGTCGTTGCCGCCGAGCGCCACCCGTGCCACATACACTGAGCCGTAGCTCACCGCTTCCATCGCCAGGTCTTTCTTGCTCGTGCCCTTGCCGCTCGCGGCAAACTTCGCCACTGCGCCTCTTGGCGTCGACTTCGAAGCCTGGCCGCCGGTGTTCGAATACACTTCGGTATCCAGCACCAGCACGTTCACGTTTTTGCCCGAGCCCAGCACGTGGTCCAAACCGCCAAACCCGATGTCGTAGGCCCAGCCGTCGCCGCCCAGGATCCAAACGCTCTTCCGCACCAGGCCGTCGGCAATCGCCAGCAGGTTTCGCGCATCCGAGCTATCGATCCCGACCAGCTTCTGCTTCAGCGTGTGGACGCGGAACCGTTGCTGATTGATCTCCGGCTCGGTCTGCTGCTTCGCATCGAGCAGCGCCGTCACCAGCTCTCCATCCAGCACCGGCGCCACCCGCTTCAGCAGCGTCTCAGCAAATTCATGCTGCTGATCGAGCGCCGTCCGCATCCCAAAGCCGAACTCTGCATTGTCTTCAAACAGCGAATTTGCCCATGTCGGCCCGCGTCCCTGCGCGTTTTTGCTGTATGGCGTCGTCGGCAGGTTGCCGCCATAGATCGACGAGCAGCCAGTCGCATTCGCAATGTACAGCCGGTCGCCGAAAAGCTGCGTCAACAACTTGATGTACGCCGTCTCGCCGCAACCCGCGCACGCGCCGCTGAACTCAAACAGCGGCTGCAGCAGCTGAACGTCTTTCACCTGCCCGTGCGACAGCTTGGTGCGATCCACCTCCGGCAGACCCAGGAAGTACTCCCAATTCTCCCGCTCGGCCTCGCGCAGCGCAGCCTGCGGCGCCATGTTGATGGCCTTCTTGCTCGCATCGCTCTTGCTCTTCACCGGGCACACTTCCACGCACACTGCACACCCCGTGCAGTCCTCCGGAGCTACCTGCAGCGTGTAGTGGTCCTGCTCCATCCCCTTCCACTTCGGCTTGGCCCACTCAAAAGTTGCCGGAGCCTTATCTGCCAATTCTGCCCCATAGACTTTTGACCGGATCACCGCATGCGGGCACACCATCACGCACTTGCCGCACTGGATGCACAGGTCTTTATCCCAAACCGGAATAAACTGCGCAATGTTTCGCTTCTCCCACTGCGCCGTCCCCGTCGGAAACACTCCGCCGGCCGGAAGCGCGCTCACCGGAAGGCTGTCTCCGTGTCCTCCCGCGATCTGTCCGAGAACCTCGCGCACAAACTCCGGCGCCTTGCTCGAGATCGCCGGAATCAGGTCGAAGTTCGCCGTCGCTCCTGCTGGCAGCGTCACCTTTTCCAGATGCGCCAGCGCCGCGTCCACAGCAGCGTAGTTCTTCGCTACCACCGCTTCCCCGCGCTTGCCATACGTCTTGTAGATTGCCTTCTTGATCTGCTCAATCGCCTCTTCCCTCGGCAGCACGCCGCTGATCGCAAAGAAGCACGTCTGCATGATCGTGTTGATGCGCGTTCCCATGCCGGCCTCGCGCGCCACCTCGTAGCCATCGATCACGTAGAACTCAATCTTCTTGCGCAGAATCTCCTGCTGCGTGCTCTTTGGAATGTGGTTCCATACCTCGGCGGCCGGATAGGGTGAATTCAGCAAAAACACCGCGCCTGGCATCGCCGCTTCCACTACGTCCATCTTCTCCAGGAAGCTGAAGTTGTGGCACGCTACAAAGCTCGCCTGCGTAATCAGGTACGTCGACCGGATCGGATTCGGCCCAAACCGCAGGTGCGACGTGGTCATCGACCCCGACTTCTTCGAGTCGTACACAAAGTAGCCCTGCGCGTAATTCGGCGTCTGCTCGCCGATAATCTTGATCGAGTTCTTGTTCGCGCCCACCGTTCCATCCGAGCCCAGCCCGTAGAACAGCGCCCGCACCGTCTTCGGATCTTCGGTCGAAAACGCCGGATCGTAGGTCAGGCTGGTGTGCGTCACATCGTCGTCAATGCCGATCGTGAAGTGGTTCTTCGGTTCCGGCTTGGCCAGTTCGTCATACACCCCCTTCACCATCGCCGGTGTGAACTCCTTCGATGAGAGCCCATACCGTCCGCCAATCACCGTCGGTTTCACGGCAAACGGCTGCTCCGCGTTCTCCGCGAGCACTGTCATAATGTCCATGTAAAGCGGCTCGCCCGCCGCGCCCGGCTCCTTGCAGCGATCCAGCACGGCAATCGACTTCACCGTCTCCGGCAGTGCGGCCAGAAACGCCTTCGCATCGAATGGCTTGTAGAGCCGCACCTTCACCAGGCCCAACTTTTCGCCCTGCTTATTCAGCAGGTCCACCGCCTCTTCCGCAGCCTCGGCTCCCGAGCCCATCATCACCAGCACCCGCTCTGCATCCGGCGCGCCGTAATAATCGAACAGGTGATACGCGCGCCCCGTCAGTGCGGCAAATCGGTCCATCACGTTCTGCACCACTCCCGGCACCGCTGCATGGAACGGGTTGCACGCCTCGCGCGCCTGGAAGAACACATCCGGGTTCTGCGCCGTGCCGCGAATCACCGGCCGGTCCGGGCTCAATGCCCGTTGCCGGAAGTCGATGATGTACTTGTCGTCCACCATCGCCCGAATCGTCTCGTCCGCGATCGGCAGAATTTTTCCCACCTCGTGCGAGGTTCTGAACCCATCGAAGAAGTGAATGAACGGAATCCGCGATTCCAGCGTCGCAATCTGCGCCACCAGCGCCATGTCCGCCACTTCCTGCACCGAGTTCGAGCACAGCATCGCCCAGCCTGTTGCCCGGCAGGTCATCACATCCGAGTGATCGCCGAAGATCGACAGCGCATGCGTCGCCAGCGTCCGCGCCGTTACGTGCATCGTCGCCGGGGTCAGCTCGCCGGCAATCTTGAACATGTTGGGAATCATCAGCAGCAGCCCCTGCGACGCGGTAAACGTCGTCGCAAACGCCCCCGCCTGCAGCGCCCCATGCAGCGCACCCGCCGCGCCGCCCTCGCTCTGCAACTCCTCCACAATAGGCAGCGCGCCCCAGATGTTCTTCTTCCCCTCCGAGCGCCACTGATCCGCCCACTCGGCCATCGGAGACGAAGGGGTGATGGGATAAATTGCAACCACCTCAGCCAATCGATAGGCCACCGAGGCCGCCGCCTCGTTCCCATCCAGAATCACCATCTTGCCTGCCTGCTTCTGTTCACTCATCCGCTTTTCCTCACACCGCGGCTCGCTAGGGTTCAACCGCTAGCGTGAGTCTCTTCTTCGCCCCTTTTGGTCGCAGTGATGCGAAGCACAGGCTCCCGAGTACGTCCCACATCTTGAATTGTCATGTTGCCTTACGGGAGAACTTCCCGACAGTGGGTTGCAAACTCGCCTGCCCCTTGGCGGAGCAAACAAGGCAAACGAGCTACCCCGCCGCCAACTTCCCTCGTCCTGAGAGGGTCAGAAAACCTCTAGCGGGAACGCGGCACAGGCAGCCGGCCGGTCACGCTCACAAAAGGTCTTTTGAAAGCGGGATGTCGGCCATCGTCGCGTCAATCGGTCCTAAATATCGATATCCGAGCACGCGCATGGTCACCCCGCGACGGAGAAAGCTACTGCTTTCAATCGGCTTGAAAAGCGAAGAATTGGACAGATCCTTAAACCCATCCATCGAATCGGATGGTGCGAGCTCCAACAGGACCGTCCCAATCCGGTATCTCTTGCAAACATCGGCCAGCGTCGCGCCGTTCACCAAAAGGCGCTCGCCACGGACGATGTGAACCTTGCGATCCAGATCGTGTTCCCGGATGATTGCGACGAAAACCTGCTTGTCATTTCCGAAGGCAAGAACGTTGCCCGGATTTCCTTGCGCGAACAGCTCGGAAATCGGCGGCTGAACCCCGCGGTAGTCTGTGTAGTCGGCATGCCATTCCTGCCGTATCTCGAACGGAACTGGCAGCAAAAGCAAAAGCGGGAGAGTCCAGGCCCATCTGCGCGGAACTCGCTCCATCAGCGCCCACAGCGCTCCGGCAGCAAGAAAAACCATGCTCGGCCACCAAAACGTCGCATAGCGTGGAAGTCGATTGTCGTAGTAGCTCAGCGTCAGGTACGCAAAGAAAAACCATCCGAGCCACAATGAGTACTCGCGCCGGAATCGCAAACTCAAAACGGCCAGCCCAATTGCCCCAACCACCAGCAGAAGAACTGTCGGATTCACCAGCGATAACGCGTACCTTGGGTAGAAGGTCCAGGCTTCAATCGACCAGCGCGGCAGGTAGTTGTTATTCAAGACCATCTCCAGCTTCTTGTCTTGAACCACGGCCTGCGACAGATCGGCGCGGCCAAATTTGAGCGTGAAAACGGCAAGCGGCACACTCAACAGAGCCGTGACAGCAACTGCCACTAATACTTCAACCTTGGCCACGAACCGCCGATGGAGGAATACAAAATCCACCATCAGCGCCGGGTAAAGAAACCACGCCGGCTGCTTGGTGTAGATTACCGCTGCGCAACAGCACGCACAGAGCAAGGCCCTGCCAATACTCGTCTTCTCTTCAAGGTGGTCGACTACATGCAGATATGCCAGGATCGCCACGCACATCACCGCCAGCGTCGGCAACTCGAGCATGATCTCGTTGAAGCTCCATGCAACGCCGGGCATTGTGATTGCCGCTATTGTTGCAGTGAAGCTCAGCCATACCGGGAACTTCCGCCGTAGGATAGCGTAAAACGACCATGCGAAAACTATCCCGAAGAACAAGATACAGATTCGCGCCGTCAAGACATGCACACCGCCCACAAGGCAAAACAATCCCAGAACAAGCGAGAAAAACGGCGGCCAAAAGATGAAGCCTATTGCTGGATATTGCTTGTAATAGCTCAGACCATACCCTTCAAGGTGGTTGACAGGATGGTCAACAATCAGATCCCTGAAGAAATAGCCGTCAACCAAATGGTGCGCCGAATCGAGATCGTCAACATCCGGGCTATGCAGATTTGGTAGCGATACGACGGTCACACAAGCCAGAATCATCGCCAGCGCGACAAGATTCCATATCCCAGAGCGGCTCTTTCCATATCGAACAACCGAATCGATAAAGGTGTGCCTCTCGGGTGGCTTCGGCTTGTCCATCGTGCCCTCATGATACCGTGCTGCCTTTGGAGTAGCAATTTGCTCGTCTTGACCGCAAATGAAACCCTCAGTGACTCTCAATCATGGAACTCTGCTTCAATTCAGCCCCTCCACCAGCGCCTCCCACTCAGCCTCCAGCGTCTCCCGCCTGAACCGGTCTCCGGCCCGCTTGTACCAGTAGTCCGCGTTCCACGCCTCACCCTCCTTCCGATGTAGATACGCGTGCACCGCCATCCCCTCCGCGGTCTCGAGCTCGTCCACCAACCCATGTGCTCGCGCCCAGTCTCCTTGCGCATCCCACCACAGCGCCTCCATCGGCGCCGGCAGCCCTACCGGCGGTTCATTTCCCCCGAGCGTCGCGCGAAACTCCTCAGCCTTCATCTTTTCCCCCTTCCCTGCTCCATTTTCATCCCAATGCCCCTCCTTCGTAATCCCACCAATGGTGATCCACATCACTTTTCCCGCACCTTTCTCTTGATAGAAATCCATCATCCCCCGATGAAGCAAATTAGGGGGTATCTGGGGAGACCCCGTTGGCCTCAAGTGACACCAGAAGCAAGCGTTCCCCGCGCGGAGGTCCTCGTATGTTGCTCCATCGACTGCGCTCAACCATCGTTTGCAACTCAGACCGAAATGGTCGTATACTGAAGTCCGACCAATCCGGTCGTAATTTGCGGGTTCTGCTTTTCCGCAGGCCCCTCGGAGCCGCTCGGCAGGTGACTATTCTTAGCCAACTCAAAGTCGGTGAAAGCGCGGTCCTGGTAGCTCTCAACCTGCCCGAATCCGTCCAGAACCACCTGATGCATATGGGCTTTGTCCCCGATGCGCTGGTTACAGTCCTCCGCCGCGCTCCGGCCGGCGACCCCACTGTCTACTTGATCGACGGTATGGAGATTGCACTCCGCCACGAGACTGCGGATGCCATCGCTGTCCGCCCCTGTGACCCCGCCTCCAAAGACCCGATTGGCCTGATCGACCAATCCCGCCTGAATTTCGAAGAAGAATCCGCCCCTCAGTTCCTTGAGGCCCGCGGATGAACGCCTGCTGCGACACACCGGCCTTTGTTCCCCCACCGCCTGCCCTGGCCCCGTCCGCTCTGCGCACAGTCGTCCTCATCGGCCCCCCCAACTCCGGAAAATCCACCCTCTTCAATCGCCTCACCGGCCTCCGTCAGAAAGTTGCCAACTACCCCGGCGTCACCGTCGAGCAGCGCATGGGCCTCATGGCCGGCG
>CAYWSR010000083.1:0-18047 GCA_964460385.1 uncultured Occallatibacter sp. | reverse complement strand
CGGAGTTCATGGAGAAGCACTCGGTCTCCAAGCTGATCGGTTCGCCTCCGGGCTATGTTGGTTACGAGGAAGGCGGGCAGCTCACCGAGCGCGTCAAGCGTTCACCCTACTCCGTCGTCTTGCTCGACGAAATCGAAAAGGCGCATCCCGATGTCTTCAACATCCTGCTCCAGGTCTTTGAGGACGGCCAACTGACCGACGGCCTCGGCAATACCGTCGACTTCAAGAACGTCATCCTCATCATGACCTCGAACATCGGCGCCCGCCACCTGATGAAGAAGCAGGGGCTCGGCTTCCAGTCAGACCGCGAAGACATCGTCAGCGACAAGATCGAGGAACTGGTCAAGCAGGAGGTCAAGAAGACCTTCAATCCCGAATTCTTGAACAGGTTGGACGAGGTCATCCTCTTCCAGTCGCTCTCCGACGCTGACCTGATCCAGATCGTCGAACTGCTGGTGCAGCAACTCAACACCAACCTGGCGCAGAAGGCTATCACCATCGCGGTCACCGAGGAAGCCAAGAAGTGGATTCTTGAGAAGACCCTCGTCGACCGCAGCTACGGCGCCAGGCCGTTGCGCCGCGCCCTGCAGCGCTACGTCGAAGATCCTCTCTCGGAAGCGCTCATCGCCGGCCAGATCAGCGATCGCCCGGCCTTCCTTGAGGTCTACCTCGAAAACAATCAGCTCTTCTACCGCCCGGTCAGCGCGAGCGACGAGACCGGCAGCGAAGAGAAGCCGGCAGGCGTTATCCTCTTCAGCAACTGAAGAAGAACTTCGTCGGACACGACATCCTCATCCAGCAACAATGAAAAGCCCCCGGCGACTTTGCCGGGGGCTTTTCGATTTGTGCCGATTGCAATGCCCACCCTTACGGCTGATAGCGCCAGAGATCGTTGAGGATCGTCGGCTGCCCGAGCAAGCCACTATTGCCGCCGAAGAGCCAGAAATTGCCGTTGGCGTCTTTCCAGGCGAGAGACCCCCAGCGCGCTCCGGGTACGTTGTTGGCTGAGGCGACGCCCAATTGGCCATAAACGCCCGGCGCGCCAAATGTGTCGTTTCCGGTGACCCAGGTCCAAAACCCGTTCGTGGGATCGAGCACCCAGAGATCATTGCGAGAGCTTTCAAATCCAGAGGAATAAGTCTCTCCGCCAAAGAGCCAGAGCTTGCCAGTGCTATCGATCCAACTCACGGCGCCTTCACTGCAGCCTGGGTCATTCAGAGGCTGCGGAACGCGACGTAATCCGTAATCCGGCTGATCCGAGATCTGCTGGGCTCCCACCTCGCCGCAAAACGCGCCCCCATTCACCAAGTTCCATGTCTTGGTGTTGAGATTGAATTCCCAAACGTCGCCCAGCCAGCCGACATTGCCCAAGAAAATATGGCCAGCTTCACCAAACCCGTCGGAGAGCCACAGGTTGCCACTGCCGTCGATCCAACTGACAGCCCCGTTGCGCCCTCCAGGCGTGGGGGTTCCTGGATCGTCCTGCACTCCGGTTACGCTCGGCTGGTTCACCAGGTTCCCTCCGGTTACCCATGTCCATGTCTGGTTCGTAGGACTGAACTCCCAAAGGTCATTGAGCTCTCCGTTCGTTCCGGCGGAGTCATAACCGGCGCCCCCGAAGAGCCACAGGTTGCCGCTGCCATCGATCCAACTCACAGCCCCTTCGCGTCCTCCAGGGATATTGGCTGCGTCAGCGACGCCCTGCGTGCCATAAACGCCCGGCTGGCTGGTGGCGCTCGATCCGCTTACCCACGTCCAGGTATTGCTTTTCGGATCGAACTGCCAGAGGTCGTTCATCTCTCCCGCCACTCCTGTCAATGCATAACCTCTGCCGCCAAAGAGCCAAAACTTGCCGTTCCCATCGGTCCAACTCACAGCGCCTTCGCGTCCGCCGGGAATATTGGCGGCGTCAGAAACCCCCAGCGTTCCGTAGACACCATGCTGACTGTAAGAGTTGCTGCCGCTGACCCATGTCCACATGTTGCTCGCAGGATTGAACTCCCAAAGGTCATTCTGTTCCGGTCGGCTTCCGCTTGCGTCGTAGCTCTCGCCTCCGAACAGCCACATGTTGCCTTGACTATCGCTCCAACCGACCGCTCCAAACCGTGCACAAGGGATATTGCCGGCGGCCGCAACCCCTTGCGTGCCGTAGACACCACCTTGATCCGTCAACTGCGATCCGCCCATCCAGGTCCACTGGCCCGAGGGTAGCGGGTCGACCACGGAGAAGGTGGCCGATGCCGACGCCTGGTCGCCCGGTATGGAATTCGTAACGGCCACGGCGAAGGCGCCCGCCTTTGCCTGGTCGCTCGCGGTTAATTGAATAATGAGGTAGGTCGTGCTGTTGACCGTTGACTGAGAGTATGTTGCAACGTGCGCGATGCCGTTGTAAGTGACCGTCGAGTTGGAAAGGAAACCTGTCCCATTGATCGTTAGCGACTGCGATGCCGAGCCGGTGGCGGCCAAGGTTGGGTAGAGGCTGAGGATCGCCAGCGGCGGATAGGTGACGGTCACAGTGGTACTGCCGCTCTTGGTGGGGTCTTGGACGGAGGTTGCCGTCACGGTCGCCACTCCAGTCGTTCCAGAGGAGAACGACCCGGTATACATGATCGATCCGAGATTGGAACTCCATGTCACCGACGCATCGTAGCTTCCCGTTCCCAACACCGTGGCAGTGCATTGCGACGACTGGGTCGTGTCGATCGATGTGGGACTGCAGGAAACCGAAACGGAAGTAATGGAGGGGAATGCATCCAGCTCAACCGCAAAGGAGCCGGACTGGGTTGGGTCCTGTGCGGAAGTCGCGGTGACTGTAGCGATCCCGAGACCCGTGGGAGTGAAGACGCCGCTGCTGCTGACGGTTCCCAGGTTGGAGGGGCTCACGCTCCATGTGACCGCCGAACTGTAACTGCCTGTCCCGCTTACAGAAGCGGTGCAGCTCGACGTTTGATTCGGAAGAACCGGCGAAAGTGAACAGCTCACCATAACCGAAGTGATGGTTGAAGCCATATTCACTGTCACCAGCGCGGAGCCAGCCTGGGTTGTGTCCTGGGCCGATGTCGCGGTGATCGTCGCGGACCCCGCTGCTGTAGGCGTGAAGACGCCGCTGCTGTTGACCGTTCCCATGCTCGTTGGGCTCACAGTCCATGTGACAGCCGAGCTGTAACTTCCCGTTCCGCTCACGGTCGCCGTGCAAGTTGTGGTCTGATTTGTATTGATCGAAGCAGCGGAGCAACTCGCTGTTACTGAGGTGATCGAAGGCGTCGTGTGCGAAACTTCCCCGCCTCCACCGCAGCCTGCTATGACACCAAGGCAGATGGACGCGAATGCAAGAGCATGCACGCGTGACATAGTTGAGAGCCTCCCGCAGCCTGAGCAGTTCGAATGTCCATCGAACACTCTGGGGAAGGCTTCTTGAGGAAACGGAGTGAGTCAGCGGAAATCCGAAACTGGCCGACCAATGATCGTACTAGGAGCCGCAGAGCGCGCAAGTGACGAGCCTGCGAATTCAACAGCCCGTCGAGAGCATCTTCCCTTTTTGACACCTGGTCTCCCGGTTCAGGCCCAGAGGACGGCGCACATGCTTGAGCGTCCGAATAGTCCTTTCGTACCTTCTCGTCCTGCCGCCAGCGTCCGCTGCCTGATGTATTGTGGCCTTTGCCTGCAAGTCTCAGGAAAGACCGCCGCGCATGGAAACCCTCCTCGAACGAATCCGAAGGGCCGAGCTTGAAGCGCTCAGAAGCCACTTCCCACATGGGTCCCGGATTCTCGAGCTGGGCGGCGGCAGCGGCTTTCAGGCATCGATCCTTTCCTCCTGGGGCTGCGATGTGCGCTCGATCGATGTTGCCACCCGTCCTGACCCTGTCGCCCAACGCTATGGCCGCCAGTACTTCCCAGTGAACCCCTATGACGGCCACAACCTCCCGTTCGCCGACTCGAGCTTCGACATCGTCTACTCCTCGCACATGCTCTACCACGCTGTTGAGCTCGACCTAATGCTGGCCGAGATCCGCCGCGTCCTCCGTCCCGGCGGCGTGGCCATCCACGTTCTCCCCAGCGCGTCATGGCGCTTCTGGACCACATTGGCTCACTACCCGAACCTCGTGCGAAAGCTGATCATGCGCCCCAGCCGCCCAGGCAAACTGCACGGTCCATCAGAAACTTCACCCGAAGGATCCCGGCCGCAGGTCTCCGAGGCGGCCGCGCACCGTTCGCCGCGTCGCACCTCGCCTCAAGAATTGTCTCTGCTCAGCAGGGCCCGCCTCCTGCTCACGGTCCGTCCTCTCGGACCATCCAGCGATGTTGTCGTCGAGTGGTCCAGCTTTGGCAAGCGGAGCTGGCGCGGCCCATTCGTTGCCGCAGGTTTCCGTGATGTGAAGGCCCTTTGTGGCCCGCTCTTCTACACCGGCCATCTGATGACGCCGGGCCTGCCCTTCGGCCTGCGCTCGCATCTCGCTGCCGCTCTTGGGCCGGCCTCATTCGCCTGGACCATGCGCCGCTGAGCCTGGCCAGTGTGCGCCGGCAGCCCGGTCCCGCGCCCATCAAGATTGGGTGGCCCGCACTCGCCGCCTGCTCTTCGCAGCACTCCAATGCTATACTCCCGCCATTCCATGCCTGTGCACCCTCCCATCGCGGCACCACCCGGAAGCCGCCCTAACGCGCGCACACGTTGGCACTTCGGCCTGGCTCTCGTTGCCGTCGTCCTGTCCGTCGCCCCGGCGCTCCTTGCCCAGCAATCCGGAGCCAGGGCGTCCGGCGGTCAGAAGCCGATCACCCAGCAATCCCGCGCCCCGGACGCAAAGATTGACGACCTCAGCGCCCAGGCTGCTGCCCTCTACAAAAAAGGCAAATACACGCAGGCCGGCGCCCTTCTTGAACAGGCGCTCAAGCTCGCCGAGGATACGTACGGCCCGAAGGATATTCAGGTCGCACCCGTCCTCAACAGCCTGTCTGCCGTTTATATGTCCCTCGAGCGTTGGGACGACGCTGTGACCCTTCTTGAGCGCGTCCAGCGCATCGGACAAGCCAGCTTCGGCACCGACGATCCAGTCCTCACCTCCACGCTAACGAATCTGGCCCTCGCCCTCACCAAGCTCGGACGCCTCGCTGAGGCCGAGCCCATCCAGCGCCAGCTTGTTCTGATCGAGTCAAAGGAAAAGGGTCCTGAGAATCCCGACATCGCGCCGGACATCAGCAGCCTCGGTGAGATCTACATGGGCGAGAAGAAGTTCGCCGAGGCTGAGCCCGTCTTTGAACGGCTCCTTCGTATCGAGAAGAAAGCCTGGGGTCCGGCCGACCCTGACCTTGCAATTATTTACGGGGTTCAGGCCAACATCAGCGTGGAACTTGACCATTTTGATCAGGCAGAGTCGCAGGCTCAAACCGCCATCCACCTGATCGAGAAGGCTAAGGGCCCCAACGACCCCAGCCTTTCTCCAACGCTTGGCGTCCTTGCCGAGGTCTACGACGGCGAAAAGCGTTACGGCGACGAGATTGCGGCCCTCAAGCGCAAAGTCGCCCTCGACGAAAAGGCACTTGGCTCCCAGAGCACCGACTTTGGCGACGAACTCAACAAGCTCGGAAACCTCGAACAGCGCCAGGGGGACAACCCTGAGGCCGAGCCGCATCTGCGCCGTGCGCTTGCCATCCGCGAGAAGGCGCTCGGACCCGAAGCCCCGGACGTCGCCACGGACCTGAGCAGCATCGCCCAGATATGCGATTACCAGGGCCGTTTTGACGAGGCCGAGCCGCTCCACCTGCGCGCTCTCAAGATCCGCGAGAAGGCTCTGGGTCCCGAGCACCCCGACGTTGCCCGCGCCCTCGGTTCGCTCGCTCTCCACTACGACTACATGGGAAGATATGCCGACGCAGTGCCGCTGCTTGAGCGCGCCCTGCGCATCGAAGAGAGGGCTCTTGGCCCCAACAACCCCGATGTCGCAACAACCCTGAGCAACCTTGCCTCCATCTACCAGGACGAAGGAAAGTACTCCGAGGCCGAATCGCTCCTTCGCCGCGCCCTGAGCATCGACGAGAAGGCCCACGGCCCCGACCACCCGGACGTTGCCACCGATCTGAACAACCTGGCCGCAGTCCTTGACCACCTCTCGCACTACTCCGATGCGGAACCCCTCTACAAGCGCGCGCTGGCGATCCGCGAGAAGTTCTACGGCCCCGAAAGCACATTCGTTGCGACCTCGCTCGACAACCTTGCCGACCTCTACCTGTACCTCGGCAAGATGGATCTGGTCGAGCCCCTTTTCCAGCGCGCCCTCAAGATCGACGAGAAGCTCCTCGGCCCCGAGCACATCAATGTTGCTACCGACCTCAACAACCTGGCTGAGTTCTATCGGACCGAGGGCCGCCCAGCCGAGGCCGAGCCGCTCTACAAGCGGGCGCTCGACATCCGCGAGAAGGCCCTTGGTCCCGATCATCCCGACATCGTCCCCACCCTCATCAACTTTGCGGTCTTCTACGACTTCCAGCACCGGCCCGCATCCGCCGAGCCTCTCTACCGCCGCGCCCTCGACAACCTTTACCACCAGTTCCAGTACAACTTCACCTACATGACCGAGGCCGAGCGCCTCACCTACCTTGAATCGATTGCGGATGACTTTCCGGGGTTCTTCAGCTTTGTTCATCGTTATCGAGAGCAGGATCCGGCGCTGATCGGCGAGATGTACGACCTTCTGTTGTGGGAGAAAGGGATGATTGCGGGAAGCATTGCCCAGATGCGGCGGAAGGTGGAGTCGTCGGGGGATAAAGAGGCGTTGCGGCTGCTGGGTGAGCTGACGGCCACGCGCACGCAGTTGGCGGCGCTGTTGAACTCGAGCCCGCCGAATCGCGAGCTGTGGCGCAAGCAGGTGGCCGAGCTGGGCGCGGAAGCCGACACCGTCGAGAAGGCGCTGGTGGCGCGGTCTTCGGCGTTTGCGGCGGCGAAGCAAATGGAGCGCGCGACGTGGCAGCAGGTGCGCGATGCGCTCGCGCCTGGCGAAGCAGCGGTGGAGTTCGCGCGCTTCCTCTACTACGACGAAAAAGGGGCTAAGTCGACTTACTACGTGGCGCTGGTGGTAACGGCCGCGACGCGCGACGAGCCAGCGTACATTTTTCTTGGCGACGACAAGCAGATTGAGCAGGATGCGCTGGCGAGCTTCAAGAACGCGCTCGAGACGCGTGGCTTTGCGCAGCCGCAGCAGTCGGCGGTCCTGCCCGGCGCGCGCGCGTATGAGTTGATATGGAAGCCGCTTGAGGCCGCTCTGGGCGGAATGACGCGCATCGACCTTGCGCCCGATGGCGTGCTCAATACAATTCCCATCGGCATCATCCCCGCACCCGACGAAAAGCTGCTGATGGAGCGCTACGACCTGCGGCTGGTCTCGAGCACGAAAGATTTGCTAAGGCGTGGGGCGCAGGGCGGAAGGGCGCCAGCGATGTCGACGTCCGCAGCGCGGGCACAATCAGCGCCTGCGCAGAAGACCGCACTGCTGATTGGCAACCCGCTCTTCGACTTGAGCGCGGAGCAGCAGGTCGCGGCGGAGCGCAAGCTCGCGACGGACGTGGCGAATGGCGTGTTGATGGCGCCGGCCGCTGCTCAGCCGTCGCATAGTCTTGATTCGGATTCAGCGCATTTACTTGCTTCCGGGCGCTCGCGCGACATGGCTGCCGGGCAGAAGCTGCCACCCTTGCCTGGGACCGGAGCCGAGGTCGCGGCCATAGCCGCGCTTATGGAGTCGGCCGGATGGAAGACCGAGCTCTTCACAGAGCAGATGGCGCTCAAGCGCGTCGTTGCAGAGGCCCGCAGCCCGCGGGTAGTCCATCTCGCCACGCATGGGTTCTTTCTGCCCGACCAGCAGGTAGAGGCAGGCCAGCGGCCCGGCCTTACGCCGTCGGGCCCGCAGGCAGGCGCAGGTTCAAACGCAGACGGCAATGCGGCGTCTGGCGCAGGCCCGCGCGCATCAGCCGCATTCTCAGCATCGGGTTTTGAGGACCCCATGCTGCGCTCCGGACTCTACTTCGCCGGCGCCAACCGGACGCTGGCCGGGGAGGCCTCGCCGCAGGGCGCAGCAACTGGCACGGGCAAAGGTGGAACTAACGGCGTGGCGACCGCGGCAGACGACGTCGCGGGCAACGCCCTCGACAACGGTGTGCTCACCGCGCTCGAGGCCGGGAATCTTGACCTGACCGGCACGGAGCTGGTGGTGCTCTCGGCCTGCAACACCGGGCAGGGCGAGGTGAAGAACGGCGAAGGCGTCTTCGGTTTGCGGCGCGCGCTTGAAGAAGCCGGCGCGCAGTCGGTGATGATGTCGCTTTGGTCGGTGCCCGACAAGGAGACGCTCGAGCTGATGAAGCTTTTCTACGCCAAGTGGCTCGCAGGCACCGAAAAGCACGAGGCCCTCAAACAGGCCCAGCTCGAGATGCGCCAGCGCGTCCGCAGCGAACACGACGGCCACGACCTGCCCTACTACTGGGCCGCCTTCGTCCTGGTGGGAAAGTAAGCGGCTTTCGTCGTCTAAAACTCCCGCCGGGACACCGGCGCGTTGGCTGCATCCAGCACCCACGCGCCATTCATCGCGGCCTGCGGATCGGTGGCGCGCCAGCGAAGCTCGATCACGCGGGTCTCGAGGGGAAGCATTTCGAAGTCGTTGTCACTCAACTCAGCGCTGTAGGGCGGCGCGGAACTCCACTCAACGCGCAGATGCACAAGGTGTGAGAAGCCCCGGGTTGAATGGATGCGCAGGCGACAGAGGCCGCCGCCCTCGGCAGGCTCGCAGCCGAGGGGTGTCGTTTCCAGCTTCGCCTGGGGCAGATTCTTCAAGGTCTCAAAGAGCGGCGTGGCGCGCTGCTCAAGCACCTCGTGCTTCCACTCCGCAGCGCCGGGCAGCGCCAGCGCCAGCATCTCCGCAACGCTCTGCATGTGGGTGCGGGTTGCGGGGCGATAGGCCCACTGGTTGTCCACTGTGGTGCCGGAGAATTCGTCGGTCGCAGGAGTGAAGCCGGTAAATGCAACCGTGCGTCCCAGCCCGTAGTTGCCGGTGACCAGCAAGGGATCGCCCGCGACAGTGATCAGAACGCGGCTGCCGGCGCGCGGCTGGGTGCGATTGAAGCCGGCTAGGCCGATCTGGTTGAGTTCGCCCGCAAGTGCCTTGAGCGATGGGGGGTCAGGACTCACGGCTTCTACTTCATGAATGGCGGGCTGATCTCGCAGCGTGTTGGCGAGTGTGTATTGTCCCCAGATGACGTCGCTGTTGCCGCTGATGGAAACCGGCAGCACATCGCCAAGCGCGGTTGCCTCGACAATGGATGCATGGCCGTGGCCTCCGTGGAAGCTGCCATCGCCTCCGCTATGGATGAACCCCGTGCCCTGCTTCACCGCATCGGCGATTGCCTGCGCCGAGCGTCCGGGGAGCACTTTGGCGAGGGCCTCAAAGCTGGCGAGCCAGACGGCGTCGTACTTCAGGTGCAATGCGGCACCATCGCGCAGATCCCGCTCCATCGCCTCCAACCGATTCTCGTCGTAGACATCCACCTGCGCGCCCAGCGCGCTGAGCATCTCGACGATCGGCTCGGCATACTTCCGCTGGCCAATGAGAAGCACGCGCGGCGCTTGCGCGAAGGCAGGTTCGACCACCTTGATGTAGGAGGTTTCGACGATCGGGGCTGCAAGCTGCGGCGCGGTCAGCGTGGCGCGGAGGATGTAGACGCCCGCCTGCGCCGGCAAAGTGAAAGCGAAGCGGCCGGCCTCGGCCTTGTCGTCGGCATCAACTTGTACCGGAAAGATTGTGGCGGCCACGCTCGTGCCGTCTACGCGCACCAGTTCGACACCCACTGTGCCCTCCAACGGAGTGCGAAGATCGTTGACCACCCACACCGGCGCCGACCAGGGACGGCCGGCCAGTTGCGACTCCAGCGCTTCTTTGAATGCGAAGCTGACGGCCACGGGCGCCAGTGCCTGCTTCATGAAGTAGTAGGCCGTCTTGGGCACTCGATCGTAGTCAACGATGGCGAAGCGGAAGCCCGGCGCAAGCTCTACGAAATCCCATGAGCGGATGCCTTGGACGGGCGCGTTCTTCTTCCGCCGGTAAGCCTCGGTCGCGTATTTCAGCAGGAAACCCTGATAAAGCTGCGTGGAGGCGACCAGCTCGCTCGGCGAATGCGGCGAGCGGTCTACCCAGTGCATCGAGCGGAAGAGCATCCCCCAGAGGCCGTCGTCCATGAAGCTGGTCCAATAGCTGTATTCCGGCACGTCAATGGGCAGATTAAACCAGCGCAGCGCATCGTTCTGCTTCACGTTCCACTGCCGGTCGGGCGCGATGTACTTGTCCAGATTCTCTGCAGACGACATGGAGAAGCCGCCGTACTCGGAGATGAATTTTGCGGATGCATCGAAGTGGTCCATGTAGCTTTTGGAGTCGTAGCGCTGGCCGCCGGCGAGCCAGAAGTGCTGTTCGCCGAAGTCGCAGAGGGAGGGATGGAAGATGGCGCCCGGCGCAAGTTCGGCCACGATCTTCGCGATGCGGTCAGCGAAGTCCTGATAGCCTTTCTGATCGACAACCAGGTCGCCGAATCCCCACTTTCCGCTCTTGTCGTGCGCCTCGGCCAGCGGAGCCCACTCGATGATGGAGGGATGATTGCGATTCATGCGAACGATTTGCGAAAACTGGGTTGTCGCCTGTTCCATGAAGGCCGCGTGGCGCGGGCTGTTCGCGTCGAGCACGTGGAGGGGCCCGAACTGCTGGATGGGGAGCTCCTCGACGACGAGGATGCCAAAATCGTCGCAAAGATCGTAGAACTCGGGCTTCTCGACCACGGTGAAATTCACGGTGAGATTGAAGTTTGCATCGCGGAAGAGGCGCAGGTCGCGCTCGTAGCTCTGGCGCGTGGGCGTTGAACGATAGTAGTCCGCGATGGGAAACCACGAGGCCTTGATGAAGATGCGCCGGCCGTTGAGCCGGTAGGTGAGGTCCTCATCGCGCGTCATGGTGCGGATGCCGAAGCGCGCCGTTTGCGCGTCGCCGTTGGATAGCCGGGCGTCCAGCTCATACATATCCTGCGCGCCCTGATCCCAGCTCCACCATAGGTGAGCATGTTCCACCGTCACCTCGGCGGTCAGGCTCGTCTTGCCGGGCGCGGCGGTGAAATCGAGCGAGGGCAGCTCCTGAGCGGCGCATGTGAAGTTGCTCGGGCGCAGAAGCAGGGCCAGCTTTCCGGAGAAGGGCTCGCTGCCTGCGTTTTCGAGAGTGGCTGTGACCTGCAATGTCGCCGAGCCGTCGGCGGCAATCTGCACCGTGCGCACGAAAAGGTTTTCAATGGACACCGGCAAGGTCGTTTCGAGCCGAACGCTGCGCCAGATGCCCATGTCGTAGGCGGCATTGCCCTGCGCCGGCAGCGCGTCCCAGGCCATGTCAATGTAATAAGGAGGCTGCTTGAGCTCCACGTTGTTCCAGGGGTTCGACATGGTGAAGTCGCCGTTGAGGTACTCGTTCAGCGCGCGGCCTTTCGGTATCCACGGATGCGTGATGCGCACGGCGAGCACGTTGTCTCCGCCGGTGCGGAGCAAGTGGGTGACATCGAACGAGAAGGGCGTGTACGTGCCCTCGTGCTCGCCAAGCAGTTTCCCGTTGAGCCAGACGGTGGCGAAGTAGTCCACGCCATCGAAGACCAGCCGGGTGATGCTTCCCGCTGTCGCAGGCGTAGCCTCGAAGTGCTTGCGGTACCACCATTCCTTCTGGTTGACCGCAATTAACTCTTTGGAGTCGCGAAACCGCTCGACCCCGGTGAAGCCTGCCTGCAGTTGCGTGTCTCCGGGGACAACGACGCTGCGGAAGTCGGTTTCGGCGAAGTTCTCCGCATAGGCGTTGACGGCCTCGCCCGCGCCCGGCGCAAAAGACCCCATGCGCCATTCGGCGCCATCGAGAACCTGCTCGCTGCGCGCATTGCGATCGAAATGATCGGTGTGCCGCGCTTGGGAGCCGTCGGGAAGATGCACAGAACCACGAATTGGTTCGGCGGTCACGGAGACCTTCGGAATCGGCTCAGACAGCTGCGCGAACAATGCTTCCGTGCAGAGCAAGACGAACAGAATTACGAGGCGAGTGATCATGTTTCACCCTCGAAGGTGCCCCTGCCCGCAAACCGCGGCTACAAGGAGTGGAAATGTCGAGTCTTCAAATCAACGCCAAGTATACTCGGGTCGGATTCCGGTCCAACCGACCTTGTGTTGGGTCTTCTCGGGTATTTTGACTGTCTCGACCCATCAAGCTGCCCCGCTGCCGAGATCATGGCGATGCCCGGCGCGCCGCAAAATCAGCGCCTGCCTGTCGTACTCTGGAAGGAGCATGAGCGACTCAGCTGTCCTGTTGATTGACTGCCCGGACCGTAAGGGCCTGGTGGCCCGCGTCTCCGGCCTGCTCTACGAGCACGGCGCCAACATCCTCCACGCCGACCAGCACCAGGACCACGACCTCGGCCTGTTCTTCATGCGCGTCGAGTGGGCGCTGGATGGGCGCGACAATGGAGTAGGCAACGAGTCCCCAGCCGGCGGCTCTGACAGGCCCGGAGCGGGCGGCTCGCCAACACGATCCGGGGCAGGATTGTTTGACCTCGATGCGTTCAAGGCGGCCTTTACGCCGCTGGCCGCCGAGCTGGGCATGCGCTGGCGGGTCACCTCGCGGGCCCAACGGCCGCGCGTTGCGCTCTTCTGCTCGCAATATCTTCACTGCATGGCCGACCTGCTGCACCGATGGCGCACGGGCGAGCTGCGGTGCGAGATTCCGGTCATCGTCTCGAACCATCGCGCCGTGGAGGGGCTGGCGGGGTTTTATGGGGTCCCGTTCGAGTTCGTCGAGATTGCAACCGCAACAAAGAGTGATACGGAAGCCCGGCAGCTCGCGGTTCTCGCCGAGAAGAAGATCGACCTTGTCGTCCTGGCCCGCTACATGCAGATTCTAACGCCCGGTTTCGTGGCCCGGTATCCTGCCGGGATCATCAACGTCCATCACTCGTTTCTGCCCGCCTTCACCGGGGCCCGGCCCTATCACGCGGCGCACGCGCGGGGGGTGAAGCTGATCGGCGCGACGAGCCACTACGTGACGGATCTGTTGGACGACGGGCCCATCATCGAGCAGGACGTGGCGCGCATCTCGCACCGCGACCAGGTCGAGGATCTGGTTGCCCGGGGGCGCGATCTGGAGCGAATCGTGCTATCCCGCGCCGTTCGCTGGCATCTCGATCAGCGCATTCTCTGCTACGGGAACAAGACGGTGGTCTTCGACTGATTCCCGCTGCCCCTCGCCACGCGCCCGCACTCAGGCGCGGTTCTCCCCGCGAGGCAGCGACGGCGAGTTCAGCTGCTGGCGAAGATTTCCGGCCAGGTCAGCGACGACGCGCAGGCGGTCGGCCAGGGGCGGGGGCACATCGCCGACCGAGAGAGCAAGTTCGGAGTGGAGCAGAAGGCCGGCGACCGTCGACTTCAGCTCCCGCTCGATGGCCGCTTCGGCAGCGCGGCGCGCCAGCGTCTGCTCGCGCTCGCGGCGATACAGCGCGGCCCGAATCTCGCGAATCAGCCGGGCTGCGCCGGAGAGGGCAAAGCTGATCTGCAGAGGAATCGCCAGGCCGGCGCGCTCCCAGATCGCCTCGGCGGCCGCTGGATCGCACTCCGCCAGCGTCTCATCCACCACCACGGCAGTAAACTCTCTGCGCCGGAGCGCGGCCAGGGCGGCCTTGCGCCCCTCCGCCACCTCCACCTCCATGCCCAGTTGCGCGCTCACCACTTCGGCGCAGTTGCGAGCGCCTTCCACTCCGGTCACCATGAGTATGCTCATGTTCGTTCTCCGATCTCGAATTCCAGTTGTCAGTGGTCAGCTTTTGGCTTTTAGCCGTTAGCTATTCGCTTTCAGCTCTCAGCTTGTGGCCGTTCGTCTTGGACGGGACTCTTCCGCTTGCGGGCTGCGCAGGAACTGCACTTGAGGCCGCACCCGCAAGCAAGAAGCTAAGAGCTAAAAGCTAGAAGCTAGAAGCTGCTTTAGTCGTCCCGCAGCGGGTCGGCGATGCCGTACTCTTTCAGCTTGCGATAGAGGGTTGTCTTGCCGATGCCGAGGAGTTTTGCTGCCTGCAGCTTGTCGCCGTTCAGGGTGCGAATGGCTGCGAGGATCGCCTCCCGCTCTAGATCGGCCAGCGTCTGCACGCCCGGAGCGGGCCCGTATTCGGCCGGTTCGCCCCCCGGCGCATGTGCCCGCTGCGCCTCGAGACCCTGCTGCTGCAGCTGGGTGGGCAGATCGCCCAGTTCGATCAGCGGCCCGGAGCAGAGGGCGCAGGCCCGTTCTACCGCGTGTTCGAGTTCGCGTACGTTCCCCGGCCAGTCATGGCGCATCATGACGCGCAGCGCCTCGTCGCTGAGCGTGAACTTGACACAGTGTTCGCGGCTGAAGCGGTCGAGAAAGTGAGCGGCCAGCAGAGGAATGTCTTCGCGACGATCGCGCAGCGACGGCAGCCTGAGGTTGACCACGTTGAGCCGGTAGAAGAGATCCTTGCGGAAGGTCCCCTTCTCGACCATCTCGGCGAGGTCGCGATTGGTGGCGGCGACAATCCGCGCGCGGATGGGAACACGGTGGGTCGCGCCCACCGGCCGCACCTCGCGCTCCTGCAGCGCGCGCAAGAGCTTGGCCTGAAGATCGACGGAGAGCTCGCCGATCTCGTCGAGAAAGACGGTTCCCCCCTCGGCCGAGACCAGCAAACCGTCCTTGGACCGGTTTGCCCCGGTGAAGGCTCCCTTCACGTAGCCGAAGAGCTCGCTTTCAATCAGCGTGGGCACCAGCGACCCGCAGTCGACGGGCAGAAACGGCTTCTGTGCGTTGGGCCCGTAGGCGTGGATGGTCCGCGCCACCAGTTCCTTGCCGGTGCCGCTCTCGCCCAGCACCAAGACCGGGTGCGAGCTTTGTGCGACCTTGGACAGGATTCGGTAGAGCTTTTCCATCTCCGCCGAGCGGCCGATCATGGCGCCCAACCCCTGCGAGAGCCGCATCCGCTCGCGCAGCTGGCGGGTCGCGGTGTCGGTGAGGTGGGCGGCGGCGGCGCGGTCCAGAACGGTTGAAAGCTCATCCATCGCAAACGGCTTGGTCAGGTAATCGGTGGCGCCCGAGCGCATCGCTTCCACAGCTACGTTCACCGAGGCCGAGGAGGTCATGGCGATCACTGCCGTCTGCTGGTACAGCGCCTTGACCTCGGAGATGAGCTCAAGGCCCTGGTTGGACCCCGCCGGCAGGTTCACCAGCAGGATGTCGGCGGCCTTCCCGCGCAGCAGTGTGCGCGCGTGCCCCAGGTCCCCCGTGCTCTCGACCGCGTAGCCCAGGCTGGCCGCGATCTCGGCGCAGGCCGAGCGAACGGCGGTATCGCCATCCACAACGAGGAGGTGAAGGCGCACTGCAGGCTCGGCAAGTTGAGGGAGGAAGTCCATAGTTCGTGAGTTGATGCTTCGTGCGTTGAAGACCGCGTTTCGTTCCTTGAGGGCCACGCCGACCTTGTTTCGGAAAGTGCCGCGTCCGTTCAGGACCGATGTTCCTTGCTTCAGGACATTGGCCCCATTGCTCAGGGCTGTGCTTCCCACGGTTAGGGCCGCGTCCCCCGGGTTCAAGACTGTATCGAGCATTGTAGTCGCCTCGCGCTGGGTTCAGTGTGTTGGCTGGCATAGGCCGACACCTTCGCGGTGCCGGTAGTTGGACTTGAGGGTTGTCCGGCCTCAGCGGCTGCGGACAGGAAGGACGATCTCAAAGCGCGCCCCGCGTCCCGGGGTGCCAGGCCCTTCAAGGTTGGTTGCGTTGATGCGCCCGCCCGCCGCCTCCACAATCGAACGGGTGATGGAAAGGCCCAGGCCGCGATGCGCGAAGAGCCAACCTCCGACGGGCTGATTCGCCGCCGAGGTCCCTGCCGCGCGGGTAGTGAAACCGGCCTCAAATATGCGCTCCTGAGCCTTGCGCGGAATGCCCGGGCCACTGTCCTCGAGGGTCAGTGAGAGCACCTGGGGGCCAGTCTCGAACCCAGCCTCGGCCGTGCCGGTCCGCCTGCGCAGGCCGATGCGGATGGAGCCGCCTCCCGGCATGGCCTCGGCCGCGTTCTTCACCAGGTTGACCAGCACCCGGGTCAGGTCTTCGGCGTTCAGCCGCACCGGCAGCGCCCCGCCCTCCACATCAAGGGTCAGCGCGATCGAGGGACCGGCCAGAGCGGAGAGCAGGTTGCGGTTGGCGAGCAGTTCCTGCGCCAGGTTCGAGATCAGCGCGGGGGGCATCAGGTCCCAGCGTCCGGCTTGGGCAACTCCGGGCTCAAGGCCCGTTGCGAGGCCCCTTTCGCGGCCGGGCGCGGGGCCAGCCGGCGGCATCGCACTCGTCCAGGCCTGCGGGATGGCAGCCCGCTGCGCAGTCTCTTCCCCGGTTTCCGGCCTGTCTGGCAAACGCGCGACCTCGAGAGTTGCCGGTGGGCTTGCGGTTTTCCCGCCGGGCCGCGCAATCCCGCGCATGGCAGTTCCGTGGACGCCAGCTCCGTGGACGGCAGATCCGTGGACGTCGAGCGCGACCAGCTTTTCAACCAGCCGCCGGCTGGCGGCGGCCACCAGCCGCAGCTCGTTTCCGTAGTGCGCAAACTGAGTGGCCAGAACACCGGGCTCCTCCAGCAGATCGCAGTAGAGTCCCAGCGCCGTCACCATGTTGCGGGCATCGTGGGCCAGTTCCGCCAGGCTCTCGCCTTCACTGCGCAGCGTGGCCAGAGTCTCCACCACCGCCTCCACGCGCTTGCGCTCCGTTTCCAACCCCTGCTCTACCAGATCGATCTTGTGCATGGCCTGCTCCTTTCGTACCTTTTCCCGGCTCTTCCTTGACTCCTGTCGGGTGTCTCATGCCCGGTGTTTGTGCCCGGTCTGCTTCGCAATCTGCTCCCAGGCATCGGTTCCCGAACCTGCCCGGAGCGCCAGGACTGAACTTATTCGATACACCGGGTCTTACACGTCGAGTGCCAAACCAGAACGATTGGGCTAAGTTCCTGATAAGGGATGAACTTCCTGCCGGGTTCGCCCATCGAGGCCCCGCCCCGACCTCGAAGGGTTCGTCCCGAAACGGGACAACCTCAGACTCGCATGTTGTATTAACCTTTCTGTTTTCAGTTCCTTACCATGGCTTTCCCGTTCCGGCGTCGAAAAAGTCAGAAGTCCCGCTTCGGGAACGGGTGCGCATGCCCTCCGCGCCTGCCCCTTCCGACCCAGGAATCTTGTGCAACAGCTGGGCTCTCGTACAATCCACCTATGAGTTCGAATGCTGTTTTCTTCCGCCCGGGCGGGCGCACTCCCACCCAACTCCGTCCCCTCACCCTGACTCCGGGATATGTCCAGACGGCCGAGGGCTCGGTGCTGGTCGAGTTTGGCAACACGCGGGTCCTGACCAACGCAACCATTGAACAGGGGGTGCCGGGGTGGCTGCGCAACTCTGGCCGCGGCTGGGTGACGGCCGAGTACTCGATGCTGCCGCGTTCGACGCTGACCCGGACTCCAAGAGAAAGTGAGCGCGGCAAGATCGGCGGCCGCACCCACGAGATCCAGAGACTGATCGGCCGGAGCCTACGCTCGGTGGTCGACATGCAGGCCCTTGGCGAGCGCACCGTGATTCTCGACTGCGACGTGATCCAGGCCGACGGCGGCACGCGGACCGCGGCTATCACCGGCGCGGCAGTCGCTCTCGGTCTGGCTCTGAATGCGCTGGTCAAGGCCGGCACGCTGAAAGCCTCGCCGCTCAAGCAGCTGGTGGCCGCGGTCAGCGTGGGCATGGTGGGCGGCAGGCCGCTGCTGGACCTTTGTTATGAGGAGGATTCCGCCGCCGAGGTGGACATGAACGTGGTGATGACCGCCGACGGCGGCCTCATCGAGACGCAGGCCACCGCCGAGAAAGGGTCCTTTTCTCGTCTTGGACTGAACTCCCTGCTGGATCTAGCAGAGGGCGGTCTCAAAGAGATCTTTGCCGCGCAGCGGGCAGTGCTGGGGCTGTAGCGTCAGGCGCTGTAGTGGGAGATCACCC
>CAYWSR010000082.1:0-18314 GCA_964460385.1 uncultured Occallatibacter sp. | reverse complement strand
GGGCCGAGCGAGATGGGCGTGCACCCGACCCACAGCGTCTACGATGGCAAGACGTACGAATCGCCGCGGCACCATCAGATCTCCCTGATGTGCGACGACATCTCACACACGGTCGCTGAACTGAAGGGCAAAGGAGCGGAGTTCCACGGCGAAGTTCAGGATCACGGGTACGGACTCGTGGTCATGATGGCCGTACCTGGCGCGGACGACATCATGCTTTACGAGCCCAGGCATCCGCTGGGGTATACCCTTTGACCGATTGAAAGGGCAACTAACTCACTCCCACTTCTCACCCTTCCCATGGCATTGTCCAAATTAGAACACTACCCGAGTTGGGGTGGGCGCTGCGGGAACGATTATTGGGGCCAGGCAGCTTCTGGGACCAGGCGTCAATTCTTTATTTGGGCCACGCATCGAGTTGGGCGACGACGCGCCCGAACTCGCCGACAAGCCGACTATCGAGGCGGTCCTGGAAGATCTCGAGCAGCGAATGGAAGTACCAGAGCTGTTCTTTAGGGCCGCGCTTGAAGCGTTTCCAGACCTCTGAGCCGACTAGCGGGTCCCGGAGGTCGTCGAGAATCGCTTTTGAGTTGTAGAGCTTGTCGGCTACGGAGATGACAAGGACGTCGAGGGGTTCGTGGCGAAGGCGGGCCAGGTAGGCGTTTTTCCGCTCCTCCCAGCCTTCTTTCTGGTCGTGGTCGGCGGCGAGGGTGTCGGAGAGGCCCTTGACCATGCGGGCGACATTGGGCCCGAACTCTCTTTCAACATCGTCGAGGCGCGGCTGGCCGCCGTGATCTTCCACGGTGTCATGGAGAAGGGCGGCGATGACCATGTCTTCGGTGACCGGGACCTTGCCGCCGGCTTCAGAGAGGACGAGCGAGGCGACTCCGAGCAGGTGGGCCATGTAGGGGATGCGGGTTCCCTTGCGGAATTCGGTATGGAGCCAGCGCGCATAGTCGACGGCGTGGGTAAAGCGGTCGGTGAGCAGCAAGTCGGGGAGCAGCAAATCAGGATGCTGTTCGGTCATATTTCTCCTTTTCGTTTGTCTATTCGTTTGATTCGGGCGGAAGGAGCTGAGATTCGGGAGGCGTGGCGGAGGGTGCGGCTAAGGGGAAGACGCCGTAGAGCCGTCCATCGCAAAGTGCGCAAAGGATGGGGCGGCCGCAGAATTTGGATTGGGAGGGTGTGGTGGCCAGAGACGGGATTGAACCGCCGACGCCGGCCTTTTCAGGGCGTTAATAACACGTACTTCCAACTACTTAGAAGGCTTCGTGGACTGCCCAAACACGGCGAAATACGCGTAAAACGGGCCAATCACGGGTGGAAGAATGCGGGTGGGCTCAAGCAATCAGAACTCGATCCGTTTGCCCCTCTTGCTTGCATGAGCGAATGTATTCGAGCCAGTTTCTATAGACCAACGCAGCCGTCGTCCGCCAGGTGTTTTCAATTTCCGGTTTCTCCAGCACGGCCGAGACCCGTTCAAGCAACCGCTTGTCTCGTCTGTTTAGCGCCTTCTCGCGCAATGCGGTCAATGCATCCGCCGTGGTTTGGTTGAAGTAGCCTACGGGAACCAGAGGGTAGTTGTGGCTCTCGCCACACAGGTAACGCGCTACATCCCTGCGGTACTCTCGAAGCAACGTATCGGCCTCGTACTCGGGATGTCCCTGAAAGAAGACAAAAAGGCTTCCATCCTGTTTGACAAATGTGTCGACACCCGCGGCCTTACTGCGCGCCAGCACGGTGTATCCACGACTTTCAAGCTCCTCCGCCGCAACCCCATTCCAGCGTGAGTGGGGGACGCGGAACCGCGGTGGCGTTCCGGTCAGCAGCGGATGACCCGATTCCCGGGTGCACTCCAGCACGCCGAAGTGCTTGTGTTCACTTTTGCGCCGCTCAATGCCGTCCATGTGCAGAATTGCGGCATGTGCGGCCAGGCACGACCAGACCGTCGAATAGGTGTTCTCGCGGGCCCAGCCGAGTACACGCGTGAAGCTTTCCCAGTACGCCTCGGCTCTCAGGTCCGCTGTGACCGGTTCTCTGCCCGTCACAATCAGCCCATCAAGCGGAACTTCGCCGAGGGTTTCGACGCTCGAATAGAAACTCTCTGCGTGGTGCAGGGTCGCCCCTTCGCGCCGAATGCCAGGCATCGCATAGAGAACAAAACGAACCGGGATTCCATCCGATGCGCCTTCAAGAAGAGACACGAACTGCCGTTCGGTTGCGCGAAAAGCCGAATCGGGCATGTTGTTAACGAGTCCGATCGTCACGCAACGGTTTGAGCGCTCCACAAGTCGCAAAGCCGTGCGATGGCGAGGCCAGATGACGCTTGCGTCGCCGTCCTTGACGATTCGGCTTGTGTCTATAAACAGGGGCATCGATCTCTCCTTTAGCTGGCGCTATGCGTTCCTGGCAGTCGAGGCTTCGGCCGCGACCGCAGTCGCGAGCGCCTGGTTCAAATCCTCAACGATGTCGTCAATATGCTCGATTCCGATGCTCAGACGGATCATTTCCGGCAGAACGCCTGCCTTGCGTTGCTCATCTGCAGACATCTGCCGATGGGTCGTCGAGGCTGGGTGGCACACGAGCGACTTTGCATCGCCCAGATTCACGAGTCGAACTACGAGCCTCAATGAATCGTGGAAGCGCACCGCCGCTTCATAGCCTCCCTTGATCCCTACCGAAAGCAGCGAACATGCTCGCCCGTTCAGATACTTCTGGGCCAGCGGGAAATACGGGCTGTCGGAGAATCCCGCATAGTTCACCCACTCCACTCGCGGATCAGCTCGCAGGAATTCCGCGGCCTTCCTGGCGTTGTCCACATGCCTCTCGACGCGCAAGGCCACCGTTTCAATCCCCTGCAGCAGCAGAAACGAGCTGAGTGGCGAAAGCACGGCGCCGCCTGTGCGCAGATGAACGCTGCGACAGCGTGCGATGTATGCGGCCCTGCCAAAATGTTCGGTGTAGACCAGCCCGTGGTAGGAAGCGTCCGGCTCGGTAAACGAAGAAAAGCGCGTTCCATGAGCCGACCAGTCGAAGTTGCCGCTATCGACGATCACACCGCCGAGCGTTGTCCCGTGTCCTCCCATGAACTTTGTCAGAGATTCCACTACGATGTCCGCGCCGTGATCGATGGGCCGAAGAAGGATGGGTGAAGCGACTGTATTGTCTACGATCAACGGGACCCCATGGTCGTGCGCCACGCGGGCAAGTCCTTCGATGTCGCAGATGTTTCCCGCCGGATTGCCGACGCTCTCGCAAAAAATTGCTCGAGTCCGTTCGTCAATCTGACCGGCAATTGCATCGGGCTGGTCGCTTTCGGCAAAGCGTACTTGAGTTCCCTGGCTGGGAAGGATGTGGGCGAAAAGTGTATGCGTGGTGCCATAGAGTTGTGGCACCGAAACGATATTCGAGCCCAGTTCGGCAATGTTTTGTACCGCATAATTGACCGCAGCCTGGCCGCTGCTCACGCACATCGCCTCAATGCCGCCTTCGAGCGCGGCTACACGGCGTTCGAGCACGGCCGTGGTTGGGTTTTGGATGCGCGTGTAGCGAAAGCCCTCAGCCTCCAGGTTGAAGAGTGAGGCGGCGTGGTCGGCGCTATCGAACGCATAGGCCACCGTCTGGTAGATCGGCACCGCTACGGATTTTGTTGTCGGGTCGATCTCATAGCCGCTGTGGATCGCCATCGTTTCCTGTTTCATTACTCAACCCATCCTTCTTCGGCGCATTCGCGTATGCGGCCGTGCAGCATTACGCGGTCTTACGGTGCATTCTCTTCGCGAACAGCTCATTCATCTCATTCACAACGAGCTCAATGTCCCGCTCCGTTGTTTTGAAACTCGTAATGCAGGCGCGAATCACCGGCGTTCCAGCGATAGTGGCCTCGGACATCCATGCGATTTGCTTATCGCGCAGTTCCGCCAGCAACACCGTTGGCATCAGGCCATCGCGGGTAAAGCAAATCACGGGCAGGGGAGTGGAATTGACAATGCGCCATCCGTTTGCCGTGAGACGATCGCGCAGCAAATCTCCCATGCGCGCCTGGTGCTCGATCATCTCCGCATACCCGGTCTCTCCGCGTTCCCCGAGGGTCATGAAGAGCTTGAGCCCGATGAATCGCCGCGACCACTGCGCAGAGTGGGTAAGTGGATCGAAGGTGACGGCCGCATCGCCGAGCTGTCGGCCAGTCTTGCCCGGCATATAGGTAACGTCGGAGCGGAAGGCCTGGGCCACGCTCTCCCGATGCCTGCAGAAGAACATCCCGGCTCCCATCGGCACCGAGAGCCACTTGTGCGCATCGCAGGTAATCGAGTCGGCAAGCTCGATGCCAGCTAGATGATGGCGAAGCGCAGGAGAAATCACTGCGGCGCCGCCCCAGGCGGCATCGGCGTGGAACCAAAGGCCGGTACTTTTGCTGAAGGCTCCGATCGCGGGCAAAGGATCGACCACGCCGGCAGCGGTTGTCCCTGCGGTGCCGACAATCATGAAAGGGAGCAACCCTGCGCGACGATCCTCATCGACGCGCCTGATCAGTTCCTCCACGTTCATCTTCAGCTCGCTGTCTGTTCCGATGATCCGCAGGTTTCGCCTTCCAAGGCCAACCATGTGCGCGATCTTGTTGAAGCCGTGATGCGCTTCCTCAGTGAGGTAAATCGCGGGCTCGCCGCTGAGACTGCGCAAGCCGTTCTCCCCGTAGTCCGGAAACGCATGCGTGAGCGCGACGACCACAGCCGATAAGTTCGCTTCCATTCCTCCGCTGGTAAAGGTTGCGATTGAATCCTGCGGAAGCCCAAACTTCTCAGCCAGCCAACCAAGAGTGTGACGCTCAATCTCGTTTGCCGCCGGGGAGGTGCGCCAATTGGCTAACTGCGGGTTAAACATGGCCACGAGCGTCTCGGCCACAACTCCTGCCTCCGTCACGCTGGGGTTGTAGAGGCCGAAATAGCGCGGGTGGGTTACCTGCACCTGCCATCTCCGCAGCATGTCCTCCACGTCGGCAGTTACTTCCTCAAGCGGCATATTCTGCTTGAATGCATAGCGCGATCCAAGGTACGCACGAATCTCGGCCGCCGTTACGTGGGGCACAAGCGGCCCTTCGGCTATCTCGGATTCAAGCTTCGCGAATTCACCCCGGATCTGATCGATCAGCATCTGTATTCTTCCTAATCGCTAAAGTTTGATTTCGCCGCCCTGAATGCGCCGGTGCAACTCCGCGTTGAGCGGAACAAATTCTCCCGCGGCCGGATCTTCGAAGTAAAGAGCATCGCCGCTGGCCCCTGGATCGTAGCCCTCCCGCAGCAACACAGTCTTCGAGTATTTGAAAGTCCCCGTGAGTTCAGCCTGTTTGGATATGCGCAAAAACACCGGCCGCGCATACGACGGCAGAAGGGAGGCAATGTGCGTGTAAAGTTGGGCCAGGTCGAGCTTTTTCGTTGCCACGATGACTGCCATTCCAACGCGGCCCTCAGTTCCGGGCACAGCGACGCCGTAAACATTGGCGTGGTCGATTCCGGGGAATGCGTTGATGACTCCTGCAACCTCGGATGCGGAAACGTTCTCGCCCTTGCGGCGAAATGTGTCGCCGACGCGATCGACGAAGTAGAAGAATCCCTTCTCATCTCTGCGCATCAGATCGCCGGTGCGCACCCAGGCGTCGCCCGGTTCGAATACATCCCGAAGGATCTTGCTTTCCGATGCATCTGCCGATGTGTAGCCCTCAAAGCGGCTTCCGAAATTCAATGGGTCGCCGTCCAGTTTGCTGAGAGCTTCGCCGGGCTGGTCGGCTGCGCAGCGAATGCACCGTCCTCGCTCATCGCGAGCGGGCAGGCCCTGCTCAACATCGAGGACGACGAGAGCCGGAGAAACTCGATGCGCCAGATAGGACGGAATGTGCCCAATGGCGCCGGGCTTGCCCTGGACGTTGAAGAGCGATACGTTTCCTTCCGTGGCAGCGTAGAACTCCAAAATGCGCGGAATGCGAAAACGATCTTTGAAGGCGCCCCACACCTCGGCAGAAAGGCCGTTGCCGCATGCGAGTCGAATCCGATGTTCGATCTCCGTCGCGGATGCAGGGGTGTTGAGCAGATAGCGGCAAAGCTCCCCGATGTATTGAAACAACGTGCAGTCCCAGCGCGCGATATCGGCCCAGAACTGGCTGGCTGAGAACTTTTCACGAATCGCAACCGATCCGCCGCCAACAAGCATCGCGCCCGTTGCCTGGACTCCGCCTACACTGTGATACATCGGCAGGCAGTTGTACATCCTGTCGGCCTGCTGCACGTCCATCATGCCGGCAAACCAGTGGCTCCATTGCATCACTCGGCCATGGCTCACGTTCGCAGCCTTGGGCAGTCCGGTCGTGCCAGAGGTGTAGATGCAGAGAGCCCGATCGCCGATAGTCGTTTCGCGGCGCTCGCTTCGTGTGAGGCTTTCGCCGGTGAACTTCGCGACTTGGAGATCCCTGCTCCCGGATTGCGATCCCTCGCTGCCGAGCACCCAGAGAACAGTCCGAGCTTTGAGCTGCGGAACGACTGCCTCGACCGTATCGGCAAGTTCTTCCGAAGCGATAATGTGCTTCGGTTCTACAACATTGATGCAATGCGCAAGCGACGGCCCGGAAAGATTTGTATTCAGCAGCGAAACTACTACGCCAACGCTCGTGATGCCCAGCCAAATAGCCATGTATTCGGGCCGATTCTCCATGAGCAGGCAAACCACGTCGCCTTTCCGCAAGCCCTGAGCTAATGCCCAACGGGCGTATTGGTTGGCGCGCTCCGACAGTGCGCGATAGGTCAACTGTTCCCGGTCGGAGACGAGGGCCAGCGCACTGCCCCATCGGATTGCGGCGTCTTCGACGACAGTTGGCAAAGCGCGGCCCGGATTCTTTGCAATCGGAGCGGTAAGCTCAAGCGCGCGCAACCAGGCCTTGGCGGGCGAGGCGCTCTCCACTGGTCCGAGCTGTGCGATCGCGCTCATGCGGTGCTCCCCGCGTCCACGGTCAGCACCGTACCCGTGATGCTTTTCGAACGGTCGCTAAGGAGGAACTCGACCGCGTTGGCGACGTCCTCGACATCCACCAGGCGCTTGAGCGCGCTGCGCCGCACAATCTGCTGCCGCTGTTCGTCCTTCATTCCCTCGGTCATGTGCGTCTCAACAAAGCCAGGCGCGACTGCATTCACATTAACGCCCATGCGTCCAACTTCGCGGGCGAGCGACTTGGTAAAGCCAATCAGCGATGCCTTTGTGGCACCATAAACCGATAGTCCGCTGTAGCCGGTGAATGCGGTCACTGAGGATATGTTGACGATGCGTCCACCGCCATCGGCCATCATGGATCGCACAACGTACTTGGTGAGCACGATCGGGGAGATGGTGTTCAGCCTTACAACTTCTTCAATGCGATGCGTTGGAGTCAGCGCGAGAGAGCCGTCAACGCTGACGCCTGCGTTATTCACCAGTCCATAAATCGGCCCCAATTCCTTGCGCAAGGCTTTGACCAGCTGCGGAATTCCATCAATCTCAGCAAGGTCAAATGCCTTAAAAGTGAGCGATCCTGCCCGCTTCTCATTCGTTTCCCGCATGGCATCTGAGAGTTCAGCGCTTTCGCTGCGGGCGACGGCGATGACGTGATAACCAGACTCCATCAGTTTCCTGGCGATTCCCAGCCCAAGCCCGCGGCTTCCGCCGGTGACGATGACGTTACGCATTGCGGCGCACCATCTTCCCCGAGTCTGAAACATCTAAACTCGTCACAAAACGAAGTGAGGCCGGGACTTTATAAGCAGCAAGCTCTCCGCGGCAGAATTGGAGGATGTCGCGCTGAAGCGCGCTTTGGTCTTCGTCGCTCAGTGGGTTTCTCATCACCACATCGGCAATCACGAGGGCGCCTGTGATCGGATTCTTCTTTGCCTTGACCAGAGACATGGCAACGGCGGGATGGCGATTGATGACGGCTTCGACTTCCTCGGGGTGAACTTTGAATCCGCCGACATTGACGATGCCGTCGCGGCGTCCCACCAGGTAGTAGCGCCCGTTGCGGAGTTCAAGCGCGTCTCCTGTGTCGACAAAACCGTCGGCGTCTCTCAGGGCCGGACTATCAGCGCCGAGGTAGCGAGAGGCTGTGCGTTCTGAGCGGACCCGCAATGTTGTTTCGACTACTTTTATGTCCACATCCGGAGTGTGGTCGAGAACCTCCTGCGGGAAGCCCATCAGCTCATCGTTCACGCTGAAGGCCACGCCCGCCTCTGTCGATGCAAAAGTGTGTCCGATCCGCGCCTGAGGGTACTGGGCGCGAAGACTATTCAGAATGGCTTGATCGGCGATCTCACCCGAGAGTCGAACATAGGCGGGCGCGATCTTCCCAGCCCAGGAACTCATCAGCGCGCGGCGCCAGTGCGATGGGGTTCCGGAGATGTTTGTAACGCCATACTCGCCTGCCGTTGTAAGGAAATCTCCAAGCGATTCCTGTGCGTACGAGATCACCATCGAAGCGCCGGAGCAGACCGCGTCGAGAAAAATGTGGAGGCCGCCGTAGCGGCGGATATCGTAGAACGTGCTCCAAACCACCGGAGCCGATGGGACGCGTCCAAACTCAATGTCGGCAGTCAGACTTGCCAGGTTATGTTGCACGAGCTTGGGCCGCCCGGTGGTGCCGGAAGTGAGGAGAATCCATTCAGTCTGAAGCGGCGAGGCTTTGGAGTAGGGTTGTGAGTTGTGTTTTCCGACGCCCGATTCTACGAAGACGATGCGTGCATCGACTTCTACAGGGAGCGGCTGGTCGGTGACGATGGCGTCTGCTCCCGCTGTCGCCGCGACAAAGCTGAGGTGCTCTCTGGATAGATCGGGCGGGTAAAGCACCATGCGGCGAACGATGCCGTCAAGCTGGATCATGGCGGCTGCTGCGGCAAACGGGTCCAGCGCAGCCAATACGACCGACTGACCTTCAAGCTCTGCGGCGTGGCAATTCAGGACCGATTCGCCAGCGAGCTGACTCCAACTCGCACTCGAGCCTGGGCCGGCCACGAGGCGCGCCGAAAGTCCGCCCGCAGCGCCGATAGCAGCACGAAGGGAGGCTGGACTATTGCGCGGCATTTTTGTAAAACCCAACAAAGTCGCCAAAGGTCACCGGAAACCGAACATCTTCGTCGCTGCTGAAGGGATCTACCCCCAACGCGTTTTCAAGCCGAACCACAACGACTGCGAAGCAGAGCGAGTCGAGGCCGCTGTCGAGCAGGGGAAGGTCGTCGGTCAAGGGCGCCAGTGTCTTGTCTTGCTCCAGCGCCACCTGTTTGAATTGGTCAACTATTTCTGCTCGGATATCCATGTCTCGTTTCACCGGCCTTCCAGCGCGCAATCTGGATTGGGAGGCGCAACCCTCGGTCTTGATGCGCCGTTCCGCTTGCTGCCTGCACCCGGGAGTGAAATCGCTTTGGTGTGCGCTTCATGACCCGTCAGGGGGAAATGGCTGGCCAGCCAGCCTTCAGCCTCTTGTCGAACTGCCTCACGCCCAATGCGGTTGGCGAAGGAATGATCAGAACCTTCAATCGACTTCATCACCAAATCGCCCTTGCGTCCGGCCAGTTTGCGAACATATTCCAGATAGTCAAATTCGCCGACGCGTGGCTTGCTGCCCGTTGCTTTAATGCCGGGCGCTTTAAACAAAAGGGTCGGAAGCCCTGCATTGGATAGATCATTCCACTTACTTAGCAGCCTGGTGTTCGCGTTGCCTGGCAGAGCGCTTCCACGAAGAAAGAGCTTAAGGTGTTTCACCCGGTCAACGAGGTTGCTCAGCGGTCTTCCCAGTGCACTGCGTCTCGCCCAGCCGCTCAACTTCTCGCGGGATTCGGGCCGCTTCGCCACCGGCAAGTGAAAATAGGGATCGAGGAGGATCATGCCTTTGCATTTTTTGAATGCGGCGGCCGCATAGCTTGCGGTGACGGCGCCGGCGCAATGACCCACCAGGACCACGCCAGAATATCCTCCGCGCTCAACAAGTTCTCTTGATATGCCTACAGCCGCGGGAGCAAAACCGCCTCGGTTGATGAAGTCGAGCACATCGGTTGAGGTTTGTCCGTCGGAGTCTCCCAACCCGGGCAAGTCAAAACGAAAAGTGGGGTAGCCGAGCCGCGCAAACGAATCAGCCCAATACACTGCGGAGTCTCCAGTGGCAGCTCGCGGCAAGGCGAGGGAATTGAGGAACAATACGGCGGGACGATCCGCGCCAGTTCCGCTCATCCATGAGCCGGACCTATCGTCGGACGAGCGGTGGTACGTCCCTCGAAGACGGTGACCGAATATGTCGAGGATGGCGAGCTCGCGCGTGTCAGTATTCTGGAGCATTTTGCTCTCGTTGATTGGATTTCATTGCAGCCTCGGCGATCCATTCGAAGTGCGGTTTGAAAAGCCAGGTGAAGTCCTTCAGGTCGTCATAGCCAACCGACCCACCCTTGGCAAGGGGAGCGGCCTCTTTTCCGAGCCGCGTGATTTTGACTGGCCGCTCACCGGCATCGGGGGTACTCTGCTCTGTCAGGAGTGACTCGGGGAGTGCAAAGCCGAACGACTCCTGCCACAGCTTTGTGGGCCACTGGTATCCGTCGAC
The DNA here is from genome assembly GCA_964460385.1 of uncultured Occallatibacter sp. Taxonomy (GTDB): domain Bacteria; phylum Acidobacteriota; class Terriglobia; order Terriglobales; family Acidobacteriaceae; genus Telmatobacter. The sequence continues at coordinate 7,717 of CAYWSR010000082.1, read as the reverse complement.
TTCGAGGGTCGATCCCTGCTCAAGCGCACAAATGTAGTCCGAAGTGGATCGCCTGTCGGCACCGAACTTGAAGATTTGCTCCAGACCCACCCAACGCATGAGCGTCGAGCGCAAGGCCAGATTCGCGCTGAAGGGCGGCGACCACATCAGCAGCCCATCTCCGATACCTTCATCGAACGCCCGGCCAGCCAGAACGGCACCCATTGCGAGCCCATGCAGAATCAGGGGCGCTTTGGGTCTGCGGGCGGCGAGCCAGTCGGAGAGCAGTTTTACGTCCTGGCTCCAGTCCTCGAAGGTCATCTCCTGCAAATCGCCGGTGCTTTCTCCAATGCCGCGGTAGTCATAGCGCAGGACCTCAATATTTCTTTCAGCGAGGAAACGCGCCCAGCGCACCCAGGGGATGTAAGTGTTATGCCGCTCTGAAGCAAAAGGTCCCACCAACAGCACGCGCGCGGTGGGTTGCTCGACCTCATGCAACACAGCATAGAGATGCGCGCCAGGCACCTCAAAGTATCCGGCGTGCTCGGTCAATTGCTTTTCGGCTTGAGGGTGACTCGCCAAAAGACTGCACCTGATCCAGTTCGGTTACCCTGCTCTTTTCGTTTCGCCCTGCACAATGTTCTGAATCAGGGTGCTCAGCAGGTTCACGCCCTCAAAGATGTCGGTCCCTTCATCTACTGGGTAGCGCTCCATCTCCAGGAAAACGCCGCGGAAAAGTTCCTGCGAATGACGCACATCGCAGACGCCATGCACGTCGGTGTATACCATCTCCGTCGATCCCTGAAGCGCAGCAAGCTTTGCCAGCGGAGCCATGAACCTCTGGATCCAACCCTCAAAAAAGGCCATGGACAACAGCGAGGGCACTCCCTCCAGTTTACCGAGGAACAGCCGCATGGCGGTCAAATTCTTGTCGACAGCGAGCGCATCCGTATCGGTGGGGAATGCATGTGCGGCGAGGGCAAAGCGGCGCATCATTGCCGGATGCGAGTCGCGGCACTCATCGTAGAGGTTTTCCAGGAGGATGGGATGCGCTTCCTGCGACTTGACCGCCAGAAATGTCGCGGTCATCCAATAAATGAAGTTGCCTTCCAGCACGGCCGCATAACGCGCGATGATTCCACGCCTCTGCTCGCTGGTCAACTGTTCCGGGTCGGGAAGCTGTGTGATCAGATCGTCGATAGTTGCCGCGATCTTCTCCTCTATCGAGGCTCCGAACGATTCTTCCAGAACTTGCGGAGCGGCGAATGTTGAACTCATGTTGGTCACCTTTCGGATTAGAGAATCGGACGAGCCGTCTTTCGCATTGCAGCCCACGCCGGCGACAAAATGATTCTGCCGTCCCCCGGGACAAAAAGAAGACCAGCGGGACACTGCCTGGATCTGGCTGACCGTAACGATTTGTCTTGAAGCTCCCCTATACCAAACGCCCAGGACGGTAATCCATGATGCATCTCGATATTCTGGAATAGGGTCATTCGGCCAGAATCGAAAACCCACGCCGCAACCGGATGGGGAAATAACTTACGTGAGTTGAAGCCTGCGCTCGAAGCTATTCATGGATAGTATTGGCGGATCTGGTTCGGGGTCGATACTACATTAGTCGCAACTTGAAGATGCGCAAGAACATCAACCATATCAATAGTTTAACACTTATCCTACGAATGCGAGAACCGCAATCATGATTTGGCCTGAGCTATCAGTAATCTTCGACCACTGCCTAAGCTGCTCTTAGTAATAGTTACCGTAGTTATGATTTTCATTAGAAACCTGATCTAAACCGCGTCGCGCGTCATTGTCCCGTTGATCATCCGCCAAATGCCTAGCGGATTTTCGTTCTTCAGCTCATCTGGCAAGCAAGCCTGCGGAAAATCCTGGTAGCAAACCGGCCGCGCGAAGCGGAAGATCGCCTGGCTGCCGACTGAAGTGGTGCGACAATCGCTCGTGGCTGGAAACGGTCCGCCATGCACCATTGCATGACACACTTCAACTCCCGTCGGGAAGGCATTCACAATCAGGCGTCCGGCCTTGCGTTCCAGGATGTCCATGAGATCGGCAAATCCAGCCAGGTCGGCGCTGCTTCCGTGCACAGACGCGGTCAGTTGTCCCTCGAGCGCCGCTGCCAGCGAAATCAGCTCCTGCCGGTCTGTATAGCGAGCGATCAGCGTGCCGGGGCCGAAGACTTCTTCTGCGAGCTCGCGATTCGCAAGCAGATCTTCACCGCTGACTTGCAAGAGCACGGCAACTCCAGCGGCACACCCCTCGCCGCTCATTGCTCCCCCCATTGCCAGAGTCTCTACGGCCGGATGCCGGCCGCGCGACGCAACACCGGCTGCATAGTTTTTGGCAATGCCAGGTGTCAGCATGGTCGCGCCTGTGGACTGAACAACCTTGGCAGCCAACGCGGCGACAAAACTATCTCCGTCCTCATTACGCGGCAAAAAAACAAGCCCCGGTTTGGTGCACATCTGACCAACGCCCAGCGTGAACGATGCGAACAACCCGTTGGCAATCTCAGCGCCGCGTGAGCGCAAGGCTTCAGGCAGAACGAACACCGGATTTGTACTGCCCATCTCCATATAGCAAGGAATTGGCTCCGCCCGCCGGGCGGCCAGGTCCATCAGCGCTTTGCCACCGCGCAGCGATCCCGTAAATCCCACCGCTTTGATCTTGCTATGCTGCACCAGCGCCGAACCAACTTCAGTGCCGGCATCGAAGAGCAGCGCAAACGTGCCTGACGGCAGCCCACAAGCCTTTACGCTCTCGTTGATGATTTGCCCCATTAGTTCGCTGGAACCGGGGTGCGCCGCATGCGCCTTCACGATCACCGGATTGCCAGCAGCCAAGGCCGATGCTGTGTCTCCTCCGCCCACGGAGAAAGCCAAAGGAAAATTGCTTGCTCCAAACACGGCGACAGGACCGAAGGGGCGCAGCATGGAGCGGATGTCTGCCCTGGGAAGCGGCGTCCGATCGGGCAGCGCGGGATCGATGCGGGCCGTGACCCAAGATCCCTCTTCCACCACCTGGGCAAACATGCGGATCTGATTTGCCGTCCGCGCTGCCTCACCCTTGAGCCGCGCTTCAGGAAGAGCAGTTTCCATGTGCGCTCTGGCCACCAGCTCGGCCGCCGCGTTGTCGATGCCGGTTGCAATTTCGCGCAGGAATCGGCACTTCTCTTTTCCCGAGAGCTTGCCGTAAGAGGCGAATGCATCATCGGCAAGTTTGGCCGTCAGTTCCACATCTTCTGATGAGGCAGAGCGATAAGCCGGCTTTAGTTCGACTCCGGCCGAAGGATCGAAGCCCGCAAACAAGGCTCCCGATCCTACACGCGCTTCGCCATTCACGATTGAACATCCACGCAGCATCATTGATCGCAATTCTAACAAGGCCACGAAAGAATCATTCCGCTGATCCCCGTACTCAGGTTTGAGCTCATTCTCTGCGCCACGGCGCAAGTCAGGCCATGGCACACCTATGACAACGGCAGCCGCAAGGCCGTCGGGACCGATGCCTTTGGCCCCCTGAACAGAGCGCGGTGGAGGATGTTTTGGTTTCGAAAGGGTGTGGTGGCCAGAGACGGGATTGAACCGCCGACGCCGGCCTTTTCAGGGCCGCGCTCTACCACTGAGCTATCTGGCCTCAGTGCACAATCGGTTGCATCGTCCCCGAGGTTAATCCGCCGAACCGGAGTAAGGAGGGTAGGTCCACGAACCGTGCGCTGCAACAACCTGGACAGTATACCAAGACAAGAAGAGCGAGGCCAAACGGGGGTGGCGGGTCAGACTTGAGAAGGGACCGTCAAGGGCTGAAGCCCAGATTTGATTTTTGGGGCCTTATCGGCGTGGCTAAAGCAAACCCTGATACAAAACCGCGGGGATCATCCCCTCGGATAGACTGGGAGGCAACCCGAATTGAGTCGAGGGGCATTGCGATGAGTGGATGGTTGAGCCGGGGGCACCGCCTTGTTGTTCTTGTAGCCGCGAGCGGATTGATGGTTGCGAGCGGGTGCAGTCACAATCACGGGCGCAAGGTATCAGAGCAGGAGCGGCGGACCGGGCTGGCGTTTCTATCGACCGCGTCGAAGGGACCGGCGGCTCTGCATGCGTTTTTGGAGCAGTTTCCCAAGGGCGCGGACCTGCACGTGCATCTGTCGGGCGCGGTGTATGCGGAGACTTTTCTGAAGGACGCAGCGGAAGACGGGCTGTGCGTGGACAAGGTGGCTCTGAAGCTGGCCAAGCCGCCGTGTGGGGGAAAGCAGCTGATTGCGGTGAAAGAATTGTTGGGAAATATGACGCCGGGGAACCAGGACCTCTATGACCGGCTGGTGGACGCCTTCAGCATGCGGAGCTTTGTGGCGACGCCCGGGTTCAGCGGGCACGATGAGTTTTTTGCGACGTTTGCGCGATTCAGTGGGCTAAATGGGAGCCATGTTGGCGAGTGGGTGGACGAAGTGGCGAGCCGTGCCGCGGCGCAGAACCAGCAGTATCTGGAGTTGATGGAGACGCCGCCGTTTGGGCATGCGGCGCAGGTGGCGCACGGGATCGGGTGGATCCCGGACATGGCGAAGATGCGGCAGGCGCTGCTGGAGAAGGGTGTGCTCGAGGAGGTTGCGGCCGATCGAGAGCATGTGCGGACGGCCGAGGCGCAGCGCAGGGAGCTGGAACACTGCGGGACAGCGCAGGCGACGGCGGCCTGCGGGGTCGAGACGCGGTACATCTACCAAGTGCTGCGCGGATTTGCGCCCGAGCAGGTGTTTGCGCAGACGCTGCTGGGGTTTGAAACGGTGAAGGCATCCATGGACGCGCATAAGCAGGGGGATGCGCACGAGCCGGGGTTCGTGGGAATCAACTTCGTGATGCCGGAGGATGGGTACATATCGATGCGGGATTACGAGCTGCAGATGAAGATGGTGGAGTATCTTCATTCCGTTTATCCCGAGGTACACATCAGCCTGCACGCGGGTGAACTGGCGCCGGGGCTGGTGCCGCCGGAGGGGTTGCGGTTTCACATTCGCGAGGCGGTGGAGATGGGGCATGCGGAGCGGATCGGGCACGGGGCGGACGTGATGTACGAGGACCGCGCCGGGCAATTGCTGAAGGAGATGGCGGACCGGCATGTGATGGTGGAGATCAATCTGAGCTCGAACGAGGGGATTCTGGGAGTGGAGGGCGATGCGCATCCGTTTCCGATTTATATGGCGGCGCATGTTCCGGTGGCGCTGTCGACGGACGACGAGGGCGTGAGCCGGATTGAGTTGACGCATGAATACACGCGGGCGGCGCTGGACTATCACCTGGAATACCACGACATGAAGCAACTGGCGCGAACGGGGATGGAGCACAACTTTTTGCCGGGGATGAGCCTGTGGGCGAAGCCGGACAAGTTTGAAGAGGCGAATGCAGCGTGCAAGGGGGAGGAACTGGGCGGGACGAAGCCGTCAGAGGGGTGCAAGCGATTCCTTGACGGAAGCGAGAAGGCTGCGGCGCAGTGGGAGCAGGAGCGGCGGTTCAGGGAGTTTGAGAGCCGGTTTTAGCGGGTGGGGCGTGAGATGAATTGATGGCTTCCCACCCATTCGCCGGAAAGCAGGCGAAGGGATGTGGCACGGAGCTGATGGTTTGGCCGACGGTTCAAGGAGGAGATACGGGTGCGGGGGCGGGCACCTGGTACACGTCACTGCTGCTGGTAAGCGCCGCGGTCGTAGCCCTTGGATCCGGGGCGTGGGTTGCCGAGGAAGTCGGTGGCGGGGGCGAGATTGGGTGTGCCCGAACCGACGGCTGGGCTCGAGGGCGAGACAGCGAGATTGACGATCAGGCGATTTGCGTCGGCAGGGTCGACGTAGAGCGGGTCAACGGTAAGATCGTGCGGGCCGGAGACGGTGCCGGCGTAGTTTGAACCGCCGAAATATATGTTGTAGTCGAGATCGACCTGGGTGGCGTTGCAGCAAACCGTGGCGGGGTTCTGGCCGGCGGCGCTCGAGAAGATGTTGTTGAAGACGTTCACGTCGGTGGCTTCGTTGACATTCATCTCGCCCCGGCCGCTTACAGCCGGAACATAGACATCCTGATAGCTGGAGTTGTTGACCACGTCGACGTGGTTGCTCTCGAAAACCTCGATGGCCGCGCTGCCGTTGGTGTAGATGACGTTGTTCGCGATATAAGTGCGGCCGGTGTAGGGGTCGAGCCCGTCGGTGTTAAAGGCGTTGTTGCGGGTGCTGTCGACGATGATGCCTTCGCCGTCAGTGGCGACAGGAGAGCCGAGAGTGGGAACGAGGTTGGCGTTCGAGAAGATGCGGTTGCCGGTGATGATCATCTTGTAATCGGTGGAGGAGTCGGAGTTCCAGTTTTCCCAGGTGGAGATGGCGCTGGAGCCGTAGATGGAGTACCAGGCGGAGTCGTAGATGGTGTTGCCGGCGATGGTGACGTAGTCGGACCAGGCAGTGCCGACGCCACCGCCTCCGCAGGCATAAATGATGTTGTTCAGGATTTTCAGGTGGTTGGGCCTGACGGTGGCAGTGCCTGCGCGACCATCGGAGGCGATGCAGTTGCCGTTAAAGATGGGATCGGGGTTGGTGTAGGACTGGGCGAGGGCCTGGGCGAGCGTGACATTGTAGTTGTTGCCGACGACGGTGAGGCCGCTGACTTGAATGTAGGCTGCGGTGGGTTCAAAGAAGACCCCCTCCCAGCCGTTGAAGGAGATGATGGGCGTTTGGCCGGGATAGGCCTCGTAGGTGATCCAGGCAGAGGCGGTGCCGGGGATGGATATGTCGAGGACGGAGCACGAGGCGCAGGAGTTGGTGTAGGTGCCGTTCATGACGTAGACGGTATCGCCGGGCTGGGTGAGGCCAGCGGCGTGCTGGAGGGTGAGGAAGGCGGTGGCCTGGGTGAGGCCGTCGTTGGAGTCGCTGCCCGAGCCGCTGACGTAGTAGGTGACGGCCGCCACCGGGGTGGCGTAGTTGGCTGTGACGGTGGTGTTCGCGGTGAGGGTGACGGTGCACGTGACGGTGGAGGCGGAAGAGCAGCCAGACCAGGAAGTAAAGATGCTGGTGCCGCTGGTGGCGGGGGCGGTAAGCGTGACGGTGACGCCGGAGTTGTAGGTGCGGGTGAAGGGGGTGGTGCCGTTGGCGGAGTTGCTGTTGTCAGCGGGTGAGACGGTGATGGCGACGCCGGCGGCCGGACTGGTGGAGTCGATGGTGAGCGAATAGGTGGTGGGTGGTGGTGGAGGCGGAGCGGTGGTGCTGGAGCCGCAAGCGGCGATGAAAAGTGCAGAAGAAAGCGGGAGAGCGGCGAAGCAGGCGAGCGAGGTCAGCGGCGGGAGCATTTTGAAGTTCATCTTACTCTTGTGCGGGCTCATGTGACGGTGATTGCGGAGGATACAGCGACGAGATCTTTGACCGCGCATTTGGGCCTCCGCGTGGGAGCGGATCGTATCCCACCCAAGGGGCAAGAACAGGGACGCACATTGGATGTGGCACCCAGCATTGATGTGCGGAGGGCTACAGGGCGAGAGCGGAATCGGCGGAGAGGTCGGCGGGGGCGAAGGACCTGGCCAGGAATTTGGGCCAGGCGGCGGCGGCGATCATGGCGGCGTTGTCGGTGGAGAGAGCGAGAGTGGGGAAACTGACGCGGAGGCCGAGGCGAGCGGCATCGACGGTGAAGCGGGAGCGGAGTTCGCGATTGGCAGCGACACCGCCGGTGACGAGAATGCGGCGAGCACCGTGGGA
>CAYWSR010000081.1:0-18324 GCA_964460385.1 uncultured Occallatibacter sp. | reverse complement strand
ATGGGCGTGGCGAGCACCTTCGGCGAGGCGTTTGCCAAGGCGCAGCTCTCGGCCGGGCAGGTGCTGCCAACGCAGGGCACGGTCTTCTTCAGTGTGAATGACCATGACAAGTCGGCGACGATCGAGCTGGTTCGAAGGTATGTCGAGCTGGGCTTCAAGATTGTAGCCACCGAGGGCACGGCCAATGCCGTAGAGGCGGCAGGCATGAGCGTGGAGCGGGTCTTCAAGGTGAAGGAGGGCCGGCCGAATGTGGTGGACCTGATCAAGGGCGACCGGATCCACCTGATCGTGAACACGCCACGCGGTCAGGATACGTTCTTTGACGAGAAGGCAATTCGGCGGGCAGCGGTCACGGCGCGGATTCCGTCAATCACCACGATTGCCGCAGCGCAGGCCGCAGCGGACGGGATTGCAGCGCTGCAGAAGAAGCAGATGAGCGTTTACGCGCTGCAGGAACTCCACCGGGGTACCCAGATTCAGGGGTAAAACGACTTAGCCTAACTCGATGCGGGTTCAACAAGAGAGGACGAACGGTTTGTGATCGAATCCGAACCGGGCAACTCCCTGGATTTGTTCGCCCAATCACATGCAGTCTGAACGATTGTTCCCAAAGATGAGTGCTTGGGAGACCATCCAAGCACGGCTTGTGCGCGTGAAGTGTCGGCGACTAGAACAGCCGCATCGCCCTCGCGGCGGGGCCGGTACTCCGCAGGAACCTGAAGCCCCGTGTAAGACTCCACCGCTTGAATCACCTGAAGCACAGAGTTTCCCGATCCCGTTCCAAGATTGACTATCGAGCTTTGGCCTCCATCAAGCAGATACCGTAGAGCTTCCAGGTGCCCGTCAGCCAGATCGGAGACGTGCGTGAAATCCCGGATGGCTGTGCCATCAGGTGTGTCGTAATCGTTTCCGAAGATCTGGAGGGGCGTTCCCGTTAAAGCTGATTGAATCACCAATGGGATAAGGTGAGTCTCCGGGTCGTGCTTCTCGCCCAATTCTCCATCGGGATCTGCTCCTGCCGCGTTGAAGTATCGAAGGCTCACAGAGCGCAGTCCATATGCATTGCCGTACCACTTAAGAACTCTTTCCAGGAACAGTTTGGTCTCACCGTAAGGGCTGAGCGGAATTGTCTCGCTCTCCTCTCGAAGAGGCAGAACCCGTGGATTTCCATAGACCGAGCAGCTGGACGAAAACACAACGTTCTTCAGGCCACAATCCATCAGGGAATCAAGGAAGCGAATTGTGTCAGCCACATTGTTTCGAAAATACCTGCGTGGGTTTTGGGTGGATTCACCTACATAGGCATGACCTGCAAACAACATGGCTGCGACCGGTTGGTGTGTTTCAACGATGTGTGCTATCAACGCGCTGTCTGTGAGCGAACCGCGAAAGAATGGTCCGAAGCGCTTGGCCGTTGGGTCTCCTGTGCATAGATTGTCAAGGACCACCGGCAAGAATCCAGCTTGATGCAAAGCCTTGGCGGTATGACCGCCGATATAACCGGCGCCACCTGCGATCAGTACCGACGGAAGATTACGTTCGTCTGAGTTTGTCAATCTGGTTGCTCCTCCGCGCCACTCAACCTGGAACTCTGAAGTCAGAATCAAGACGCGAATATTGATCGGTTCAAAACAAGTTGGTTAAGCATGCTTAGATACTGTTCGCCATATGTATGCCAGCCTCCCAATGATCGCACGTTGGCGATTGCGGCTTCTTTCATCCGTTGCTGTAGCAGCGGTTCGTCCGCCAATTGTTGGAGTCGCTCCGTAATCGCTTCCACTGACCGGATCGGCACTTCAAACCCTTCGATGCCGGCTGTGAACAAATCCGATCCTCCAGTATTCGTGGAGCTGATCAACGGGCAACCACAAGCCAGAGCTTGGGCTTGCACCAGGGCCAGACCCTCTTCCAATGACGGCAGCACCATCACATGACTGGTACTCATGATCTTCTTGACTTCGCGTTGCGGAACAATCCCGAGGAATTCGACATTTTCAGGGAGCCCCTTTGAGAGATAGGCGCGGATTTCTTTTTGAACTCCTCCTGCGATTCGTAACCGCTTGTGGGGATGAGCAAATCTCTTGAAAGCGTCCAATAAGTAGGGAATTCCCTTTCGAAAACTCACGCCGCCGACGAAGAGAACTTCAAAGGAGTCAGCCGGCGCTTGAGAGACTGGGTTGAAGTTCTCCAACCTGACTCCGTAAGGAACTTTGTGCACTTTCGCCTCCGGCACTCCCATCTGAAGAAATGAGCGCCGGGCGAATTCTGAAGGTACGGTGATTGCGTCGGCTTGAGCGTACTCCTCTTCCTCGCGTCCAATGACGCGAGGGTCACATGGTCGAAGATCCACCCCCCAGCGACGATATTCCTCTGTCATAATTTGGTTTTGAAAGCGAATGTGCGAGGACCCGCGGTCGCATACGTAGATCCCTCCACGCGCTTGCACAATGCGCCCGCTTGCGAGTCCACTTCCCGATAATGCGACAAGTACATCACATGCAGGGATATTCCTGGAGACCCAATGATCAAAAGAAGTTGCGTTTGCATAATTCAATGACCAACGAACTGACTCGGGTAAATCGATGCCCCAACGTTCAAGAATCATGAGCGCGGGGTGGATGAAGGGAAAAGTGCTAACTAATTCACGCGGCACATCTTCACGCTTGAGCCGGGCCCAAGGGAAGGTTGAGAATATCCGCTCCAGATTGCCCCTGGCGGCCATTTCGCGAGCCAGGTCAAAGTGGTGGAATGCCCCTGAGACGGACTGGACCACCCGGGGCTTTTGCGGAAGTTGCGAGGAAGAAGGCATCTGCCCAATTGTTCCACGACTGGGAGGCTTCGGGGGTTAAAGGAAACGGCTCGCGGAACCCTAAACCGAGGCCAATCCCGCTAGAGCGCTAGGACGAACGCTTCCGCATGGCGAGCCTTGCACCGAGGGCGTACCCAAAGAGGGCGGCGGCGGGCCAGGTGCCGATGAAGGGACCATCGTCGTCGATAAGGCCGCTTGGGCTGGGCACGCTGAAGAAGGTGCGGCTGATCTTCTCGGTTGCATCGCACTGGAAGCAGGCATTGGGCCCGGTGGGCATGTCGAGAATCCAAAGGGCAATGATGAGGATCCAGGTGAGGCCGATGAGCCAAACGAGTGTGGCCATTTCATCCTGGCGGAACTGGTTCAAAAGAAATCCGGCGCCGAGTGGTACAAGGACCGACAAGAGCAGGATGATGGTCTGTGGAACCCCCTTCGGCTGAATCATATAGCCAAGAAGCATGAGAAGCCCCCAGGCAGCGAGGCCGAGAAGGGTGTGGAGGAAAAACCAGAAGGCTTGCTGCGGCAAACTGGCTTGGACCGGCTCTTCCTGGCCCGCTTGTACGAAGGTCTCCATCCAAGGTGCTCCCTGAGAATCCAAACTGGCCAATCGAGAGTGATGAATAGGTTCTGGCTAAAGACTATAGCGCATTCAAGATAGGACTTGCCGAGGATGAGAACAATTCCTCCTTTGAGGGAGCCGGTGCACGGAAGCGGCGCGGACGTTGCTGGTTCTACAATGGGACCATGTTGATGGAAGGAATCTTCTCCGCCGTCCCTACGCCGTTCTATCCGGATGAGCGGATCTACTTTAGAAAACTGGAAGCCAACATCGCGCGTTATTCGCGGAGCTTGCTCTCTGGGATGCTCTTGCTGGGTTCGACCGGCGAGGCAGTCGCATTGAACGATCAAGAGACATTGGATGTGCTGCGAGTGGCGGCCGAGGCTGCTGCGCCGGAGAAAGTGCTGATCGCCGGTGTGGGCAAAGAGAGTGTAAAGGCCACTGTGGAGTTGGCCGAAGCGGCGGCCCGGTACAGATATGACGCAGTGCTGGTACGGACGCCTACCTATTACTCGAGCCAGATGTCGACCGCGGCGGTTTTGCACTACTTCCGGAGCGTGGCGGACCGTTCGCCGCTCCCGGTGCTGCTGTATAACATTCCGCGCTGTGTGCCGTACTCGATTCCGATGGAAGTGATCGCCGAGCTGGCCTGTCACCCCAACATTAGTGGAATCAAAGACTCAAGCGGCAATACTAAAAGAATAAAATCAACAATGGAAGCAACGGCCGAGGCCCCGAAGCGGACAGTGACGGTGACGCCCGTTTTTGAGGCGGTGACAGAGCGGATGCTTGACGCCAAGGTGGAGGCACCCGCGACGTTTGTGGCCGCAGGCGACCTGGCCGGGGGAGTTGGCTTGGCGGCGCCACTTCCTGTTACGCCGTTGAAAACGCGGACCAAGGAGGTGGGTTTTCAAGTGCTGACCGGCTCGGCGGCGACACTGCTCGACGCGCTGAATGCGGGCGCGAGCGGCGGAGTCCTGGGTTTCGGGGCGTGCGCCCCACAGGCCTGCCAGGAAGTGTACCTGGCGTGGAAAGACCACGACATGGAGTTGGCGGAGGCCAAGCAGCAGCGGATTGCCGCCGTGAGCCAGAGGATCGTTGGGGAGCTCGGGATCAGCGGCGTGAAAGCGGCTTGCGACTTGAATGGATACTTCGGTGGGCGGGCGCGGGCACCTCTTCTGCCGGTGACGGCGCAGGAGAAGGCCGAGATCGAGCAGCTGCTGGCTTCGATTCGCAACTAGGGTCGGTCGGGGTAGGGAATTCGCCGTTCCGCGATCCGGGCGCGCGGGACTGGGCGCATCTACAGAGGCGCAGTTTGGACATTTTCCTGCTGGAGGCTTGGTGGGTGGGCGCAAGTTACCGAAATGCAGTTTCGGGGGTTACCGAGCCGGTTGAAAACTCAGATGTTTCGGCCCGAAAGTGTTATTGGCCGGGAGATGATTCGGGCGCATTCTTAGGGCAACCCACAAGCGTGGTCCTTGGCTTGGCCGAGACGATGATTTCGGGTCCGCTGAGCTACGCCGGGAGGAGAGATCTCTGCCATGTTGCCAAGGCCCCGATTGCAAGAGGAGCTAGCCTATCATCCACCGGTGTTGAAGAAGGTTGTCTCGCCCGCAGAGAAGATATTACAGACAGTTATCGTAGCAGTGGTGGGAACCGGACTAGGGATCGGCGTGGGGGTGTTTCTCGCCGGGCGAACGCTTCCGGCCGACGCCTCGGCCGCAGTGAGTGCGACTCCGGTAGGCGGAGCACGAACCGCAACCACAGCTGCGACGAGTCAACCCAAGACGACGGTCGAGGCCAAGACCCAACCCGCCCTCGTGACGCAGACCTCAAACTCCAGGGTAGTCCCGATCGCCGTTTCAATTACGACCGGCCAGGTTCAACCGCCTCGACTCGTTCGGGCGTCACTAACGGGTCTGCGGGCTGGGTTCCACCACCGGCGTGGAGTCCGGCATAAGACTGGCTTTGCACATATCGTCCTCCCGAAGGACAAGACGCCGACTTCGGTCGAGGAAGCAAAGCTCGAGGTGCCGGATGGGCGCTTCAGGTTCACGATCGAAGGGGATCAGACTGCAGTGGCGTACGACGCTCGATCCGGGGTGGTTTCTACAGACGGTGCGGGGATGTTTGTGGTGGAGACGACCCCAGGAGAAGCCACGCCTGTCCGTGCCGAGGAGACTCCGTCGAACGTCCACTATAAGTGCGATCAGGACGCGAATTGCTCACTGGTCATGGCGAGCCTGGTCGTCCCGCATGCGAGAATGCAGACAGTAAGTCACACAGGGGATTGGGCTTATGTACCGGCTACGGACGATGGGCAAGGACGGGATGGCGCGCAGGCGCCAGTTTACTTCGGCAACGTAAGTCGTTGAGTTTAATAGACTATGCGGGTGCCCGATCGACCTGCTCAACTCATGAATGATGTCTGATAACAGATATTCTGTATAGTGCAAGGCGGGAACAGAGAAATGGGCCACCGAGGTCCTTCTTCGCTGACCCTACCCTGCCGGATTCACATTTTGTAACGGCCAAGATCCTCGTCGTTCAGCCCTTCCAACCATCCTCGCAGTTGCTCTGCCGCCGGCCCCTCTGGCTGGCCGGAGATGTTGAGCCTGGCTGATTGCAGCACCTGCTCCGAGACATAGATTGGGCAATCCGCCCGCAGTGCAAGGGCGATGGCATCAGACGGGCGTGCATCCACCAGGACCGACTCACTTCCCTGCCGCAGCCACAAGGATGCGAAGAATGTATCGTCCTTAAGCTCATTTATAACTACACGTTCGAGCTGACCATTCAAGTGACGTATTAGGTTCTTGGTCAGGTCGTGCGTCATCGGGCGGGGCGCAGAGACCTTCTCGATCTCAATGAGAATCGCGTTCGCCTCGAAGATGCCGACCCATATGGGCATAACGGTGTCCGAGGCCACATCCTTCAGCACAACGATGGGCATATTCGTGGCTGGGTCCATCATCAATCCGCGAATTCTCACTTCGACATCCATGGCAACCTTCTTCCCTGCCAACTGCTCCTCTTAAAGCTTTAGACGGCTTCGCCAACCAGACTGTTCGGATGCGTTGCGGTGATCCTGACCGCGAGATACGTCCCTGGGGCCGGCGCGATGGGCTGCGAGGTGGTAAAGTTCACCGGCTTGTTCTGTGAGCTGCGGCCGGTGACCTGCCCTCTGGCAGGATTAATTCCTTCGACCATCACCTCAAGAATCTCTCCTAAGTGCTTAGAATAATTAATCCTTTGAATCTCACGCTGACGATCAAGCAACGCTTGAAGTCGTTGCGCTTTTTCCGCATCCGGGATGGAATCAATCATCACCAAGGCGGGCGTGTTTGGCCGGGCTGAGTACTTGAAACCAAAGACGCAATCGTACTCCACCTCGGCCAGCAGGTCCATGGTTTGAATGAAGTCGTCGGCTGTCTCCCCAGGAAATCCGACGATGATATCGGTCGACAGGGAGATGCTTCGCCGGGCGGACTTGACCCAGCTTATCCGCTCCAGGTACCAGTCCGGGGTGTATTCGCGGGCCATCGCCTTGAGGATGCGGGCCGAACCGGACTGCACCGGCAGGTGGACGTGGTCGCAGAGGGTCGGGTACGCGTCGATGGCCTCTACGATGTCCCGCGTGAAGTGGCGGGGGTGGCTGGTTGTGAACCGTACCCGGCGGATCCCCTGGACCTGGGCCACAGCGGCAAGCAGCTCTGCAAAGCTCAGCTTCCCTTCCGGGTCGCGGTAGCTGTTGACGTTCTGGCCGAGGAGCTGGATCTCGGTGTAGCCGAGGTCTGCAATGCGCCGAGCCTCGGCGAGGACCGAAGAGCCGGATCGGCTGCGCTCTTTGCCCCTGGTATAGGGGACTACGCAATAGGAACAGAACTTGTCGCAACCCTCGATGATAGTGATGTAGCCGCGGTAGGGGTTCTGGCGGGAGGTGAACTCGGTTTCGAAGGTTTCGCCGGTCTGGCGGTCGTCCAGGCCGGTGATCCGGGACTCCCCTGCCTCGAGGCGGCTGAGCATCTCGGGAAGCTTGCGGTAGGAGGCTGACCCGGAGACCAGCGACACATAGGGCGCGCGGTCGAAGATTTTCTCGCCCTCCTGCTGGGCCACGCAGCCGAGAACGCCGAAGCGCTTCCCTTGCTTGTGCAGCTTCTTGTAGTCGTTGAGGCGGTTGAAAACCTTCTGTTCGGCTTTGTCCCGGATGGAGCAGGTGTTGTAAAGGATCAGGCCGGCGTCGGCTTCCGACTCCACCTGGCGGTACCCCTGCTGGTGCAATGTGCCAATGACCTTCTCGGAATCATGGGCATTCATCTGGCAGCCGAAGGTCTCAAGGTAGAAGGTTTTTTCGGATGCCATAACAAACCCGAGTATAGCGTGAATCGAGTCGCATGGGCACCTTGTCGAGAAAGCGGATCGACCTTGCGATGTACGAGCTTCAATTCGTCCGTTAGGGACTGCAAACCAAGTCTGGGTCTTAGCCCCTGCGGGAATGATCCACTGAGCTGACGACTACCAGGCCCGCAACGAGGTTTGTGCCGCGCGCATCCAAACGAGATAATCGCTCGATGACTCGATTTCCATGCCGGAGGCTTGCAACGTTTCTGGTGGCGATCTGCGCCCTAACGACCGCAGCCGCCCAGCAAGGTCATGCGATGACCTTCCGCAGCGATGCCCCGGGGATCGATGAGAACCCTCTGCGCGGCTTTGTTCCGTACTCCTCGACGAGACAAACCGATGACGCCTTTCCACATTCCATGGAGTGGTTCTATCTGCCACTTTCCTCAGTCGTCACGGGCCCGGACAGCTACGACTGGACTCTATTTGAGAAGCAACTGGTCGCCATCGCCGATCGCGGGCACCAGGCAATCCTCCGCTTTTACCTTGACAACCCGACGCTGCCCAGCGGCATTCCGGCCTACCTTCTCGCCGACGGCCTCAAGACCTTCCCCTATGCGGACTCCGGCAATGCTGCCAGCCCGACGCCCAGCGTCTCGCCCGATTACCGCGACGCGCGTCTGATCGACTGCCTTGTCCGGTTTATCCATGCATTCGGCGCCCGCTATGACGGCGATGCGAGAATCGCCTACCTGACCGCTGGCCTCTACGGGTTCTGGGGTGAGTGGCACGTCCTCGACCATCCTCTGCCTGGCGAGCCTTCCGGCTGGTCAATCCGCCAGCAGGACAAGGACGTGCTGCTCCGCGCCTACATAGAGAGCTTTCATCGAACGGAGGTCCTCGTCCGCGTTCCCGGCGTTACCGAAGACCGAGCATTGCTGGCGCACTTCGGATTCCATGACGACTCGTTCCTCGAGGACACACTCGGCCCCGACCTCTGGCACTTCTGGCCGAAGATGCAGACCGCCGGCGCTACAAACCTCTGGCAGGCGCATCCCATGGGCGGCGAAATCTACCCGCCCCTCCAATCCGGCCTTTTCGAAGCCCTGCCGAACCGTCAGGGCCAGCCGGCGGAAACCGCAATTGCGACCACCCATTCCACGTGGATGCTCGACTCAAATCTCTTCACAGCCGTTCATACCCCGGCGGAGCGCGCCAATGCCCTGCGCGTCGAGCGCCTTCTGGGTTACACGCTCTACTGCCGCGAATGGCAACTAATACGAAACAAAGACGGTTCCGCCACAATCACGGTCCGCGTGGAGAACCGCGGCGTTGCCCCGATGTACTACGCGTGGCCGGTCGAGGTGGAAGCGCTCGACGCGACTGGGAGAATCGCCGGACAAGGCAGCGCATCCTGGCCGTTGCCGGCTCTTTTGCCCGGCAAAACTGCAGAGTGGAGCATTTCTCTGAACTCGCTCCCGGACGCTTCCAGAACGGCGCTGCTCCGCATTGCCAACCCCATGCCCGGCGGCCACCCCGTCGCCTTCGCCAATGCAGAAATGTCGACCGTCCGGCCGGGGTGGTTGACATTGATGCTCAACCCGGAAAACTAAACCTGGCTGCCAAAAAACCCGATTTGAAATGGCACGTCCTAAGTTGTGCCGTGAGTGTCAAAAAATCAACGCGGCGATTAGTCCCAGAGGAAACGCGGCGGGCTCATTCGAATGTTTCCTTGATGCCAGTCACCGCATCCCGGTATGCAGGTAGGCCAACAATGCGGCCATCTGCTCGTCGTCAAAGCGGCCGGCGAAGCCTGGCATCATGCCACGACCCTTCAGAACATTCTGCCTGACGGCCTCGTCCGTGGCGGGGATGCCGCTGGGGAGGGTCGGGCGGGTGAAGAGACCGTGGAGGTCGGGTGGGACCTTCTTTAGCGCCAGGTCGTTGTCCTCGTGGCAGTGGGCACAGCGCACCTGGTAGAGATGCTTTCCTGCCTCTTCCTGTGGGGTGAGCTGCGGCGCTGAACGACAACCAACAAGGAGCGCGGCAACCAGTGCGGTCGAGAATGTGGGAACCCGCCCTTTCGCGAAAGGCGCGAAAGGGCAAAGCGCGAACAATCTCAGCCAGAAAGCCAACTCCTTGCGATCCCTACGCCTTCTCGGCAAACTTCCCACTGACGTAGTCCCAATTGAGCACGGTGAAGAAGGCTTTGACGTAGTCGGCGCGCTTGTTCTGGTACTTGAGGTAGTAGGCGTGCTCCCACACGTCGATGCCGATTACGGGCGCGTGGCCGGCGGTGAGGGGGCTGTCCTGGTTCGGCGTGCTCTCGATAGCGACCGTGCCGTCGGGGAGCCTCACGAGCCAGGCCCAGCCGCTGCCGAAGACGTGCATGGCGGCGTCGGTCAGCTTGTCCTGAAAGGCGGAAAGCGAGCCGAACTTGGTATCGATGGCCTTGGCCAACTCTCCCGCTGGAGCTGAACCGGCCTTGCCGAGGGTGGGCCACCAGAAGGAGTGATTGGCGTGGCCGCCACCGTTATTTCGGACGGCGGTACGGGCCGCTTCGGGGAGAGTGGCCCAGTTGACGACAAGGTCGTTGAGGGACTTGCCGGCCAGTTCGGGGTGTGCTGCAACAGCGATGTTGAGGTTGTTGACGTAGGCCTGGTGATGCTTGTCGTGGTGCAGGTGCATGGTCGCAGCGTCGAAGCTGGGCTCGAGCGCTTCATAGGCGTAGGGCAAAGCCGGGAGCGTGAAGGGTCCGGTGGGAGCAGCGGCCGGGGCAGAGGCAGGAGCCGAAGCCTGACCGCCAGAGAGCGCTACCGCAGGAAGGGTTTCCGCGAGGACCAGCGCGCTGGCCGCGCCGCCCAGATGCTTGATTGCAGTTCGCCGATTCATCATGATCGTTGGAACCTCCAATGGGTTTCATCTTCGGGTGTCAGGGGTGAGGGAGTGGCCGAGTTCGCGATCACGACCGAGATCGCGGTGGAGAATCCCGCACTTCGAGCGACAAAAGGATTCTAGAAGCAAAGGCTGATGTCCGGCCAGCCCAGAACCAGGTCGTCGAGCGTAGCGCCGCCGATTTCGACGGTCTTGCAGGCTAATTCGATTGCGCCCAACCGCTTGTAGAAGTGGACGGCGGGATTCTGCGCCAGGACCCAAACGACCATTCTGCGGTATCCAGCGCCGCGCAGGTCGCGGACGAGTGCTTCGGCCAAAACACGACCGGTGCCGTTGCCCTGCCGGTCGCTGAGCAGATAGATGGTGTGGAGTTCAGCGTCGTAGCCATCTACCGGCTCACGGATTGGGCCTCCGGAGATGAAACCGAAGACGCCGGACTCGTCTTCCGCGACATGGAAGAAGTCCTTTCCCGCCTCAATGAGCATGTCCCACTGACGGGCACGCTCCCCGGGATCCAGAGCCGCAAGATAGGATTTAGGGACCAAACCCGCGTAGGTGCTTCGCCAACTGGCCACATGGACGTGGGCGATGGCGGATGCGTCTTCCCTGCTTGCCCTGCGGATGTTGGCCGTCATGAAGGTCAATTTAGCATGGCCGAGGTGCGAGAGCGGAGCGAGAGTGAGGCCCGGCGCCGCCGGCCTGCCTCCGCGTCTCGGCGCGGGTTCGCTATGCTTGAGGCATGGAACTTCCCTCTTTAGCCGAAATCCAGGAAGCACAATGCGTGGTGTATGCGCACATGCCGCCGACACCGCAGTACACGTGGCCGCTGTTGAACCAGCGCCTCGGAACTGAGGTATGGCTGAAACATGAGAATCACTCGCCCGTGGGAGCCTTCAAACTGCGCGGTGCGCTGGTCTACATGGAGTGGCTGAAGAAGTCACAGCCCGCGCTCGAAGGTGTGGTGGCGGCGACGCGGGGCAATCACGGCCAGGGTGTGGGAATGGCAGCGCGGCTCCATGGATTGAAGGCCCTGATCGTGGTTCCTCATGGGAACAGCAAAGAGAAGAATCGCGCGATGGCTGCGCAGGGCGCGGAACTGATAGTGCACGGCGATGACTTTCAGGCGTCGCTCGAGTTTGCCGCGGAGATTGCCGCCGAGTACGGCTATGCGAAGGTTGAGTCATTCCACGAGCGGCTGGTGATGGGGACCGCGACCTACGCCAAGGAGTTCCTCGAAGGAGCGCCTTCGCTGGACAGGGTCTATGTGCCCATCGGGCTGGGATCTTCGATCTGCGGCGTGGCAGCGGCGCGCAACGCACTCGGGCTCTCCACGGAGATCGTGGGCGTGGTGTCAAAGTCTTCGCCGTCCTATGCGCTGAGCTTCAGCCAGCGTTCGGTGGTGGATGCTCCGGCAGAGACGAAGATCGCCGACGGGCTGGCCTGCCGGAAGCCGAACGCACAGGCGATGGAGTTCATCTGGAAAAACGTAGCCAGGATTGTGCAGGTTACGGATGACGAGATTGCAGCAGCAATGCGCGCGCTCTACGAAGACACGCACAACCTGGTGGAGGGCGCGGGAGGAGCGGGAGTGGCCGCGGCCCTCGCCGAAAAAGAGCCCAACCGCGGAAAGCGGATCGGGATTGTTGTGACGGGCGGCAACGTGGACATGGATATGTACGCGCAGGTGCTGGCGGGCAAGCTTTGACGAGGGTGCGATGACCAACAACGGGGAGAAGCTGATACCGATGGTGCATGCGGCACAGAATCGCTGCTTCGGCTGCGGGCAGGCGAATCCAGCCGGGCTGCATCTGGAGTTTCTTCTGGCGGAGGATAGGTCGGTGGTGTGCATCGCGACAATTCCGGACAAGTTCGAGGGGCCGCGAGGATACGTGCACGGCGGAATCATCGCGACGCTGCTGGACGAGGCGATGAGCAAAGCGGTGCGTGCGCGTGGACTGACAGCGATGACGCGAAATCTTGAAGTTGAGTACCCGCGGCCAGTACCTTCGGGCGTGCCGGTTCGGATGGAGGGCAAGATCCTCTCGAGCGAAGGCCGCAAACACTGGGTGCAGGCTCGCATACTGAACGCCCATGGGTCGGAACTGGCCCTGGGCAAGGGCCTGTTTATCGAGGTGAGGCCGCGTAGGGCTGAAACGCCCGAGACTGGCATTCCTGAGACTGACGCTAGTTGAGCGTGGCCAGCCAGTTGATGATCGTGCTCTCGAGATAGATGCGATGATCGGCCCAACTGTGGTCCGTCGCGATGTGGATCGCGGTCACTTTCTTGCTTCCCTTCGCAGTGATCTCCTTGACGAGCGCATTGGTCATGGGGGCGAGCCCATCGTCGGCTGAGAGAACCAGCACGGGAATCTGTGCCAGTCCGTCGACAGTGTTGCTCAAGCGGAACTCCCTGGCGTGGGCAATGACTTCGTCGGCCATGCTCTCGGCGGTGACACCGGCCAGAGACTCCATGTCGTCCTTCATCATGGCAACGATTTCTGCTCTCGGGCGAATATCGACTCCGGCGCCCATATCGGCGGCGCTGATCAAGATTGCGCCGATCAGAGCGTGGTCGTGCGCGGCAACATGAGCTGTCACCCATCCACCCATGCTGTGGCCGGCAATCGCGATCTGCTTGGGATCGATGCCAAGCCGGGCGGCGTTGGCCGGATCGCGCAGGTACGCGAGCACTGCGTTTGCGTCCTCAATGTTTTGTGCGAAGCGGAAGGAGCCGGGGCTGCCCCACGAGCCGCGATAGTTAAAAGTGACGGCATTCCAGCCGGCACGGCGTACCGCCTGCGCGAGGTCAAGGTTCTTCTCATTGCCGGGAAGGCCGTGACAGATGACCAGGGTGGGATGCGGGCCGGCGCCGGCAGGCTTGTAGATGAGGCCGTTGATGAGCAGGCCATGGGTGGGAATATGAAGTACGTTCATGGCGGCCGGATGGGCGGGGTCCGACGGCGGGTCTGTGTAGATGGCCGCCGGGATGGATTGAGGCACACCAGAAGCGGACTGAGCCCCAACGAACACCGGCGAAGAGAGAGCAACGAATGTGGACGAGGTAAGAGCGGCAGTGAAGACGAGTGGAGAGATACGCATAATTGAAGCTCCGGCAAAAGGAGTGAAGGATTTGAAGCGCTTTCCTTGGGAGTTCATTTGCTAGCTGAATCGTAGCAGCGCCTGTACAGACGCAGGTTTCTGGTTTTCAGATGTCGCAAAAGGACCCAGCCTAAGGCAGAACAGCACTCGAGCTTGTTCGCTCGCCTGAGCGCTTCGCGTAGACCGCGCATAGCAGGAGGAACACCGCGCCTGCTGAATAAGAGTAGGCGAAGGCGGGTGCGGAGCCCCAGCCGATGCGCCCCTCGATGCCGGCGGCGGTGAGCGTATAGCCATGCATCACACCGAAGCCCGAAAAGACCGCGGCGGCCGCAAGCCAGCCAGCGGCAGAAACGAAACGGCGATCGATGATCAAGGCAAGGGCGGCGGCCCAGATCATGGAGGTGAGCAGACCTCCCTGGCCCAGCGCAATGAGGCCGCCGAGCGCGAGTTCGGTCCCGATGCTGGGAAGAATTTGAAGGAGTGAACTTCCCGCCGCACGGGCGACTGTATCGGCAATGCCCGAGGCCCATTGCGCAACGATGGGGATGAGGCCGAGAACAACCGCGATGGCTTGGGAGCGCGGAACCTCAGTGAACGCCTGACCAACCGTGACGAGGCCGAACCAGACAATTACAGGACCGGCGACCTCAAGAGGAACAATGCGCAGGACAAGCGGAAGCAGGCCCGTAGTGCAGAGCACGAGCGTAACCAGGCCGTTGAGGGCTGAGTATCCGGAGCGGGCGCCGTTGGCCTTGTGCGCGGCGTGACCTACGTAGAGGGTGGTCGGGAAAGGGCTGCCGAGAGCAGCAGCGACGAGGGTTCCGATGCCGTTCATCAGCAGCGAGGGCGTTGTCTTGTAATCGTCGCCAGCGATTTTGACGCTCTCGAGAATCTGCAGCGACGCGAGCGTGTCGAGCGAGGCAAGGGGCAGGATGACGGTGAGATAGCTCCACCATTCGTGCTGGCTGAAAATCTGCAGAAGATTTGCAGGATGCGGGAGATAGAGACCGGGCACGGCGAGCTCAGGCCAGGAGCCTGAGTAAAGATGCAGGGCGCGAAGAACCGCAACGAGCAGTGCGCCGACCCCGATGGCAACCAGGCCGGGAGGGATGCGGCCGGGAAGCTTTAGGCGCGATCCGTAGAGTGTGAAAAGCACCAGCATGGGGAACAGCGCGATGGATGCCTGGTCAAAGACACCGAAGATGAAGCCGAGGCAGAGGTAGGAGAGCGCAAGGCCGGCAAGCGGACAGAGGAGCGCGGCACGGGGCGTGTGCCGCCGCAGCCAGTCGGTGCAAAATGCGCCAGCCGTTTGCACCATGCCGCTCAGAAGGCTGGCAAAGACGCCGGCTTGCCAGGCCAGAGTGCTCGAATGGGTCCGCGCGTAGACAGGGCCCATGATCAGGAAGACGTAGGCGAAGATAGTCGGGGTATTGACGCCGAAAGGAATCGCGGTGACGTCGTCGCGGCCGGTCTGGTGGGCGAGCCGCCGCGCCTGCCACGCATAGAAGAGGTTGCCGGCGAGCACCGAGATGGCGACCGCGGGCAAAACCCGGCGTGTGACGAATTCGGCAGGAAACCCACAGACCGGCGCAAGGCCAACGATGAGCAGAAGATCGGGAAAGCCCGAGAAAAAGAGACCGAAGAAACCATCCATGTCCCCCGATGTAAAAAACGGGAGGCGGTGCGCTGAGTGAGCGGGTTGGGAGGCTCCGGCTGCGCTCATGCGGTTCCGTAGGTGAATCCGATGGCCTGCAGCCACTTGCGATATGCAATGGCCATGCGATCTGCGCGAAGGTGAAGTTCGGCCTGGAGATCGAGCGGGAGCAGCTCCGGTCGCTGCGATTCGACGATCACGCGATCCTGCTCGGTAACGCGATCCTGAAAGCTGACGAGCTCTTCGGCGGGAATCTCGCTGCCGTAGTTCAGACACATGATCAGGCGCGACTCGCAGTACTCTTCGTCGATGGGGGCGACCTGAGCGAGGATGCCGAAGCGCTGATCGCCGTGTGTCTTGATGAGCCCGGCAGTGAGCGGCGTAGTCACCCAGTAGTGATAGGTGACGAGTGCAGGTTGGCCCGTACCATCAGGATCGGGCTGCCACATGGGAATCTCCCTGGCCTCCGGGCCAGGTCCATTCGGTTCAAGGCTGCCGGGAGTTACGGCGTAGTCGAGAACCTCGCCACGCATGGGATCGCCAAGCAGGCCGGCGTGAACAAAGCCGAGATGGGCAACGTCGAGAAGGTTTTCAACGATGCGCGGACCCAGTGCACGGAAGCGATACGGCCCGGCGAGAAGAGTCCGGAAGCCCGGGTCCTCGGCGATGGGAAAGTCGGGAACCGGACGGCCGGGTTCGGTCATCGCGACCCAGACCACCCCGTAGCGCTCCTCAACGGGATAGGTCTCGGCGTGTGCCTTGGCTGGAGGGGTCAGCTCAGGATGCGCCGGAAAGCGGACACACTCGCCGGTGGGAGCATACTCCCACGCATGGTACGGGCAGATGAGGCAATCCCGGGCGGGCACGGATGCCTCGACATTCTCGGAGTCAGGAGAAACCGCAGCGGACACAGACGAGGATGAATGCGAGGAGGAATCCGCGGACCGAACCTTGCCGAGCGAGAGACGTGCGCCCCGATGGATGCAGAGGTCGAGCCAGCAGTGGAGACCTTCGCTCGAGCGCCACAGGACAAGGTCCCGGCCCATGACGCGGCGAGCAGCAAGCTGGTGAAGCGGGATTTCGCGGGACCAGGCTACGGCAAGCCACTCCCGCTGCAGGAGAGGGTCGTCAAGCTGTGCGGAGAGTTGTGCGGGCCCGTGCCCTGCCCGTTCCACTGCCATGGTTGCGCGCCGCCTGGGGTCCGGAACCGCAGTCAAGTGAATCGAATGCTGCAGTCAGGAAGTCGAACTCCGAGCTCAAATCCTGCGCGCGGAGCACGGGATCAGGGCTCAGAAATGAACGAATTCGCTCCAGTGTACACGGCGGGCGCGGACTGCCCCGCGGACGATCACGCCAAATCATCCACGGAGGATTAGAACCGGTCAATGGATCATGTTGATGGTTTCCTGGGTGATGGTGTCGAAGGTGGTTACGGCCTTCGAGTTCGCTTCAAAGCCACGTTGCGCAATGATGAGTTCCGAGAACTCGGAGGAGATGTTGACGTTCGAGCCCTCGAGTGCCCCGTCCTGCAACGTGCCAAGCCCATCCGTTCCCGAAGGAGCGATGGCCGGAGTGCCACTGGCAAGCGTTGCGGCATAGTCGCCATCTCCGAGCAGTTGAAGCCCCTGAAGGTTGGTCACGTTGCCCAAAGCGAGTTGACCCACATTGAGCTTTTGCCCATTGGAGAAGGTTGCCGTAACCGTGCCGTCTGAGCCGACGGTGAAGCTCTGATACTGGCCGCTGGAGTAACCGTCCTGTGTGGTTGCGGATACGGCGGAAGCTGTGTCTACCTGGCTGATGGTCGGCGTGCCACTCGGCCCAAGCAGGTTCCAGGAGATGGCCAGGTTTGCGGCCTTGTCGGTGAGTCCATTGAAGGCGAGCGGAATGGACGATAGATCGCCGGCACCTGTGCCCACCGGTGTGGCAGCGCCCGCTCCCTGTGCGACGGTGCTGAGATTGCCGTTTGCGTCGAAGGTCATGGTGCCAGTTACAGGTACGGAGACGCCGTTGAGAAAGTCAGCGGCGGGCAGGGCGACCGAGTAGTTCCAGGTATTGGTGGCGGTCTGTGTATAAGTGATCGCTGCAGAATGCGGATCGCCGAGAGAATCGTAGACAGTGATATCGGTTGGGAACACGGTGCCGGCCGGCGAGGCCGAATCGATGTTCAGAGTCATATTCATGGTGGTGGTGGAGCTGGGCTGTTCCACCTGGCCGACCGGAATATTGATCGGCGCGATCGGCGCATTGGTGTTGACCACGCCGTTCACCGCTGGATAACCCATGACAGCTGCGCCGCCGGTAGTAACCAGTGCCCCAGTGGAAGTGAGCGAGAAATCGCCCGCGCGTGTAAACTCCTGGCCGCCACTGGTGGGGTCGACCACGAAGAACCCATTGCCATTGATCGCCACGTCGGTTGCGTTGCCCGTGGCATTGATCGAGCCCTGTGAGTAAATGGTTTCGTTTGAGGCCACTTTCACACCCGCGCCGAGCTCAATCGGGTCGCCCGAGCCGGTGGCGCCGATCTGTTGATAGAACAGATCGGAAAAGTTGGTGGACTGGCCCTTGAAGGCAGTCGTGTTCATGTTCGACAGATCGTTGGCAATCGTATTGAGCGCGGTCGAATCCGATTCGAGTCCGGTGAGCGGAATGAAAAAGCTGGCCATGAGATGAGTCTCCTGTTCGTGAAGATTAGATCGAGCCGCTCCACGCGGCCGGTGAGCGATCGCTAACGAGCCGAGTAGTCCGGGGTGGAGCTGGTCTTCGGCGATTGGGGCTGGCCACCCAGGGCGCGCGCGACCCGCAAAGCAGCGGGGGACGCGTCGGGAATCGTGAAGTTTCCGGCTGCATGTGAGCTTGCGGCGGTCTTTGACACCCCGGGCTGCGAGGACAAAGCGGATGCCAGGTTAGAGAGGCTGCCGCCTGCCTTCGGCTGCAGGTTCTGTGCAGCGAGAATGGAGGAACTGTTTG
>CAYWSR010000080.1:0-18477 GCA_964460385.1 uncultured Occallatibacter sp. | reverse complement strand
ACGGAGCTGGATGTTTGGCAGTACATCCACGAAGAGAAGATCCCGGTGGTCGATTTGTACTTCGCCAAGGAACGCCCGATGTATGTGCGCGGCGATGCCCTGCTGCCCATTGAGCAGGACTTTATGGCGCTTCCCGGCGAAAAGCCGCAGATGGTCAAGTGCCGGCTGCGCTCGCTGGGATGCTCGCCGTGCACCGGCGCTATCCGTTCGGACGCTGAGACGCTTCCCGAGATCATCGCCGAGCTGATTTCGTTTCGCATGTCGGAGCGTGCCAATCGAGCGATCGATCACGACCAGGAAGGTTCGATGGAGATCAAGAAGCGGGAGGGCTACTTCTAGGTGTCTGCGCCTCTGGTTTCCCCATTCTCCATTCAGGAATTTCTTGCCGAGGAGCGCGAGAAGGATCTTCTCCGTTTCTCCACGGCGGGCAGCGTCGACGACGGAAAGTCGACGCTCATCGGCCGGCTCCTTTACGACACGCAGTCGGTTTATGAAGACCAGGTGCGGTCGATCGAAGGAAAAGGCACCACGGCGCCGGGGCAGATTGATTTTGCGCTGCTCACCGATGGCCTGCGCGCCGAGCGCGAGCAGGGAATCACCATCGACGTCGCCTATCGCTACTTCGCCACCGCCAGGCGCAAGTTCATCATCGCGGACACGCCCGGCCACGAGCAGTACACGCGCAATATGGCCACGGGCGCATCCACAGCCGATGCCGCCGTCGTGCTCATCGACGCAAGCAAGGGTGTGCTCATCCAGTCTCGCCGTCATGCCTACATCGCTTCGCTGCTTCGCGTTCGTCATGTGATCGTAGCGGTCAACAAGATGGACCTGATCGGCTACAACGAGGCAACCTTCCAGACCATCGAAGCGGATTTTCGCAGGCTCCTGGAGCAGATTGCCGCCGA
This sequence comes from uncultured Occallatibacter sp., assembly GCA_964460385.1. Lineage (GTDB taxonomy): Bacteria > Acidobacteriota > Terriglobia > Terriglobales > Acidobacteriaceae > Telmatobacter. Next base: position 17,569 of record CAYWSR010000080.1, on the reverse strand, counting down.
CACGGGCAACCCCGTCGAGGTTGCGTTTGTGCCCGTGAGCGCGCTGGCCGGCGACAACATCGTTCACCGCTCGCAGGCCATGGCCTGGTACAAGGGGCAATCCCTGCTCGAGCTGCTGGAGTCGCTGCCTTCGTCGGTGGACACGCGGCAGGCGCCGTTTCGATTCCCCGTTCAGCGCGTCCTGCGCCCGAACCATACGTTCCGCGGTTTTGCCGGACAGATCGGTTCCGGAACCGTCCGGCCCGGCGACACGATCACCGTTCTTCCCTCGGGCCGGGCTGCCGAGGTCCAGCGCATCGTCACGTTCGATGGCGATCTCGGAGAGGCGTACGCGCCGCTCTCGGTGACGCTGGTGCTCGATCGCGAAGTCGATATCAGCCGAGGCGACCTGATTGTCTCCGCGCAAACTCCGGCCAAGGTAGCGAGGAGCGTTCAGGCGTCGCTGGTGTGGATGGATCAGCGGCCGCTGTTGCTCAACCGGCGCTATCTGCTCAAGCACACCAGCCAGACCGTGCCTGTGGTTGTCTCCGCGCTGCACCACCGCACCGATGTCAGCACGCTTTCGCGCGAACCCGCGCAGACGCTGCACATGAACGACATCGGCGCTGTCAGCCTTACCGTTCTGCGGCCGATCGCTCTCGATCCCTACGGTGAGAATCGCGCGACGGGCGCATTCATCCTGATCGATACCGAAACCAACAGCACGGTTGCCGCGGGCATGATCACTTCAGCCGTGACCGACGATGGGAAAACCGCTGGAACGGGCATTGTGGACGGTTGGGGACGCGTAACGGCCGGCGAGCGCGATGATCGCTGGGGTCATCGCGGCGGCGTTCTCGAGGTCACCGGCCCGGTTGAAATTCTCGACGCAGTTGAACGCTCGCTCTTCTCGGTCGGCGTGGTCTGTTGCCGCATCGATGCGGACGACGACGCGTTTATCCTTCACCCGAGCCTGCTCGAGATCGTCACGCGCATTCAGTTCCAGTCGGGCCTGCTGGCGCTGGTGGTGCGTGTGGACGAGTCGGGCGCGGCCACGGCGCTTACCGAGGGCGAGCAGGTCTCGCTCGACGCAACGGATTCCAAAAAGGCCGTCGCCCAGGTGCACCAGTTGCTGCACTCGGCGGCCATCTTCATTCCTTCGGAAAAGGCGGGTTTGTAATGGGTACAGCGGCAATCAACACCGGGGTGGAAGCAAAACTCGAAGAGGTGCGCAGCGCCCTTGCACGGGAGATTACGGGCAACGGGGACGTTTGTGTCACCTGCAGCTTCCAGGCCGAGGATATGCTCCTGACCAAACTCGCGCTCGAACTCGACGCGAAGATCCCGGTGCTGTTTCTCGACACCGGCTATCACTTTGCCGAGACCTATGCGTATCGCGACCGGATGGCGCGCGAATGGAAGATGAACCTGTTCAACCTGCTTCCCGAGCAGACCGTTGCCCAGCAGGAGTCTCAGTTCGGCATCCTCAACCAGACAGCTCCCGACCAGTGCTGCAAGCTGCGCAAGGTCGAGCCGCTGTTCAAGGCTGTTGCGAACTATCGCGTCTGGGTTACCGGGCTGCGGCGCGAGCAGGCGAAGAGCCGTGCGGCCCTCGAAGAGTCGGCGATGTTTGCGCTTCCCGGCGGCAAGCAGGTGCTCAAGCTTGCGCCTCTGGCCTCGTGGACTACGCGCGACATCTGGTACGGCTGCGAACAACTCGAAATCCCTCTGCTGCCGCTCTACGAGCGCGGCTACTCCTCAATCGGCTGCGAGCCATGTACGATGCTTCCGATCGATCCAAACGACCCGCGTTCCGGGCGTTGGGCAGGCCGCAAGGTCGAATGCGGCATTCACATCGAAGCGGACCCGCAGTAGGCGGGCAGGCAAGCATGAGTCACTCGCGGAATTTGAGGTAAGGCAATGCACTACATCATTGGATTTCTTATTGCCCTGTTCATAGCATTGACGGGGGTAGGTGCGGGCACGATCACAGTTCCGGTCCTGGTGTTGTTTCTCGGAGTTCCGGCACAGATCGCGGTGGGCATCGGGCTGATGTTTTCAACGGCGGTGAAGCTCATCCTGGTTCCGGCGCAGATCGCGCGGAAGAATGTGGTGTGGCGGACGCTGGGATTCATGATTCTGGGTGGAGCGCCCGGCGTGCTGATCGGCTCTTTGTTTCTCAAGCACCTGGTAACGACAGGCTCGCAGAACCTGATGAACGCGCTTCTGGGGTTCATTCTCGTCACCACTGCCGGCTATCAGATTCTCTTCTCGTTCAACAAGCCAAAGGAAGCAGTGGAGCGCCTTGATCGCAGCCCATTGCTGGCGTGGCTCATGTTTCCGGTGGGAGCCGAAGTCGGATTCTCTTCTGCCGGTGCGGGTGCGCTGGGCAGCGCGGCATTGCTCAGCCTTACACCGCTGTCGCCGGCACAGGTGGTGGGAACGGATATTGCCTTCGGATTCCTGATCTCGCTGATTGGCAGCGGGGCGCACTGGTTTTCTCACGCGTCGAATCCGCAACTGCTGATGGAGCTGATTATTGGAGGCGTCTTTGGCGCCATCTGCGGCACGTTCCTGAGCGTGCGCATTCCGCGCCGGCCCCTGCGGTTCGTACTCCTGGTCTGGCTGCTGATTCTGGGAGGTCAGTTCCTCTACAACAGCTACGGCGTCTGGAAGAATCCGCCGGCGAAGAACGCAGTTCCCGGTGCGTCAATACCGCAGAAATAGGGCCGGCGAAGGCTGCGCCTCACACGGCGTGACCCCTAAGCAGAGGACGTTCGCGGCAATGCGGGTCGAGATATTAGACCTAATTGCTCTTTGCTCGATAAGCATTGGAGAGCGGCTCCATCCTCTTTGCCGACTCAACCTGGACCGATGATTTCTTCAGTCCGACCGATACGTGCCCGTCGATATGCAGTTCGGCGTTCCCGGCAGCGTCTTTGATTGCATCCTGGGCATTGCCCAATGCGCTTTCGACCTTGCCCTTGCCCTGCTGAGCGATGCCCTCCACCTGGAGGCGGGTATTGTGGGTTATGCTGCCTGCCTTGCGCTTTGCGCTTCCGACCATTTGATCGACCGTTCCGTTCATTCGATTCTTGTTCATGGTCCACCTCCGTGGAGTCAGCTCTTGCAGGCTTGACTCTATCGGGCGGCATGTTGCTGGTCTGAGCAGTTTGGACCACTGGTGTCCTGTGTGGGAAGAGTGCTACAACGGCAGCCCGGTGTAGTGTTCGCGAGCGTGAACGCTTTCGTGGTCCTCCTCCGCCTCCATGTGCGTGATCACTTCGGTACGCGTGGTGAGCTCGGCGGCGAGCCTCTCTTCCACCGTGGTTGCCATGGCATGCGCGTCCCCAAGCTCGGTAGCTCGCGGAAACAGCAAGTGCACCTCAACCAACTGGCGGTAGCCGGTGGCGCGGAAGCGCACGCCGTGATACTTGATCCCCAGCTCAGTGCAAATCGAGTCGAGGCGTTCGCGAATCTGGTGGCCGATGGCCGGATCGGAGTAGTCGAGCAGGCCGACGGCCGCGCGCCACACCAGCTTGCCGCCCGACCAGAGGATGTTTGCGGCCACCAGCAGGGCGATCACGGGGTCGAAGGGCTTCCAGTGCGTGCCGATGACGAGCAGCAGGCCGAGCACTACGCCAAAGCTCGTCCAGGAGTCGGTGAGCACGTGTTTGCCGTCGGCTTCGAGAATCAGCGAGTTGAGGCGTCGGCCGGTACGGACCAGATACCAGCCGAGCGCAGCGTTGAGGCAGCCGGCGGCGAGCAGCAGGAGCGTTCCGGCGCCAAGATTCTCAAGTTGAAGCCCTGCCAGCCATTTTTGAATCGCCGTGATCAGGATGTAGATGGCGGCGAGCACGATCATCGCGCCTTCAAATCCGGCGGAAAGGAAGGCGATGCGCTCGTAGCCGTAAAGAAACTTCGGAGCTGCGGGCTTCTGGCTAAGCCGCAGGCTGAAGGCAGCAAAGGCGACGGCGATGACGTGGACGACCGACTCTGCCGCGTCGGCGAGGATCGCGGTGGAGCCGGTCATAAACCAGGCCGCGACCTTGCCGGTTAGCATCACCACGCCAACGATGAGCGACAGGCGCATGGCAAACCATGCGTCCCGCACTTCCGGCCGCTCCGGCAGGGGAGACTGGTCACGGTGCGCAGGCTGGTGAGATGTCTGATTCAACGCTTCCCCTTACTAAGGAACCATGATGCCCCAACTCTGCCGATGCTCTCACGGAGATTTCACCAAGACTGTGACTGCGCACACTGACTGCACTCAAACGCTAGTGAAACAGGGCCGGCTCCGAGCGGGATTGCCGGGACACCGGAAGAAATCAAAGAGTGGAGGTAGCCGCAGCGCGGAAGGGAGCTTTTGAAGCGGCATTGCCGAGCATCAGTGCTAGCCGGCAATTCCCACTGCGACGCGCGGCTGTTCCTCTTCGAACTCTGGCCCCTCAAATCCAAATCGATCGAAGACCTGTGCGAACTCGCGCACGATTTGCTCGGGGGTGAAGCTCATGGCATCCAGGCTGTAGACGTGGTTGCTGGTGTGAGTCCGGGCCTCCTGCGCAGCATCGCGCAGGATCGACTCCACCGCGTTGCTCTCCGGATAGCCGAATTCGCTGTAGATTCGGCCAAGGACGCGATCCGGCGACTGCAGCAGATCCTCGTAGCGGACGATCATGCACCGCCCGGATCTGTCCCGATCGATGACTTCGAGCGGGTGCTCATACCAGTACCTGGTCCAGGCCAGGATCTCTTCGGCATGCGGGTAGCGCACGGGAGGCTGGCTGAAGAGTCGCCATGCGTAGTGGAAGAGCGATACGGTGGAAGGCACGGCCTCCATCGGATTCCGCACGAGGTAAACGACCCGCGCATCGGGAAACATCTCGAGTAGCGACTCGATCTTTGCGCTGAGCAAAGGATTCTTGGCGAGGTAGAATCGGCCGCCCGTGGCATAGAGGTGGCGCTGGATGCAGGCTTTGTAGAAGGCCATGATTCGTTGCCGCTCAGAGGGGGGAATTGCCGTGTCGAAATACTGATACTGGGGCAGTTCGTCGAGGTAGGGAAAGACGAAGCCGGCCAGCAGCGTGGACCACGCGTAGAACAGGAGGTGCTCGTCCTCTTCCGGATCGAAGAGGCTGAACGGGTGCAACTTGAGCCGGCGCAGCGTTCGCGCGTCGAGACGCCGGAGCAGCTTCTCGCATGGGCCGCCAAGGAGCGCGTCCAGGCTCGCAAGGAGGCCGAAGACGCGGCGCTGCGTGATCGAGGGCATCAGGTAGATGTGCCCCATCTTCATGGTGGTGAAGCTGGGATCGCGGGCCAGAGCACGATGCACAAAGGTCGAGCCGCTGCGAAAAGGAGAGACGATGAACAGCGGCCTTTCGACGGGCTGGCGCCGGTAGCTGGGGAAGAAGATCTCATCCAGCAGAAAGCCCACCCAGGCAGAGAGCGCCAGCGTTCCCCAAATAGGGTAGAAGCACGCCAGGAACAGAAGGCGATTGCGATCGAGCGGCCCATTGGAGCCGGCGGTTTGGTGGAAGGCCCGGAATGTCATGCGCCAGAACAGGCGGAAGTTGAAGATCATTGCCAGCCGCGGTCTCCCCCGAAAAAGTCGCGGTACCGGCAAGACACAGGCATGGAATCGAGACCCTTGACGCTGCGCCGCCGCTCAAGGAGTATTCCCATACGAGTGGATTGCCGTTAATCCACGGTCTCCGCAGTGGGCAGGTTATGTCAAGGGCAGAAACCACCTGTGCCGGTGAATGGAAGAATGAGCAGCATTTTGGCGAAGGACAGGCTATTTACGAGGCATTTCTCCCCTGGATTCTTCCGCTCTACTTCGCATTCATTTCTGGCTTGACCGCTGCTTGATGCTTTGCCTCGGCCATCATTTGTTGAACTTTGTCTTTTCCTGCGTAGTTCGGGTTGGCCGCGAGAAGCTTCTTCCAGTCGGCGACTGCGCCATCGATGTCCTTCTTTCCCTGCCACTTGACGAGGCCGAGGTTGAAAAGAGTATTGGGATTATTGGGTGCGTAGGTGAGCGCTTTGTTGAACTCTGCAATCGCCGTGTCGGCGTTTCCCATGTACCAATAGGCGGTCGCCATATCGGTGCGCACGGATGCTTCGGCGGGTTTCGCCTTCAGGGCGCGGCCGTAGAAGTCGACGGCGGCCGGATACTGCTGGGCGTCGTAATAGATGTTTCCAATGGCAGCCAGCAGATCCGGACTATTGGAATCGGACTTGAGCCTTTCGAGCAATGGCGCGGCTTGCGCGTCGGCCATCGCCTTCAACTGAGCAGGACTGGGCGGCTGGGATGCCGGGGCGACTGCGTTTCCCACCATCGGCGAGGCACTGGCGGTCTTCGCCGCTCCCGATGGTTCTGGGGTTTGTCCTCCGTGGACGAACCAACCGCCGGCGAATCCAACCGTTACACAGACGACGGCGAGGATCAGGGCCCGCTCCATCGGCCATTCCTTGCCAGGAATCTGAATGGCGTTCTTCATTTGCTCTGAGCTCCTTCAGCCGCGTGTTGATCGCCGGCCGTTTTCTGCGCATCGGCCATCATTTTTTGCACCGCGGCTTTGCGATCCGCGCTCAGTTGGGGATTGGACTTGAGAAGCTGCCGCCATGCTGCCAGCGCGCCCTTGCTGTCCTGTTTGCCCTGCAGCCGGATCATGCCCAGGTCGAACAACGAATTGGCGTCTTTGGGGTCGTAGCTCAGCGCACGATTGAGCTGTGCGATCGCACCATCGACATCGCCGCTGCGGTAGAGGCTGATGGCCAGCTTGGTGCGCAAGGCGACGTTTCTGGGGTCGATCTGCACCGCCTTGTCGTAGTAGGCCGCCGCCTCCTTGAACTGGTGTGTGGAATGGTAAATGGCCCCTACCTGATCAAGGAGATCCGAGTTGTTCGGATCTTTCTTCAGCTTTGCCAGCAAAGGCGCGGCCTTGCTGTCGGCCATCTGTTTCATCTGGTCCAGGCTGGGCATTTGGCCGCCCATCGCACGCCCGTGGGGGGATTGAAGCGCGGGGCCGGCGGCGGATTGGGCCTGGCTACCGGCGGACATCTGGCCCATCGCGCCTGCGGCGGCGGTTGGCCATGCAGCGCTGGGAGCTGTCTGCGCCGGGGCGGTTTGCAGTTGAGAACCACGGAACAGGTACCCGAATGCCAGGCCCAAAGCGAGGCAGATGACTGCCATTATGTAGACCTGCGTAGCCTTGAGCGTTGGACTCGCAGTGGGCTCCGTGGTTGATTCGTTTGACATGCCTTGGCCTTCCCCCAGTCGCATCTGCCCTGAAATTAGAGTCTTTCGATCTTCAACTCGAGACGCAAAGGATTGAATCGGAGTGCTTTCCGCTGCCCTGGGGGCCTTCTGAGCCCGCCCCGTTTCAGCTCCAGGGCGATGGTGAAGACAGAATTAGTGGAGCACTGAGAGTCTCGCGAGGGTGTGACGCAGATCACGCTTTGCGGAGAGTGATGCACTGTGATTGACGTCACTGAGAGTGAGGCTGATCACCTGCAAACATGCCTGCATAACTCCGAAGGCCTGCAGATGTTTTGCAGGGAGCAAAATCGCTTTCTGGAAAGTGACGATTCTCACATATGAAGCACAGCACTCTTAATCAAAGTAATTCGAGGATTGTAATCGACGTCACCGTCTCAGATCGCCCAGCGTGGGGGAGCGAATTGCCAGGAATGACTCAAGACCTACCTCGGAGAAAGTCGAGTCATTCTCCTCAACGACCACTTGCGAGTGCCGGCCCGAAACATCGCCTGATCTCGCAGCGAGGGCGTCAGACTTCCACGAGTTTGAGTGGAAGACTGAGCTGAAACAACACCCTTGCGGTCGAGCGGAATCGACCTCACGGGCCAGACGACAGGAATCAGCATTAGGAGGCACCACCCAATGAAACGCATTGCTTCAATCGCCATCATGCTTCTGGCAACCGCGGGCTTCGCGGCGGCCCAAAATAACGCCGCGCCGGCAAATGACGTGCTCGGCGCTCACCTTAACTACGGCCGTGGCTGCGCAGGCTGTCACGCCCCTCACAGCGGCTCTCTGGGCAACGGCAAGGCGCAGACGCAGGGCACCGATACAGGCTCTCAAGCTCTCTGGGGCGAGGATGCCAGCCCTCTCTACAACCAGACCTATGCCTTTGGCGCCGCCAAGTACACAGAAACACTGCCGGGCGGCGGCCTGAACGCCGGGACGCCTGACGTCTCCGGCATCCTGATGTGCCTGAGCTGCCACGACGGCAACCTCGCTCGGGGCGCCATGATGAAGAACAAGGTCTACGAGACATCGCTTCTTCCCAACACCTACGGAACCAACCCCATCCCGACGCTGATCGGAAATAACGGAACCAGCGGCGGCGGCGCGGCCAGCTATCTCACTGACCACCCGGTGGGCACCAATGCCATCATTCCTTGCGGCATTGCCAATCACGGCTGGGACTGCACTGTCTCGGCTAGCGGCGGGATTATTCCCGGGCCGATGATGGCGCAGTTCATCAATAACTACGGCTTCTTTGTCTCGCCCTCCGCTGTCAACAACCAGCCTGCGGTCATGTGCACCACTTGCCACAACCAGCACCTGATGAACGTTGTAGCTGTTTCCAATTCCACGCCTGCTGCCATCAATTTGCTCGCCACCAACGGGACCGCACTTAAGAGCGGCATCTCCGGCCTTCCTGCCGGCAACTACGCGACCATGTTCTTCATTCGCGCTCCCTACAACCCGGCCGACGCCAACATCTACACCAACCAGACGGCGCAGTTCTGCCGCCAGTGCCATGGTGGAGAGTCGAACGAACTGAACGGCGGAACCGCTGGAACAGTGTTCTAAACCGATTGCATGAAAGGGGGAGGGGGGCAGAAGTCTCTCTCCCCCCTTTTTTTGAAATTCTTCTCCCCATTTTTTGAAACAGGATGGTCATCATGAAACATGGACTTTCAACCTGCGGTTTCTTTCTCCTCGCGATTGCCACGGCCGGCGGCCAGGTTGCTTCGCATGCCCCCACGGTCTTCACGCAGGCGCCTGCCACAAAGTCCCCGGCGGGGCCGGCAACCCAGCTTGAAAAACCGATAGCGCGAGTCAACGGTGTGGTATTGACCGACGCCGATCTGCTGCGCGAGGAATATGCGATCTTCCCCTATGGCCGGCAGCACAACGGCATCCCAAAAGATCTTGAGCCGGGGATCCGCGCCGGCGCCCTGAAGATGATCGTCTTCGAAGAGCTGGTATACCAGGAAACGCAGCGGCGAAGGATGACGATACCGGCTGCGACGATACAAAAGTCGGAGGCTGAATTCCGCAATTCTTTTGCTACGCCCGAAGAGTTCAATGGCCTGTTGGAGGCCGAGTTTCATGGCTCGACGCAACTGCTCGATGCGAAGATCCGGCGTTCGCTGCTGATCGACACTTTCCTGAAGGGCGAGGTCGACAAGAACGATACGATCTCCCCGGCCGAGATCAGGGCCTACTACGATCAGAATCCTGACCGATTTGAACATCCGGAGACTTACACCATTCAGACGATCTCCGTGATCCCTCCGGCCAAAGCCACGGCAGAGCAGTTAAAGGAAGGGCGCACGCGGGCCGAGTCGGCGCTGCGCCAGGCGAAGGCGACAAAGACGGCTGAAGAGTTTGGCCTGTTGGCAGAGAAGATCTCCGATGACGATTACCGGGTGATGATGGGCCAGCACAAGCCTATCCCCGTAGGCCAACTGGCGCCGCAGGTAATCAAGGCTTTAGCTGCGATGAAGCCTGGCGAAGTCACCGATTTGATCCAGGTGGAACAGATATACACCATTGTCCGCCTGGGGGAGCACACACCGGCTGGAAAAGTGAGATTTGAGGAAGTAAGAAAGTCATTGGAAACGGAATTGTTGAAGAACAAGAAGGAACAGTTGCGCGCTGCGCTGGACAAGAAGCTGAGAGAGAACGCGAAGGTTGAATTGCTGTAAGGGGCTGTGGAAGCAGTTTGGACTTGTGGCTCATATCCCGGGTGGGCGCCAGTCTCGAAGGATAGGTGGCATGGCAGAAGCAGTTCATGACACGACAGGAAGTCAATTTGCGGCAGGCTTGAGTTTTGAAGTTTTGGGGTTGGCATATCGTGTGCGTTTTCTCCCGAGTCGCGTGGTTTGCACAAGCAGGGCTTCTGTTGGTGGCATGGCCTGTTGCCGCGCAGGTCAAGCTGGGCGAAATCACCTCAAGCGTTAACGGCTCGATCTCCGCGGGATATAACGCGGATTACGGGAACATGACGAGCTCCGACCACGGTTGGCTGCTGGGCGGCGTCGCGAATTACACGGGTTCTTTCTACAATCCCAATTTCTTGTCTTTCAATGCCTCGGTGTTCGTCAACCAATCGCGGGCGAACTCCGACTTTCAATCCATCTCCGATGCCAGCGGGGTCAACGTCGGCGCCACCATCTTCGGCGGCAGCCGCTTTCCTGGGTCGATCAGCTATTCGAAGCAGTACAACAGCGAAGGGAGTTACGCTGTTCCGGGGCTCAGCAATTATGTGACCCATGGCAACAACGACGCGCTCGGCATTAGCTGGGGATTCAATTTTCCTCACGCCCCGAGTTTCTCAGCGGGCTACCAGATGGGCAGCAACCAGTATTCGGTTTACGGAACAGACGATCAGGGCTCGAGCAAGTTTCGAACGCTCAACCTTCACTCGAGCTACCGATTGGCGGGGTTCAGCATGGGCGCTTTCTACACCACCGGCGAGAGCCATGCGTTGATTCCAGAGGTGGTCACCGGCGAAGCGGGATCGGAGTCGCAATCAGACAACAGCGGCTACGGGTTCAACGTCTCGCACAGCATCCCCTTTCAGGGTTCAGTTTCGGCAAGCATCAACCGGTCAGAATGGAACGACACGTACTCGGGCTCAAACAGCACAGGAACCATCGATTTGGTCAACACCACCGCCTCGATACACCCAACCCAAAAACTGTCGTTCTCGGCCAGCGCAAATTACTCCGACAATCTGGCTGGACAACTGATCCAGGCGGTCATCGGCGCAGGCGGCGCGGTTTCGTTGCCCGCCGAGAACGAGTCATCCAACTCCCTTGACCTGCTGGGGGTCGCCAGTTACATTCCTGTTCCCAACGTGCAGACTTCGGTCTACGCGGAGCGCCGCGTCCAACTGTTCGAGGGAGACACGTATGGACAGGATTCTATCGGCGGAAGCGCGTCGTTCTCGCACCAGGTTCTTGAAGGCAACCTCAATGCTTCGCTGACAGTGACCGAAAATATATCGGAACAGACCGGCGAGGACAGCCTGAGCTTCTCCACGAACGAGAATTACACCAGTGACATTCTGGGGTGGCACGTGACCGGCATGTTCGGCTACCAGCAAAATGTGCAGACCTTGCTGGTCACCTACATGAACTCGTCTTTCAATTACTCGGTTAGCGCAAGGCGGCGCTGGGGAGCATTTCACGTGGGCGTGGGTGGGAGCGCCTCGCGGACGGCGTTGACCCAACAGGCCGGCGATGTGAGCAGCAACCAGAGTTACTACGGCAGCGTGGGGTATGACAGGTTCCTCACCGCCAACGGCAGTTATTCAAAAGCAAGCGGGCAGGCGCTGGCGACCGGCGCGGGCCTGATACCGGTGCCGATTCCAACTCCTGTTTTGCCCTCAACTCTGGTGAGCCTGTACGGCGGAGACAGCTACGCCTTTGCGCTTTCCAGTACTCCTGTGAAAAATCTGGTTCTTTCGGCCTCTTACTCCAGGTCGCTGAGCAATACTTCCAGCAACGGGGTCTCGTCGTTGAACGAGACGGATGAATACAATGCGCTGATCGAGTATCACGTTCGCAAGCTGAACTTCGACAGTGGATACGCGCGTTTGGGGCAGGGCTTCAGCGGGTCCGGCACGGGTCCTGAAGTTGTATCGTCGTTCTATATCGGGGTGTCACGTTGGTTCAATCTTTTCTAATGCGAAGGCGGGCGCATTTGCTTGGCGTGGCCCTGATGGCGGGTGGCATTCTGCTGCAGGCTCGGCCGACGTGGGCCTCCGGAAATAACAAGGCCCCGGCCGCTGCGCCAGAGCAATGGGAGATGTCTCTGGAAGGCGGACGCACGCTGAGCTGGGAACGCAGTTTCAGCTCGGAATCTGAAGTGAAGCCGAATCGCGGGTTCTGGACGAAGGTTGTGGACGTAATCGCCGGCGCGCCCGACTACCACTTCCTGGTGCGGCCGTACAGTGTTGCCACCGATTCGCGGGGACGGATACTTGTGACCGATCCGGGCGCTGTGGGCGTGCACATCTTCGATTTCGCGCAGCACAAGTACAAGTTCATCCAGCGAATCGACAAGAAGGACTCAATGCGGACGCCGCAATGTATTGCCGTGGATGCCCAGGACAACATCTACGTGACCGATTCAGAAGCGGGAGATATTTTTGTCTTCGATCCCAATGGAAAGTTTCTTCGCGTCATCGGCAGCCTGAAGGGCGGCGAGGGGTATTTCAAACGGCCGACAGGCATTGCCGTGGACTCAGCAGCGCAGCGGATTTATGTGACCGATACGCTTCGCGACCAGGTGTACGTCCTCGACATGCAGGGGAACGTGCTGCAGACAATCGGCAAGACTGGGGATGGCCAAGGCGAGTTCAATCTGCCGACTGAGCTTCGGCTGGATGGGCCAAACCTGATGGTGGTGGACGCGATGAACTTCCGGGTGCAGGTGTTTGACCGCTCCGGAACATTCCAGTACGCCGTTGGTACTATCGGCGACAGTCCTGGAGCCATGTTCCGGCCGAAGGGAGTCGGCATCGACTCGGAAGGCGACCTCTACGTGGTGGATGGATTGTGGGGCATGGTGCAGGTGTTCAACCGCCAGGGCCACCTTCTTTACTACTTTGGGGCCAGAGGCACGCATGCGGGTGAGTTTCAGTTGCCGGCAGGACTGTCCATCGACCGCGACGACAGGGTATTTGTTGTGGATTCGTTCAACCGCCGCGTGCAGGTGTTTCATTACGTTGGCTTGAAGCAACCGGTCCAGGGGGGAACGAGGTGAGGCTCAGAATCCTGGTGGCCGCGCTGACGACTCTCCTTACGGGAAGCCTCCTGTCTGCTCAAATCACGGGAGACGTGCTGGGCATGCATAATCTGGGGCCGGGCGGCAATTCGCCTATCACCGGCGCGCGTCCGGACGCGTGCGCTTACTGCCACGCGCCACACTCCGGATCAGCCGGGCTTTGGAACCAGAAGCTCACCAAGCAGACGTACACGACCTACACCAGCACCACGGAAACTAACAGTGGCCGACAGCCGAAGCTTGGCAAGGACAGCAATGAATGCCTGAGCTGCCACGATGGTACCGTCGCTGTGGGAGACACCCTTGCCTATGGCCAGGTGACCACGCGCGGCTCGATGAACTCCCAAGATGTATTTGGCAACAACATGCAGTTGTCGCACCCATTCAGCCTGGCGTGGCCGTTGAAGGACAATGTCGACCTGGCGTCTTCGCTGGTGGCGAACCACAGGACTGCCGATCCCACCGGAGCAGTGAAGCTGATTGGAGGAAATGTCGAGTGCACGTCCTGCCACAATCCGCACGTGCAAGCGATCGACCAACTGAGCTTGAATTTCCTGGTAAGGAACAGTTCCAAGGGCCAGATGTGCCTCGCTTGCCACGACCCCCTGCGGCAGATGAGCGGCCAGGTCAACCCGCTCGCCGATTGGGCCACCAGCGCGCATGCTTTGGCCAGCGGTACTCTCTCTCCCAAGGCCCTGCTCGGGAGTTATACGACAGTAGGTACCGATGCCTGCATCGCATGCCATACGCCGCATAATGCCGGCGCGGGGGCACGGCTGTTGCGCGGGATGAATGAACAGGACTGTCTTACCTGTCACAACGGTGGGCCGAGCGTCTCTCCGATGGCCTCGTACGCCAATCTGGCTCCCGAGTATGCGGTACCCAAGATCGGGCATCCTTTCCCCACATCGGCCAATCCGCACGATGCGGCAGAGAACACATTGCTCAACAACAACCGTCATGCGACGTGCGTGGATTGCCACAGCGCACATGGGTCGCAGCAGGTGGGGTTATTTCCGACTGCGCCGCTGATCCGCATCTCGCAGAAAGACGTCGCGGGCATCAATGCCACGGATGGAGTGAGCGTGCTGACGCCGGCCATCAATCAATATGACAACTGCCTTCGCTGCCACGGCGCCAGCTCGGGCAAACAGGTGCAGCCGATTTATGGATACTTCCCGGTGCGGACGGTATCGGCGGGCGATCCTCTCAACCTGATCTCGCAGTTTGCGCTCGCAGCCACCTCGAGCCATCCTGTGATGCACGCTCGGAGCAGCTCTCTTCCACAGCCCAGCCTGTTGCCCAACATGCTGAATCTGGATGGCGCTACACAAGGACGCGCCATGGGCACACAGATTCTCTGCACCGATTGCCACAACAGCGACGACAACCGGGAATTTGGGGGCGCGGGCCCGAACGGTCCGCACGGATCGAAATGGACGCATATCCTGGAGCGCCGCTATGAATTCAGCCAGTCCCCGACACCGGGTCAACTTGTTACGAACCTCTTTCCCACGCCCGATCTGAGTGTGAACGGCCCCTATGGCCTGTGCGGAAAGTGCCACGATCTACCGAACCAGATCATTAAGAACACCAGTTGGAATCAGCACAGCAGTCACATCAATGCGGGCTTCACGTGTTCCACATGTCACACGGCGCACGGCATGGGCGCTGCGAGCGGAGCCATCAGCGGAGAGCGATTGATCAACTTTGACGTGAATGTCGTGGCGCCGAACGGAATCCTTCCCATTTCTTACAATCGCAGTGCGAATACCTGCGTCCTGGTGTGCCATCAGGTGGCGCACAATGCCGATGGCACGATCACGCAGGGCGCCTTCCGCAGAGGGCCGATCGGAAGAAAATGAGCACGCTGGAGGGATCGTTTGTGTGATCTAAATCACCGTCACGGGTTTCGGTCCCAATATCTAATAACCCGTGAGAAGTTGTTTTCATTCAGTCGCTTGTCCGCGCGCAGCACTTTGCTTGAGTCCCCTCGCGTCCTGGCGACCTTTGTTCAGCAAACTTCCCTCAAAAGCCGTATGAGACAGCTCATTCATCGCATCTGGTTTCACAGGTCGGGCGCCAACCCGAATGGCCGCAGGCCTGGCACGCACGCCTGGATTGGGATAGTGCTGTTCGCGCTGTTTGCGACCGGCGCCGGCGCGGCGGTTCATCCCGTCCCGCTGGACCCGAAGACGGATGGCGCCAAGTGCCTGGAATGCCATGAGGACAAGGCCAAGGGCAAGGCAGTACACTCCGCCATGGCCGCGGGTTGTTTGGGTTGCCATCAGATCCGGGTCAACAAAGATGTCACGCGCGTCGTACTCATCACAGCTACTCCGTCCAACCTTTGCTTCACCTGCCACGCTGACAAGAAAGCGGCCGACATCAAGGGGACGGTGCATCCCCCGGCGGTGCGCGACTGTCTGACGTGCCACGATCCGCACACCAGCGACAACAAAAATCAGCTGCTGAAGCCCACGTCCGGCGAGCAAAAGGAAAACCTCTGCCTCAGTTGCCACCAGACGGGCTTGAATGTGCCCGAAAAGGGCAGCCGCCATGCCGCGCTCGATATGGGCTGCGACACCTGCCACGTGACGCACAAGACCGGCGCCGAACCGACGATGGAAAACCGGTTCCATCTGACCAAGGCGGCTCCGGCGCTCTGCCTTGATTGCCATGATGCGAAGGATGCGGACCTGCAGAAAGCTCATCAGAACCAGCCCTTCGCGACGGCCAACTGCGTGGAGTGCCACGACCCGCACCAGTCTTCCTCACCCAAGCGGATGGCGAAATTCCAGCATCCGCCGTTCGAGGCCAGGGGCTGCGATATGTGCCATGCGCCGGCCAAGGACGGCAAAGTGGTTCTGACGCAGGCCGATGCCAAAACATTGTGCGTGACCTGTCACGACGACAAGGCGAAACTGATCGATTCATCGAAGGTGCAACATCCCGGCGCAATGGGAGATTGCACCGATTGCCACAGTCCGCACGCCAGCAACGAGCCTGGATTGCCGAAGACCGACGCGGTGAGTATCTGCGTGGGATGTCACACCGACATTGGCGACCTGGCCAAGAAGGCGGTACACCACCAACCGGCCTTTGTGCAGGGCTGCTCAACATGCCATACGCCCCACGGCGGCGACATCGATCACCTGCTGCGGGCCAAAGGGAACGCGCTGTGCCTTGAGTGTCACGGTCCCGACTCCACTCCGCAGCAGGATAGTGCCACGCGTCTGCTCACGATTTTCAACGGAACCGTGAAATTGCCCAACGACTATTACGCCAAGAACAAGGTTCCGATCCTGCCTCTGCGGTTTGGGCTGGGGCACCCTGTGGACTACCATCCGGTGTCGGACGTGATGGACCCAACCAACCAATCCAAGGTTTTGACGCCGCTCAGTTGTCTCTCCTGCCACCAGCCGCACGCTTCGGCCCAACCCGATCTGCTGGTGAACGATCAGACCAACAACATGGCGTTCTGCGACGACTGCCACAAGAACAGAATGAACATGAAGCAAACGATTTCGCCTGGAAAGTAACGGAGACTGCGATGTTTCAATTCCCCTTCAACTCGATGCGTTTTCGCAAGCTGCTCACGGTCTTGGTTCTTTGCGCGCTGGGCATGGCATTACCCCATTCCGCCGGCGCCGACAAGAAAAAGAAGACCGACCCCACCCCTGCGCCCGAGGTTGGTCCGCGCAAGTTTCCTTTCGACCCTACAAAACTCGTGTGGCCAGCCCCGCCCAGCATTGGGCGCATACACTGGATGGATTATTTCGCCGGCGAGAAGGTGGATATCACACCGGCGGCGACCGCCAAGCCCAAGGCGACCTGGATGGACCGTCTTGCCGGCACGCAGTCCACAGAAGAGAAATTCAACCCCAAGACCTTTCCATTCCAGCTGATTGGACCCTACGGCATAGCGTTCGATTCAAAGGGCCTGGTGTACGTGGCCGATCAAAGAGTGGGCGCTGTTTTTATCTTCGACCCGAAGACCCACGACACACAGCTCATCCGCAACGGCTACGAAGCTCACTTCGGCTGGATTAACGGGCTCGCCATCGATGACGACGACCGGCTTTTTGTTTCCGACGCCAAGATGCGCCGCGTGATGGTCTTTAACCCGAAGCACGAGGTGGAAGGCCAGATTACGGAAGGGCTTGTCGATCCAGTTGGCCTAGCCATCGATACGGCGAACCGTTTTCTTTATATAGTGGATACGCAGCAGGACCAGGTGATTGTGTTTGACGCAGACAGCCTCAAGGAACTGCGGCGCATTGGAACCGGCGGCAAAAATCACTACCTCACCACGCCAGGCGACTTTGGCGCGCCGCAAGGTGTGGCGTTGGATGCTGAAGGCAACGTCTATGTGACCGACACTCTGAACAACAGGGTGGAGATCTTCGATGCAGACGGAAACTTCATCAGCATGTTCGGGAAGAACGGCGACGGGCCCGGATATTTCGCCCGGCCCAAGGGCATCGCGGTGGATGCCGATGGGCACATCTGGGTGGCCGACGAGATGCAAGACCGGCT
>CAYWSR010000079.1:0-18684 GCA_964460385.1 uncultured Occallatibacter sp. | reverse complement strand
CAATCGCCTCCACCACCGGCGGAAACGCGTGCCCCAGAATCATCGGCCCCCACGAACCGAAGTAGTCGATGTAGCGGTTGCCATCGGCGTCCCAAACCCTCGCGCCCTCGGCCCGCTCCAAAAACGGAGGCGCGCCGCCCACCGCTCTGAACGCCCGCACCGGCGAGTTCACCCCGCCAGGAAAATACCGCTCTGCTCGCTCTTGAAGCTGCTTCGACTTCGCTCCCGATCGTGCTGTAATCTCTTCGCTCATCCTGACGCCAGTATAGAATCCCGCCCTCTCTATCCCTGGTCACCTTCAACCCCGGCCGCCACGCTTGCATCGTCCCCGCTCTCACCCGCATCCTTCTTGGTAGTGAACCCCGTTTCCCAACTCGGCCCTGACCAGCTCGGCGATCGCCTCCTCGTCGTCTACGACGGCTACTGCGGCCTCTGCAACGCCTCCATCCGCTGGCTCATCCGCCGCGACCGAAAAGACCGCTTGCGCTTCGCGCCTTTCAGCGATCCCGCCTTCGCCGCTCTTCTCGCTGCAAACCCCCAACCGTCTGACTCCTCCGGTGCCCCTGGCTCCATCCTCGTCGTCCGCCTGCCGTTCTCCGCAAGTCCCCAGGTTCTCGTCCGCTCTCGAGCCGTCCTTGCTGCGCTTTGCGAATTGCCCCAACCCTGGCCTGCTGTAGCCGCTTTCCTCGGACTTGTTCCCGTCTTCCTTGCCGATCCTGTCTACCGCATCATCGCCCGCTGGCGCTACCGCATCTGGGGCCGTTTGGAGGTCTGCCCCCTCCCCACGCCCGGCCAGCAGCGCCATTTCCTTTCCAGCACTGAAGCTCCTCCCAAATCCTGCTAGAATCGTGCTTTCCGGCCCATCCGGCTTCGGCCACTCTACTCGCAGAAGGCCCGCATCGTGCCCAACCCAGCCAAATCGCCCGCGCCAATCACCAGATCCCTGACTTACGCCGACGCTGGCGTCGACATCTCCTCGGGCGACCGCGCCAAGGAGCGTATTAAGTACCTGGCCCAGAAGACTTTCAACCGCAACGTCCTCGGCGGAATGGGCGGCTTTGGCGCTCTCTTCCGCCTCGATCTCCAGCGCTTCAAGAACCCCATCCTCGTCAGCTCGGCAGACGGCGTCGGGACCAAGCTCAAAATTGCCTTCGAGCTCGGCCTCCACCATACCGTCGGCGCCGACCTCGTCAACCACTGCGTCAACGACATCGCCGTCCAGGGGGCCACCCCTCTTTTCTTCCTCGACTACTTTGCCAGCGGCCGTCTCGACCCCGAAGTCACCGAGAGCGTCATCACCGGCATGGCCGAGGCCTGCCGCGCCAACGCCCTGGCCCTCGTCGGTGGCGAAACCGCCCAAATGCCCGGCTTCTACGCCGACGGTGAATACGACCTCGCCGGCTTCATTGTCGGCGCTGTCGATCGCGACAAGATGATCACAGGCGACCCCATCAAGCCCGGCGATGTCCTCATCGGCATGCCCTCCACCGGCCTCCACACCAACGGCTATTCGCTTGCCCGCAAGCTCCTCTTTGAGGTCGGCGGCTACAAGCCCACGCAATACGTCACCGCCATCAAAGAGAAGGCCGGCGCTGCCCTCATGAAGACCCACCGCAGCTACCTCCACGTGATTCAGAAGCTCACCGCGGCTGGCGTCACGGTTGGCATGGCCCACATCACCGGCGGCGGCATCACGGAGAACCTGCCCCGCATTCTGCCCAAGAACTGTGCCGCGCAAATCGAGCTCGGTTCCTGGCCCGTGCTGCCCATCTTCGACCACCTGCAAGCCCTCGGCCAGGTCTCCGAGCCAGAGATGCTGCGCACCTTCAACATGGGAATCGGCCTGATCGCTGCCATCCCTGCCGCCAAGTTCGCCCGCGCCAAGAACCTGCTCGACCGCGCCGAAGAAAAGTTCTACGTCGTTGGCCGCGTCGTCAAAGGCGAACACAAACGCGTGCAATACACCTGAGCCCAGTTCCGCCGGTCTCTTGACCCGCGCTTGCCGGCTCGCTGACCCGCTATCTCGCTGACTCGCTACACCTCATGTCCGCTCACCAATCAGCTCCGCATACCACTCGCCTCGGCATCCTCCTCTCCGGCCGCGGCTCCAACTTCCTCGCCATCGCCGAGTCCATCCGATCCGGTCGCCTCCCCGGCATCGAAATTGCTATCGTCATTTCCAACGTCCCCGGCGCACCAGGAATCGCCGCCGCTGAACACCTCGGCTTGCCCATCGCCGTCCTTGAATCCCGAGGCCGTTCCCGCGAAGCCCACGACGCCGATCTCATCGCCTGCCTCCACTCGCATCAGGTCGACCTCGTCTGCCTCGCCGGCTATATGCGCCTGCTCTCGCCCGCCTTCATCGTCGCCTTCCCCAACCGCATCCTCAACATCCACCCCTCGCTTCTGCCCGCCTTTCCTGGTCTCGATGCCCAGCAGCAGGCCTTCGACTACGGAGTCAAGGTCGCGGGCTGCACCGTCCACTTCGTCGATGAGCACCTCGACCACGGCGCCATCATCCTCCAGCGCGCCATCCCCGTACTCGACTCCGACGACTCCCACTCCCTCGCCGCCCGCATTCTCGCCGAAGAGCACATCGCCTACACCGAGGCCATCTCCCGTATGGTCAGCGGAAAGTTTGAAATCCGCGACCGCCGCTACGTCCCCCGAAAATCGTAGCGCCGGTCTCCGGCCGGGGTCCCCGGCGAGCGGTCTTGGCTCGCTGGGGTGGTGATCGGCCGTACCGAGGCCTCCCGACCCTCAAACACTTCGCTAATCGGCACCTCCACCCCCTCCTGTCAAGCTCCGCCCGAGCCCTTGTTCGCCTAAACCACTGATTCCAGGCATCCTGCCCCGTCCTGCCCGTTTGCGTAGAAATCCCTCTCATTCCCCTACTCTTGGGAAGAAAACCCCTTAGCCGACCACACTGCCGGCGTGAGTGCCCCACCGCGAGAGGAATGCCTCTCCGCGGCCCGTCGCGCCTGCAGTTTTCTGAGGGGCATGAGCCCTGGGGCTCACTCATCGCAAATCAACCTCTGCGGCGCGGGCCGCTCAACCAGTTTCAAAGGAGCATCTCAATGAACCTGATCTCAAACATCTGGAACCATCCACGCACCTCGGCCGCCGGCCTGCTCATCGCCGCCGTCACCATTGCCGGAGTCCTCTCGCAGCAGGGCATCACTCTCGGCGCCGCCGGCACCGGAACTGTAATCTCTCTTGTCAGCGCCCTGGCTACCGCCCTCCTTGGCCTCTTGGCCAAGGACCCTGCTCCAAGCCCAACCTCGGGCACCTCTGCCAAACTCGGCGTTCTCATGCTTTGCGCCGTCCTCATCGCGGGCACCATGCCGCTTGCTGGCTGCTCGGGCATAACCGTCGCCCAGGATATTGTCAACTGGACCCCGGCGCTTCAAACCGCCGTCGGCGTCGTCGACACAACCGCCTCCGTGCTTGCGCCTGCCGATGCGCCCATCTTCCAGGCCGCCACCGCCAGCTTCGATGCAGCCACCAATCTGCTCGTCGCTCAATGCAAAGCCTACCTGGCCAATCCCTCCGCAAGCCTGCTTGCCCAGTTGCAAAGCCAGATAGTCACTTTTCAGCAACAGGTGAACGCCGCGCTTCTCCAGTCCGCTCGAATCGTCAACCCCAACAGCCAAACGCACGCGCTTGCCGCAATCAATGGCGTCGCCACCATCATCAACGCCATCTTTGCCCTCATCGAGTCCATCTCGAGCAAAGCCACCGCGGCTCAAATGGCATCGCAGGCCAGCATCAAAATCTCTCAGGTGCAGCCGTATCTTGACGAAGGCCAGGCAGCCCGCCTCGTTGCCGAACACTACAGCGAGCCGGTCTTTCTCGCCCGCATCCAGGTTGCCCAGGCGCAGGCCGCCGCAATTCACTCCGGCTTTTAAACCAGGGTCGCGCAAGGACCATGAGTCAGGGCACGACTTCAGTCGTGCCGTAGATAGCTGAAAATGATGCTGGGCTTTAGCCCCTGAGGGATCTTTTTCGCAACCCCAAACACACGACAGGCGGCCCACTCGAGCCGCCTGTTCGTGCTTCACAACTCCACATCCACTACGCCCAACTGAATCCGCTCGCCTTCAACGGCAGCGTCCTCACCCGCATCCAAATCGCCCAGGCCCAATCCGCCGCAATCCGCTCCGGCTTCTAAGAGCTTTTTGAATGAGTCCGCCGAATCGCGGTTCTGAAAGTGCACGACTTGACGGGGCCCCCGGCGACATCCCTTTTTTGCTGGGGTGGCCTCGGCAGTGTCATAAATGTGCGTTGAATGGAGTATTGCTTCACTTGGGTAGTGCCGATAATCTGATTTACAACTTGAGGGAGCGAAGTGATATGTTGGTGGCGTCGAATTCTGAACCAGTATTGGTGCATCCGGAAGGCTCACAATGCCATCTACAGGAAGAGGCGAACGAGATGAGCCTCCAGCGCTTCGCTGGATTTTGGCGCAGATTTTCGCCTTGATTCGTCAGTTCGGGAACTCGTTCATTTGGGCACCCGTTATTTGCTTTATGATTTACGAGGTGGCGGAGACCTTCCGAGCGTTTGCCGGACACGTATCAGTTGCCGACTTGGCGCTCAAAATCTCTGCGCACTTTAACTTTGTGGTCACAGCTAGCCTAGTCACGTCGGGGCTAACCACAGCCCTTTGGGCAAACGAATATCGGAGACATAAGAACACGCGAAAGCGTCTAACTTCACGAACGGAGTCTCTGGAAAAGAGGATCGACCGAAACAGGGAGTCGAGTCTTCTCACACCCGAAGGCATGACGAGGGAGGAAGATCAATGATTTCGGAGTCGCAACTCGCAGATTTCCTGCAATTCGCGGTAGTTGCCCTTTTTATGATTGTGGTGATTTTCAAGATACTCCCCGCGGTTCGCTTGGACGCATTCCGGCAGGAAATGTTTGAAATTAGGGATGAACTGTTCGACCTTGCGGCAGATGGCCAGATTTCCTTTCAACACCCCGCCTACATTCTCTTGAGAAGGCAGATGAACGGGTTCATTAGGCACGGTCATCAATTAACCGCATTCCGAATGTTAATGTCTGTCATTATTCACAAGATCTCCGGTGAGCAGGACCCGAGTAGATGGCACACCGAATGGGATAATGCTCTTACCTCCACGGATAACGAACATGTTCGCAGACAGCTTGAGAGAATTCATCACAAGGGCATGCGCCTAGCGACGATGCGGCTCTTGCTTGGTTCGCCTATTTTGTGGATCATGATGCTCATTTTCATGGCGCAGATTATGTTCCAAGGGGCAGCTAAGGGAGTGCGGCAACTCTTGAAAGCGGCGTCAAGGAAAGCCCTTAACGGACCGATCAATTATAGGTCCATCGAAGATGTGGCGCAGGGACAGTTTGCCTGAGCTATCGGTTCTGCGATCCCCAAATGTGTCCAAACGGGGCGCATGAACTCCAAGGCGCGTTCTGAGCGACCCCTGGATGGGTATTGGTCGAAAGAATGGTCTCGGTCTCAGACAGGAGATTCGTGAGCGCGGTGAGCTGCCCGAGTGTTGACGCCTTTTCCCGAAGACACGAGCGGTGGAGCTCGATCGCAAGCGGTCGATGTTTTCATTCAACGCAGTTTTCGTACACCATCCAACAGTCGCCCTTCACGCCCACCCAAATCCGCTGCTCTTCAGCGGCAGCGTCCGAATCCGCTTCCCTGTCGCCGCAAAGATCGCGTTCGTCACCGCCGGCAGCGTCGGCGGAAGCGTCGGTTCGCCCAACCCAGTCGGCGAGTATTCGGTCTTGAGCCAGATGACTTCGATCTCCGGCACCTGCCGCATCCGCATCAGCGGGTGGTTTTGGAAGTTCGACTGTTGGATCTGTCCATCCACCAGCGTGATCTCCTGTGCCAGGTGTCCCATGCCTTCCATAATGCCCCCCTGCACAAGGTTCTCTGCCGCCCCCGGGTTGATGATCTGGCTGCCGATATCCGTCACCGCCCACACTTTGTGCACCGTAACCTTGCCCGCCGCGTCCACGCTTACGTCTGCAACTTCTGCCACATAGCCCAGATGGCAGAACCACGCGGCAATCCCCATCCCGCGCCCCGGCGTCTTCTTCCGGTTTGCCCACCCGGACTTGTCTGCAGCCATCTGCAGCACGCCTTTAAACCGCTCTGGAATCAGCGCGCCCGGTCCCACCGGCTCGTGGTCGCCCACAGCATCTTCGCCGTCTGACTTCCAGGGCGCCTTTTTGTTGCTCAGCAGCTCAAGCTGAAACTCGACCGGATCGCGTCCGGCCGCATGAGCCATCTCGTCCAGGAACGACTGCGCAACCCAGCAGTAGGCGTTGTCGCCCGGCGCACGCAATGCTCCGGTGCGCAGCATGAGCGGCTGTGCAGAGGTAAACAGCGCATAAACCGGTGGAAAGCCGGCCGGAAACGCATCCCGTCCAATACCGCCGCCGGAAGTCGAGTGCTTCGCATCCCCGTAGGTGACAAAATGTTGTCGCCACGCGGTCAGCTTGCCCTGTGCATCCACTCCGCCCTTCAGTCCGAAGGTTCCGCCCGGACGGAAGGGATCGTGGGTAATGTCATCTTCGCGCGACCACAGCAGCTTCACCGGCGCATCTACGCGCTTGGCAATCCATGCAGCCTCCACCAGCCAGTCGTTCTGCAGCCGCCTGCCAAAGCTGCCACCCGACCGCACCATGTGGGTAGTGATATCGCTCTGTTGGATTCCCAGCGTTCTCGCAACCAATCCGACACCGTCGCCCGGCAGCGTGCTGGTTGACCACATCTCCAGCTTGCCGTCCTTCCAGTGCGCCGTCGCGCCCTGCGGCTCCATGGTCACGTGCGCAATGAACGGATATTCATACGTCGCCTCCACCACCTTCGCCGCGCTCTTCAGCGCACCGTCCACGTCGCCGTACTTGCGCACGGTGGTTCCCGGCGGAGCCTTCAGCAACTCAGCGGCGCCCTTCTTGAACCCCTCACTGCTCTGCGTTGCCGCTGGGCCCAGATCCCACTCAACCTTCAACTGTTTGCGCGCCTGCTGCGCATGCCACCAGCTGTCCGCCACAATGGCGATGCCCGGTTCCATGCCCGGCTCCCATGGCGTATAGGCCGCGGGAGTAATGCCCCCGTCAATCACCAGCACCTGCCGCACGCCCGGCAGCGCTTTGATCGCGTCGACATTCGCCGATTTCACTTTGCCCGCGAAGACCGGAGCCTTCTCAATGCTCGCGTACAGCATCCCCGGCAGTTGCACATCGATTCCGAAGACCGGCTTGCCGGTGACAATGCCGTGCGCGTCCACGTTGGGTTGCGAGTGGCCGATGATCCGGTAGTCCTTCGGATCCTTGAGCTTGACGCTGCTCAGCGCGGGCGCTGGCAGTGCCGCAGCCTTCTCCGCAAGCTCGCCGTACCCCGCAGACTTCCCTGAACTCGCATGTACAACCCGGCCCAATTGCGTTGTGCATTCGCCCTCCGGCACGCTCCACGTTTGTGCGGCAGCGGTAATCAGCAACTGCCGCCCGGCTGCGCCCACGCGCCGCATCGGCTCCCAACCGGTCGGCGTGTTCGAGGATCCCCCGGAATACTGCGGGCCATAAATCTTCTCGTTCAACTCGGCCTGCTGCACGCGAACGTTCTTCCACTCCACGTCGAGCTCTTCGGCAATCAGCATGGGAAACATGTTCCGCATGCCCTGGCCCGACTCCGAGGCGCGCGCCATGATGGTCACCAAGCCATCCGGCGCGATGTGAATGAAAGCCTGCGGCGTAAGACCTGGCCCACCCGGACCCTGCGCTTCTGCCACCGGCGAAAAATGGAAATTCAGCGCAAGTCCGCCACCGGCGAGAGCGCTCAACTGAAGAAACGATCTGCGATCGATTTGCATGATTCGAGCCTCCCTTCTACTTGCCCTTCGGAACAGTTGCGTTGCTGGCAATTGCCGTTCCACCCGCTGCTGCTGCGTGAATCGCCTGGCGAATCCGCGGGTAAGTCCCGCATCGGCACAGGTTCCCGCTCATCGCCGCATCGATATCCGCGTCAGTCGGATGCGGCGTGTGCTCCAGAAGCGCCGCCGCCGCCATGATTTGCCCTGCCTGGCAGTATCCGCACTGCGGAACGTCCAGAGCCTCCCACGCCACCTGCACCGGATGCAGCCCGTCTGGCGAAAGCCCTTCGATCGTGGTCACCGCCTGGCTCCCCACCGAACCCACCGTCGTCGTGCACGAGCGCACTGCCTTGCCTCCGATCATCACCGTGCACGCCCCGCACAGGCCTATGCCACACCCGAACTTGGTGCCCGTGTAGTTCAATTCGTCGCGCAGCACCCAAAGCAGCGGCGTATCCGGCTCCACATCCACCGTCATCGCCTTTTTATTCAAATTCAATGTCAGAGGCATTTGCGTTCCTCCCGCTGGGGATACAGAATCATTCCGAGCAAGCGCATTCAACCCGGTTCGAGATAAGAGATGCCCAGAATTAAGAGAAGGACAGACACGATCTACATCCTGGACGTTCGACCCGGCCACCCAGTCTCGCCTAGCGGCCAAATCAAATCGCATGCCAAAAAGAATAAGGCTCGAAGCCGAATTCCGCAGCCTCGTGCCCTCCTATCTGCTTCTATCGGCTGCCCGTCTTTGCTCTACCTGCTTATTGTTACGTACCGTCGGCCTGCGTAAATCCTGTAGCCGCCCGCGGCATCGGCCACCAACTGCAACGGCCGCGGCCGTGCGAGCCCAGCGTCGGTCGCCGTGCTCACCGTTAGCACGTCGTGCGCGCCTACATCCGTTACCACCAGCTTATCGCCATCGACGAACCCTATTCCGTAAACTCCGGCAGCCAGCTTTTGCCCGCCGATCTTGATCGCCTCTTCGGTGATGAAATAGGCCTGGTATTTCGCCGCAATCCCCGTCGAGTAGCCGCTCGTATCCACCAGTGTCGTCAATAGATACGTCCCGTCGGCAAACTTCACGCCGCCCGAGTTGCGCAGTTGCGTCGTCGCCGATTGCCCCTTGTAATACACCTTGTCAGGCACCAGCTTTTCCATGTCAGCCTGCTTCAGAACCGTGTCCCCGGCCTGTGCCTTCACGCCCGCCGGAACCACCAACATCAACCCGGCCGCCATCGTTGCCGCGGCCAACTTCAAGAATCCTAAAGAACGCATATCCATTCCTCCACCTTGCTGCTGCGTATCGGAGTATATCCCACTCCCCGCGACCCCGGCACCAGTCTCACGGTCGATACAAATCCACGTACTCGTTCACCGCCATCCGCTCCAGCCGACCCCGATCCAGCGACGCTTCCAGAATCCTCTCCTGTTGCGACTCCCCGAACCGCCTCCGCAGGTTCGTCTTGAACTTCTCGATCAGCAGCGGCAGTCCTTCCTCGCGTCTCCGTCGATGTCCGATCGGATACTCAACCGTCCGCTCCAGCTCCGTGCCGTCCTCCAGCACAATCCGCAGCGAATTCGCAATCGACCTCATGTTCGGGTCGTGATAGTCCTGCGTAAACGGCGGTACTTCGCTGCACTCGGTCATGTCCCGCAGCGCATCGATCCGCTTGCCCCACACCGGGTCCAGCGCCAGCGCATCTTCATAGTCCGCTGCCGTCAGCCGCCCAAACAGCAGCGGCACGGCAATCATGTACTGCACGCAGTGGTCGCGGTCCGCCGGGTTTGCCAGCGGTCCCTTCTTGTCGATGATCCGCAGGCAGGCCTCATGCGTCCTTAGTTCAATCTTCTTGATCGTCGCCGCCGTCAGCCCCCGCGCCGCCAGCTCCTTGTGCAACTCCACCGCTGCCTCCACGGCCGTCTGCGCGTGAAACTCCGCCGGGTAACTCACCTTGAACAGCACGTTCTCCATCACATACTCGCCATACGGTCTCTGGAACCGGAACTCCTGCCCTCGAAACGAAACATCGTAGAAGCCCCACGTCTTCGCGGTCAGAGCCGACAGGTACCCCATCTCCCCCGCCCTCGCCATCAGCGCCAGCCTCACCGCCCGGCTCGTCGCGTCGCCCGCCGCCCAGCTTTTGCGGCTTCCCGTGTTGGGCGCATGCCGGTATGTTCGCAAGCTCTGCCCATCCACCCACGCCAGGCTCAGTGCGTTGATCGTCTCCTCCCGCGTCAGCCCCAGCAGCCAGCTCACCACCGCTGTCGACGCCACCTTCACCAGCACCACGTGGTCGAGGCCCACCTTGTTGAACGAGTTCTCCAGCGCCAGGCACCCTTGAATCTCGTGTGCCTTGATCATCGCCTCCAGCACCCGCCTCATCGTCAGCGGGGCGCGACCCTCGGCCACTGCATTCCTTGACAGCCAGTCCGCCACCGCCAATATCCCGCCCAAATTGTCCGATGGATGTCCCCACTCCGCCGCAAGCCACGTGTCGTTGAAGTCCAGCCACCGTATCATCGCCCCAATATTGAACGCTGCCTGCACCGGATCGAGCTCATAGCTGGTGCCCGGAACCCGCGCCCCGTTCTTCACCACCGTCCCCGCCACAATCGGCCCCAGCAGCTTCGTACACGCCGGATACTCCAGCGCCTCCAACCCGCACCCCAGCGTATCCATCAAGCAGTGCTGCGCCGTCTTCAGCGCCAGCTCACTCTTTACCTCGTACCCCAGCGCGTACTCTGCGATATCCACCAGCACCTTATCCGGCACCGGCCTCTCATTACTGATGTGCGTCGACAATTCTCTTTCCTCTTTCAATAGAAGGCGGATTCAAAAATGAGCGGGTGCCCCAGGTCCCTCGCCTTTGGGGACCTGGGAGTCAACAACCCTCAACCCGCCCGTCTTACCCAAACCAATATGATCGGGTGCCCCATCCTGGCCGCGTCTTTGTTTCTTGAGGCTAGGGTGGTAGCCAACGAACCTCAGCCCGCCCATCGCTGACTCGCTGACCTGCTGACTCGCTGACCCGCTACGTTCTCTCCCCAGTCCCCACAAACTCCTGATCCTCCGGCCCTGTCAGGCCGACTCCGAAAAACATCCCCATCAGACGTTGTGCCCACCAAGCCCTTCGGCAACACCCTGCAGCAGATTCTCGAACTCGCTGATCTCTCGGTGCGAAGGCAACATACCCTTCACGACATTCACGTTCCAGCCAAATGGTTCCATCTCTTCGGCATAATAGACAGACGCGGTCAGCCCTTGAGAGCGGAGCGTCTTTGCAAATTCCTCAGCTGAACTCTCGGCTTGAAAAACTACGCTGAAGTCAATATCCCGCGGCTTCGTCAGGTCATCGCCCTGTTCTTCCATCCTCCGCAGCGCATCCCCGGTATCGTCGTCAGGATAGATCATTTTCTGACACTCACAATCACGCCAGCAAACTCGCTAACCCGCTAGCCCCGCTGCTCAATCCCAACGAAGAGAAGATCCTCAGGCCCCGTGTAATTCGCGCTCGGCCTGATGATCTTCCCGTCCTGCCTCTGCTCAATCACGTGCGCGCTCCACCCCGCCGTCCGCGCAATCACAAACAGCGGCGTAAACAGGTCCACCGGAACGCCCATCTCCTCGTACGCCACCGCGCTGAACCAATCGAGGTTCGGAAACATCCGCTTCGTCTCCATCATCACGCTCTCAATCCGCTCCGCCACATCGAAAAGTCGCGCGTCCCCACCAGCCTCCGCCAGCTCCCACGCCACTCCTTTCACGATCTCGCTCCGCGGGTCGCTGATCGTGTACACCGGGTGCCCAAACCCGATGATCACCTCTTTCGCCGCAACCCGCGCGCGAATATCCGCCTCCGCCTCATCCGGCGTCGCATAACGCCGCTGAATCTCCAGCGCCACCTCGTTCGCGCCCCCGTGTTTAGGCCCCTTCAGCGCGCCAATCGCTCCGGTGATCGCCGAGTGCATGTCCGACCCGGTCCCCGCGATCACCCGCGCCGTAAACGTCGACGCGTTGAACTCGTGCTCCGCGTATAGAATCAGCGACGTCTGCATCGCCCGCGTCCACAGTTCGCTCGGTTCAGTCCCGTGCAGCAGCTCCAGAAAATGCCCCGCAATCGAATTCGTCCCGCCCCCCACTTCAATCCGCTTTCCGTTCCACGCATAATGCAGCCAGTAGCACAGCATCGACCCCTGGCACGCCAGCAGCCGGTCCGCAATCGCCCGTGCGCCCTCGTCGTCGTGCGCCAGGGCCTCCGGCTCAATACATCCCAGCACCGAGACTCCCGTCCGCAACACATCCATCGCATTCGTTGTCGCCGGCAGCAGCTCCAGCGCCTGCTTCACCGCCGTTGGCAGCCCGCGTAGCCCCTTCAGTTTCGTCTTGTAGTCCGCAAGCTCCGCCCGGTTCGGCAGCTTTCCATGAACCAGCAGGTGCGCGACCTCCTCAAACTCGCACTCCCGCGCCAGGTCCTTGATGTCGTATCCGCGATAGTGCAGATCGTTGCCCGTGTGCCCAACGGTGCACAGCGCCGTGTTCCCCGCCGGCGTCCCCGACAGCGCCACAGATTTTTTCGGCTTAAACGCAGGTGCTGAAACTTGCGATTCCGTATCGCTCATAAAACTCCTCGAATCCAATTTACGAATAAGAATATTAAAGACGATCGCGAACAAGCCAAGGATTTCTGCACATCTCGCTTTGTATCAGGGCCTGACTTCAGTCAGGCCGATAACGCCAACTAAAACTTCAGGGCTTTAGCCCCTGAGGGGCGCATTTTGTGCGGCCTCAACCGTCCTCGCAGTCGGGAATATTCTTTTGGAGAAAGCAAAAAGCAAAAGAGTCGCCGCAAGGGCCGTCGTCGGAGCGATCTCAAAAATGAACGTGAGAAAGTTGTATTCCGCAAAGAATGTGCTGGGAAAGATGAACTCGGTTACTTCGTTCCAAACCACGATTTTCGAGTCACCGCCCAAGACACCCCCGCACCCCGCCCAACCATAGAGAATCGACGTGAACAGAACCCCGAGACCGGCCCACAGCGCAAAACTGCGAGGGTTGCGGCCTCGCCTTGCACCAAACCAGATCGCCCACGATGAAGCGATGGTGCCGATTACAGCCGTCCTCAAGATCGCGACGTCTTGCTCAAAAAAGCTCTTGAAAGGCCACAGCGGGTCCGCACCGTTCAAGCCGTAGAAATAATGAATTGCCAAAGCACATCCCAAACAGGTCCCGAGTAACACAGCGACGATGGAGGCACATCGGACGATTTGTTCACGAAAATGCATCAACAATCCCTCCGGAAACCTCTATGTCGTTGCGAGGCCGTTATCTACTCCTTCCCCTTCGCAAACAGCTCATCCAGCTTCCGCTCATACGCGTGGTAATCCAAATACCGGTACAGCTCCTCGCGAGTCTGCATCAGCCCGACCATGCTCGCCTGCGTCCCTTCGGCCCGAATCGCCTCATACACCTTCAACGCCGCCGCATTCATCGCCCTGTACGCCGCGCAGCAGTAGAGCACAATATCCACGCCCGCGCCCTTCAGCTCCTCGCGCGTCCACAACGGCGTCTTCCCAAACTCGGTGATGTTCGCCAGAATGGGCACGCCCACTGCCTTCCGAAACGCCTCATACTGCCCCAGCTCCGTCACCGCCTCGGCAAAGATCATCTCCGCGCCCGCTGCCACATACGCCTGCGCCCGTTCAATCGCCGCCGCCAGCCCCTCGCCGGCCAGCGCATCCGTCCGCGCCATGATCACAAAACTCTCATCCGTCCGCGCATCCACGGCCGCCTTCACCCGGTCCACCATCTCCGCCGTCGGCACCAGCTCCTTCCCCGGCCGATGCCCGCAGCGCTTCTGCCCCACCTGGTCTTCCATGTGCACGGCCGCCGCACCCGCCTTGCTCATCTGCTTGATCGTCCGCGCAATGTTCAGCGCTCCGCCCCACCCCGTGTCGATATCCACCAGCAACGGCAGCCCCGTCGCATCCGTAATCCGACGCACGTCCGTCAGCACGTCTTCCATCGTGCTGATTCCCAGGTCCGGAACCCCCAGCGAGTTCGCCGCCACACCCCCGCCCGACAGATAAATCGCCCTGAACCCTGCCGCCTCCGCCAACCGCGCCGTGTACGCGTTGATCGCGCCCGCCACCTGCAGCGGCTGCTCCTCGCGCACCGCCGCGCGAAACTTCCCCCCGGCAGAATCTCGTCCAAAGCTCCCCTGCATGGAATGCTGCCCCTCGCGCGCATCATACCAGCCCCTCGCGATTCATCCCACACCCCAGACCCTAGACCCTAGACCCTACACCCTGTTCCTGTGCGACAATCATCCCGTCCGGGGCGTCCAACCAAAGCACCTCCAATCGTCCCCGAGGAGAAACCCCCATGAAGCGTGTCCTCATCTGTTGTACCGCCGTTCTCGCTGCCGCCACCTTCGTCACCGCCCAGACCCCAGCCCCCAAACCCCCACCCAAGAGCCCCCCCGCCACTGAGTCCGCCACCATCGCCGGAAAAGCCATCTCCATCGCCTACGCCTCGCCTCGGGTCAACGGCCGCGCCGGACAGATCTTCACCAAAGATGGCCTCATCAGCCACAACCCCCACTATCCGGTCTGGCGCGGCGGCGCGAATGCTGCCACCACCCTGCACTCGGACGCCGACCTCGACATCGGCGGCCTCGCCGTTCCCGCCGGCACCTATACGCTCTTCGTCGACATCTCCGACCCCGACAACTGGATGCTGATCGTCAACAAGAAGACCGGCGAATGGGGCCTGGCCTACGACGGAACCCAGGATCTGGGCAAAGTGAAATTCCCCACCTCCACCACACCGTCGCTGGTCGAAGACCTCAAGTACACCATCACCGATCTCGGCGGTGGAAAGGGTTCCATCACTCTCGCCTGGGAGAACAAATCCGCAACAGTGAACTTCCACGTGAAGTAGGTCCGTGATTTCGCCCCTCAGCACAACGCCGGGCGGCGTCCGCGCATTTGCGTCGCCCCGCCGATACAATAGAAGTAATCGGATATTTCCCGCTGGAGAGGCCAAAACCCCTTGCCGATGTACCCCTATCGCTGCACCGCGTGCGGCCACAAATTTGAAAAGATCCAAAGCTTCTCCGCCGAGCCGGAGACCGTCTGTCCCAAGTGTGGCGGCCCGCTCGAGCGCGTGCTCACCGCTCCGGGACTGAACTTCAAAGGCGCCGGCTGGTACATCAACGACTACGCCCCTAAGAGCTCCAGCTCCGGCGATTCGTCTTCCAACTCCAGTGACTCCCCTTCCAATTCAAGCGATTCCTCTTCCGACTCCAAAAAGTCCTCCGACAAGCCCGCCGACAAGAGCTCCACCTCATCCACCAGCGACCCCTCGTCATCGACCCCGTCCGCTCCTTCCACAGCGCCATCCCCACCCAGCTCTACCCCTTCCACGAGCTCCACCTCCTAGCGCCTCCTCGTTCCACGTTCCCGCAGACCCATCCGTGCAGCCGCTAAGATAGTGGTTGCGCATGGCCCTCCTCGATCCCATTCCGTCCTCCGTCGAGCACGCCGATTCCGCCGCGCTTGAATGGGATCATCTGCTGGCTCTGGTCGGAGGTTTCTCCAGTTCCCCCATTGGCCGCCAGGCCGTCCTCTCGCTGTGGCCCTCTACCGACGAATTCTGGATCGCCCTTCAGCATCAGCTCGTCGCCGAGCTTCGCCTCTTGCTCGCCGAACAGATATCCATCCCGCTCGGCGGCCTCTTTGACCCCACCCTGCTCGCCGACAAATCCCGCATCCCCGGTGCCGCTCTCGAAGCCGCCGAGTTCCAGGCCATCGCCCGCCTCGCCAACGACGTCGCCTCCTGGCAATCCATGCTCCAGTCGCCCCCGGCGCGTCTCGCTGGCAAGCTCCCCGGCCTCTCCGAGCGTTCCGCCTCGCTCACCACCTCGCTCCGCCCGCTCGCCGGGGTCCCCAACGACAGGTCTTCGTCGTTGGGGTGGCTAGCAGAGACCATCGAACGCACCATCCAGCCCGACGGCACACTGGCCGACAGCGCCTCGCCCGAACTGCGTCGCATCCGCCGCGAGCAGGAGCGCCAGCAGCGCGTCATTGAAGAGTCCCTCCGCGCCGCGCTCCGCAAGCTCTCCTCCGACGGCTCAACCCAGGACGACGTCATCACCATCCGCGGCGACCGCTTTGTCATCCCCGTTCGCTCCGAGCTCAAGCGCCGCGTCTCCGGCGTCGTCCACGGTACAAGCTCATCCGGCCAGACAGTCTTCGTCGAACCCCTTGAAACCATCGAGCAGAACAACGAACTGGTCCGCCTCCTCGAAGAAGAGCAGGCCGAAATCCACCGCATCTTCGTTGCTCTCACGCGTCAGGTCGGCACCTTCGCGCAATCCCTCGTCGATGGCGCTCGCGTCCTCGCTTTGGTTGACAGCCTGCTCGCCCGCGCCCGCTTCGCCCGCGACTTCGACTGCGTCGCGCCCGTCTTTGGTCCCGACTCTCTGCGCCTTGAGGCCGCCCGCCATCCGCTCCTCGAAAAGCGCCTCCGAACGGAAGGAGGCGCCATCGTTCCCATCACCCTCGAGCTCACCGCCACCCATCGTCAGCTCATCATCTCCGGCCCCAATACGGGCGGCAAAACCGTCACCCTCAAGACCACCGCACTGCTCGCCATGATGGCCCAGGCCGGCCTGCCCGTCCCAGCCGCCGCGGCGCATCTCCCTGTCTTCACCGCCTTCCTCGCCGACATCGGCGATGCCCAATCCATCGAGGCTGCGCTCTCCACCTTCTCCGCCCACATCCTCAATCTCAACCGGCTCTCTACGCTCGCCGATGCCCACTCCCTCGTCCTCCTCGACGAGCTCGGCTCCTCCACCGATCCCGAAGAAGGCTCCGCCCTGGCTGTTGCCATCGCCAGCCACTTCCTCGCCGCGCAGGCTTGGTCGCTCATCTCCACCCACCACACCTCGCTCAAGGTCTACGCGTCCACCACCCCCGGCGTCCTCAACGCCGCCGCCGGCTTCGACGAGACCACCCTCGCCCCCAATTACCAGCTCCACCTCGGCGTCCCCGGCGCATCCGCCGGCATCCAAACCGCCGCACGCCTGGGTCTCAATTCGGAAATCATCGCCGCCGCGCGTCAGCGCCTCGGCTCGCAACAGGTCGACATCGCTCGCTTCCTCGAGCGCCTTCACAACGAAGTCGCCCAACTTGAATCCGAACGCAAAGCGACCCGCGAAGAGCAGTATGCGCTCAACCAGCTCCGCGCCAGGCTCGGCCGCGAAGGCGACACTGAGCTGCGCAATCGCACCCGCGAGCTCGAATCCAAGCTCGCCTCATTGCTCAAGGATTTCGAATTTCAGATGCGCGAAACCGTCCGCGCCATCGAAGATAGGGTCGCCCAGCAGAAGCTCTCCAAAGAAGCCGAGCGTCGCATCCTGCGTCTCCGCCGCGAGTTTCAGGAGAGCTTCAACCAGACCGTTGTCGCTCATCGCACCGGCTCTGACATTGGCGACGCCAACGCCCAGCCGCACCTTCTCCGTCATATCGCCGCAGGCGATCAGGTCCTCATAAAATCCATGGGCAAAGTCGGTGTTGTGACGCGTGAGATCGAGAAAGACCTCTTCGAAGTCGCCCTTGGTCCCATCAAGATGCGCGTCAAGCGCGACGAGCTCTCCGCGCCTTCTCAATCGCCAACTCAAACTCCGGAGTCCGGCCCTGCCAAGCGCGCCGATCCTCTCGCCGCCGTGCGCAAACAGAAGGGCGTTCACGTCACCGTCACCAGCGCAAACACCGACGACTTGCGCACGGAGATCAACCTCATCGGCCGCACCGTTGACGAAGCCACCGAGGAACTCGAAAAGTACCTCGATCGCGCCTTCCTTGCCGGCCTGCCGCGCGTCCGCATCATCCACGGCCATGGTGCCGGCATCCTTCGCCGCGGCGTCCGCGAATTCCTCCGCTCCCACCCCCACGTCGCCACCCTCGCCGAAGCTCCCCAAAACGAAGGCGGCCAAGGCGCAACGCTCGTCGAACTCCGCCAGTAGTTGCGGATTCAGCGCAGAGAGATCCCCGAAATCTACCCGAGAGAAAATCCATTCGGCCGCAAATTCCTCATACGTCATACTCGGGTGACAATTCCGTGACAACTCCCCAGCCCCCTCCATCTATCATCAAAGTCAGCCATCTTGGCGGAGGTCCCCATGCGCAAATTCACCCTGTTTTTAATCTTCTGTGCCGCTAGCCTTGGCCTCAGCGCCCAGTCCACATCCATCTACAACTTCACCATGGATTCAATCGACAGCAAGCCCGTAAGCCTGAGCAGCTTTAGCGGCAAAGTCGTCCTGATAGTCAACGTAGCCAGCAAGTGCGGCTTCACCCCGCAATACGCCGCCCTCGAATCCCTCTACGAAAAATACAAGGACAAGGGATTCGTCATCGTCGGCGTTCCGGCCAATAACTTCATGTCTCAGGAGCCCGGCACCAACGAGGAAATCAAGACGTTTTGCACCAACAAGTACAACGTCACCTTCCCCATGATGTCCAAGGTCTCGGTCAAAGGAGACGACAAGGCGCCGCTCTACACCTTCCTCACCGACAAGTCCTCTGACCCGCAGTTTGGCGGCGACATCAAGTGGAACTTCACCAAGTTTCTCTTCGATCGCAGTGGCAATCCCGTCGCGCGGTTCGAGCCGGCCACCACGCCTGACTCGCCCCAGGTGATCGCAGCCATCGAGACCGCGCTCGCAAAATAACGAGTGTCCCGTACCCGCAGTTCACAACAAAATAGCTGCTGTCATCCTGAGCGATCCGGGGTCCCCGGCGACAGG
>CAYWSR010000078.1:13109-18780 GCA_964460385.1 uncultured Occallatibacter sp. | reverse complement strand
TGAATGAGAGGATACTGTTGCTATGGCGACGCAGCCCATCAGCGAGCAATCGGCAGGCGACCGGTTGATTTCCGTGGAGGAGTATCTCTCCACCGGCTACGAGCCCGACTGCGAGTACGATGACGGCGTGGTCGTGGAGCGAAGCTTGGGCGAATTTGAGCACTCCTTCTTGCAGACGATCCTTGCGACAATCTTCACAAACAACATGGATGCGTGGGGCGTGTTCGGGCTAACAGAGCAGCGGCTTCAGATTGGCGCTCGCAAATACCGGATCCCGGATGTGTGCGTGCTTCCGCTCGGCGCTGCCAAGGAGGACATCCTCAAGCAGCCGCCGCTCATTGCGATTGAGATTCTGTCTCCGGAAGATACGAGACGGAATGCCGAGAAGAAGGCAGGCGAGTATCTTAATTTTGGAGTCGAACACGTGTGGGCGATTGATCCCTATGCCCGCGTTGCCTATTGCGGTACGACTGCGGGGTTGGAACGTGTGCCAAGCGGAGAGCTGGCTGTGCCGGGAACGCCGATCGCGGTGCATACCAGCGAGCTGTTTGCAAAGCTCGATTGGATTCGCTCGACGGGAAACGGTGGATAAAGGCTTACATCTAGGTTTCCACCGGCAGGTCCGCCGACAGGATGTTCATCGGCGTGAGACCGCGCTGGCGCATGGAACGCAGGCTGAGCGCATCGTGGCGCTTGGCGAGGCGGTTACCGTTGTGGTCGACGACGAGGCGGCAGTGGAACCATGCGGGATCGCTAAGCCCTAGAGCGCGATTGAGCAGGATCTGGCGGGCGGTGGACTTGAGCAGATCGGCTCCGCGCACAACCTCGGTAATTCCCATGGCTGAGTCGTCAGCGACGCAGGCGAGCTGGTAGCTGGGCACTCCGTCGCGCCGCCATACAACGAAGTCGCCGAAGTCGCGGCCGGCAACAAAGCGCTGCGGGCCGAGGTTGAGATCGACAAACTCGAAGACTTCACCGTCGGGCACGCGGAAGCGCCAGTTGTATCCTTCAGGCTGCTCGATCTCGCTGACCGTTGGACCGGGAAGCTGGGGAACATGTCCGAGGTTGCGGCGGCACGTTCCTGGATAGAGCGGCTCGTCGTCCGCGATGTCGATCGTGCCGAGCGAGCCGGCTGTCGAGCTTTCATGCGGTGCGCCGAGGGCCGCTTCGAGATCCTTGCGGGAACAACGACAGGGGAAGAGGTAGCCGCGATGCAGAAGCTTGCGCCAGGCGGCGAGATAGATGGCGCGGCGGCGGCTCTGCTGGTAGGGAGCGAACGGTCCGCCCTTGTCGGGTCCCTCATGCCAACGAAGACCGAGCCAGCGCAGATCCTCAAGGGCAGCGTCGGCATAAGCGGAACGGCTACGATCGGGATCGAGGTCTTCCATGCGCATGATAAGCGCGCCGCCGGCAGCACGCGCGCGCTGAAAGGCGGTCCAGAACGTGCGTGCATGGCCCACGTGGAGATAGCCGGTGGGCGATGGGGCGAGGCGGCCGCGGTAGCTCGAGACCGGCGCTGGGGATAAGCTGGCCATCCTGACCTAGAGTGTAGGCAGGGCGCTGATCGGCGCATAGGCACAGCTTGATTCCGGTGACGAGTTTGGTTCGCGGGGATGTTCGCGGGCCGATGCAGCTCGAGACTTCGTGGACTCCCAGGTCCCTGAAGGACCTGGGGCACCGCGCATTCAAGACTGGCTTAGAGAGCGTCTAGTTCGACTCGCCCTTGCCGTCGCCGGTGTCGTCGTCAGTGTCCTCGCTTTTGTTGTGGTGGCTGTATTGGCCGATGCTGTCGTTGAGATGGTCGGGATCGACGGAGACCTGGACGACATCCATCTCGTGTCCGTCGAGGTCGAGGACGAACATACCCATGCGCGTGCCCTCGGGATGAATGAAGATGAGGGTCTGCTCATGGCCTTTGCGGTTCGTATCGCGAATCATCCGCTCCCAGCCGGGCCCGATGTGCTGCTCAACGAGGTTGGTGAGCTCCTGGCCATCGACGGTCTGAGTAAAGGAGTCGAATTCGGCGATGTGGATACCGCTGACGCCTTTGTGTGTGGCACGGCTCGAGATCAGGCTAACGAGACCGAGGAAAGGAATGCGTGTGGCGTGGGCGTGATAGCGGCTTTCGATCGAATTTACAACCGCATCGAATCCGGTTTCGGAGCCTCCGGCCAGAACAGCTGCCGGGATGGCGAGGGCCGTGAAGGCAGCGGGAATCAACCAGAGGTGTCTCATTCGTCTTCTCCTGGCTTGGGAGTTACTTTGTCGGAGTCTTTGTTCTTTTCCTTGTCCTTGACCTTGGGCATTTTTTCCACGTTGCCGAGCGCGCCGAGGCCCGCGAGCCCGTGCAGCTTGCCCAGATCGTCCATGCGGATGGGGCCAAGGATGAGGACGATGGTAAGCTCTTTGGGCTCGGCGGTGAGGATGAACATGCCGTGCGACTCGCCGTTGACGAGCTTGACGAAAATGTCAGTGGTTTCTCCCGACTTGCGCTCGCGCTCGCGCACCATGGGGGTCCACTCGCCGGTCTCGAAGGTTTTGCGCAGTTGGTCGATATCGTCCATCGAGTACTGGCCTTCCTTGTCGAATGTGTAGTCGCGCACGTAGATGCCGTCGAGGCCGTCGATGAGCTGCTTGGCAGCTGCGTCATCCTTGTCTTTGCCGTCCATGAACTTGGAGGCGAAGGAGAGCATGTTCTTGCCAAGCGTCACCTCGGTGACGTCGGAGGCGCGATCGGCGAGCTGCTTTTCAAGCGCCGGGGGCAGCGGAAGCGGCGAGTTCTGCGCGTGCAGGGGGATGGCGATGGCGCAGGCGGCAAGGGCAGACGTTGCGGCGAATGCGGCCAGTCGATTTCGGAATTTCATTTTCTTCTTCTCCTTGGATCAGAAAGCCGGTACTGCGTTCAGTTTCGTAATCCGCTATTGCGAATCATTTTGAGGGTCGCGATTGCGGGCGGCGAGTTGGGCCTGAGCATGGTCGAGCGCGTGGCTGGTGATGCGTAGCGCGGTGAGCACCTGCTGACGGGCTTCTTCCCCTTTGCGCCGCTCGTCTTCGTGGTGACGCCAGGTAAGACCGCCGCCTAATGCAGCGACCAGCACGACCGAAGCTGCAAGCCGTTGCCAAAGGACGGAAGGGACGCGGATAGTTTGCTGGCGCGAGCGCGCTGCGCGCTGGGCGAGCAGCCGGCGCTTGAGGCTGGGCGGCGCGGGGCGGCGTTCCAGAGCCTGGCGCAGCTCGAGTTCGAAATCGTCAAACGGTTCATGCACCACGTACGTACTCCTTCAAATGCGTTGCCGCCTTGGCGCGCAGCAGCTTGAGGCCGCGCTGCAACTGGCTCTTGACGGTGGCCACGGGCGCGTCGAGAGTGGCGGCGATCTCCTCGGGCGTAAGGTCCTCCTGATAGCGAAGGATCAACGCCGCACGTTGCGGCTCGGGAAGAGTCGCGAGCAGGCTTTCGAGGCGCGAGCCGAGCGGTGAGGAAGGCTCTTCTACGCGCATGCCGTGCCGTTCTTCGATCTCGACCCACAGGTCCATGCCTCGCACCTTTCGCCGCCGCAGCGCATCGGCCGAGCGGCTCATGGTCACGCGGCGCAGCCAGAAGCAGGCATGTTCCGCTGACTCGAGTTTGCTTAAATGCCTGTCCATTTCGAGAAACACATCCTGCGCAATCTCTTCGGCCAGGCCGCGGTCTCCGGTCATGCGCAGTGAAAGCGAGAAGACCATGGACTGGTGCCGG
Organism: uncultured Occallatibacter sp.; assembly: GCA_964460385.1. Lineage (GTDB taxonomy): Bacteria > Acidobacteriota > Terriglobia > Terriglobales > Acidobacteriaceae > Telmatobacter. Next base: position 15,044 of record CAYWSR010000078.1, on the reverse strand, counting down.
TCAACGAGTTCTTCGAAATCAGGCTGCCAGTCCGGTTGCGCTTCGGGGGCCATATCTCTCGCTGCTACTCTCTTATCCGCAGGAATGCGGACGCGGGGATGCAGAGAATACGCGCGGGGCCGGAAAAAGTTCGGAGGGGGAATGAATCGTGGCGCTGCACCTGCCTGTGACCCGCCTCGACCCATCTTGCATGGCAAATCGGTCCGGACGAAGAGGTCGTACACTGACAACCATATGGCGCCTGTGATGATTTATATGGAAGAGAAGTTCTCGCTGGAGACTCTCAGCACCGAACAGTCGCTGGATCTGCGAGCGATTGGCGACAAAGCTTGGAAGGCGATTGTCGAGTCGTGCACCGCGACGGAGCTGAAGCTCTACTATCTGAAGATTCGATCGCTGGCCGGGATCGAGCGCCTTCGCCGGACCGTCAAGCTCCACGTTGAATATGCCAACAAGGTGGAAGACATTTCTCCGCTCTTTGCGATGCCGTGGCTGGAGAGCCTGACCGTGTATGACTTTCCCCGAATCAGGCGGCTCGATGGCATTGAGGCGCTGGGCGGGCTGAAGAAATTGCAGCTATCGGGAAATCGAGGCAGCGGGGACCCGCCGCTGAAGCTCGAGTCGGTGCGGCCCATTGCGAGCCTGCGGAATCTGGAAGAGCTGGAGATCGTGAACCTTCGGTTGGAGGACAGGGACATCTCTTTTATCGCGACGGCGTTTCCCAAGCTCCGGTCGTTGAGGCTGTCAGGAAAAGAGTTTGAGCGCGCGCAGCTCGCGTATCTAGCGAAGCGACTCAACGCGCAACTCGACGAGCCGATAGAAGGCAGTTGGGTGATGGACTATGCCTTCTGCAAATGCGGAAGCAAGTATCAACTGTTCATGGGTCGCCGGATGGGGATGCTTTGCCCGGTCTGCCAGGAAAGGAAATACAAAAAGCTCACCGAAGAGTGGGAGCGGATGATCTCGGCATCCTGAATGTGCGGCGACAGAAAGGTCTCACGCATGGACAGGCAAAGTGCTGCTCTGCTTCGCAGGGCTGAGACTCCAGTGGGAGGGTGCACGGCCCGCGGCGCGGTCCGATCAGTGTTGCGATTGGCCGGGTTGCTCGGGAATGCCGGGTTCGTCGAGAATCTGAACGGCGGTGGCGGGGCCGAAATCTGCCCAGTCCCAAAGGACCCAGACGACTTTCTTGTCGGGCGTGACCTCGACCAGCTGAGGGCCTTTTCCATCGCCGCCGCGCGAGCAGATGATGGTGTTGCCGTTGGCCAGGCGCGTAGCGGTTTGAGTGTTAATGAAGCGGTAGGGCTCAGGCAGATCGGTGGGCCTGAGTTCCCACACGGTCTCCTTGCTGGGGTTGACTTCGCGGGTGAGAATGTCCTGCTCGTCGGTGATGAGGGTGTTGCCGTTCGGGAGCCGGACGGCGGCCCAGGGGCTCTTGATGTCGTACCGCCAAATTTCCTTGAAGTTCTTGTCGTATTCAACGACCTGGTTCATCTCAAGGAAGGAAGCGAGATAGGTTCCCTGCGCGGTCGAGCGCACGCGACGGAATTCTCCGTGGACCACGTGTTGATCAGTGAGGCTGGGCGCGGGGAGCGGGTGGTCGACAAGGACCTTGCTGGTCTTGATGTTGACGACGAGCACGCGCGGCGGCAAGCCGTTGAGGACAAACATGACCTTGTCGCGGCCGATGGGCTGGCAGGTGTGCACCTCAGTGCCCGGCGGGGCGTCGTAGCGCCAGACGACTTTCTTCTCCGGCGTGACCTCGGCCACGTATTGCATGCGGCTGAAGAGGATGTTGCCGTTCGAGAGCATCCACACGTCGTCGTACTCCCACCCGCTGCCGGTGGAGTAAGTCCAGACGATCTTGCCGTTGTTGACGACGAATATCTTGTTGTAGCCTTCGCCGACATAAAGCATGGGGTGCTGGGCGATGCC
>CAYWSR010000078.1:8156-13009 GCA_964460385.1 uncultured Occallatibacter sp. | reverse complement strand
CATGCTACACCGGCAGTTTGAGGCTGCGAAGGCAGAGCGAGTTCGCCATCACGCGACACGCGGACGGCGTGCGGGCCGTTTGCTCTCAGAACAGATCGGGGATGCTGTGGAAGGCGATGCGAGTGGGGGCGGCTTTGAACGGGGAAGCAAAGAGTACGGGGATCAGGGTATGGACCCGCTGGTGGCCCCCCGACGCGGTTAGAGCGTCGCAATTGTGCACGAATTCGATTGTGGCCGCGAGAGAGTCCTTTATTCCCTCTCTTCGTTGAGAAACCACTTCAGACCAGCGAGGCCGATCGACTTGATTTCGCATTCCCAGAGGGTGAGTACTCGCCACCCGAGTGCCTCAAGCGCCTCAAGGCTGTGCGAGTCTCGTTCACGATTCCTTGCAATCTTCTTCTTCCAGTATTGCCAGTTTGCTTTCGGCACACGTGATCCGCGCAAGCACGTGTGCCCGTGCCAAAAGCATCCGTTGATGAAGAGAACCTTTCGTCTTGCCGGAAATACAATATCTGGGCAGCCTGGAAGGGAAATGACGTGCAGCCGGTATCGGTAGCCCGCTGCGTGAAGCATCCGTCGCACTATCATCTCAGGTGTTGTGTCGCGGGACTTGACCGCTTGCATCGTGCGACGGCGTTGCTCCGACACCTTCATAACTAGACCCGGCGAATTGAGGTGAACGCCGATTCTTGAACGATTGCCTCGCCCCGACGAACTCGCGTCTTTCTCACTGTGTCTGCATTTCGATATTCAACCTCAAAGTCGACATGGTTGACCTCCTCGGGCCTTCCGCCAAAACAATCATGGAGTGCTTGAAGAATTTGAACATCGGCCAGATTCTGCGACACCGGCCTGGGATTATTGCGTGGCGAAGGCACCGTTGCAGGGAAGACGTAAATGCACGGTGGGGGAAGTTTGTAATGTGAAACCGCAGTTATGCGAGTCGGGTCGGCCTGAAGCTTCGGACAGGGTCGTCCGATGGTGCCGCAGACCGGATCCCAGATGACTAGCCCGTCTACCTGTTGGGCACGCTCGATAATGTCTGCGCTCAATCGCGTATGGATGCCTGACCAGACGTTGTGTCTTGGATCCGCTCCAGGATTGCTGCACAGACTCCAGATGATAAATTCCTGAGCTTGAGGTGGCCGTTCATAAATCGTTGTGTTGTTGCCATCCAAGCAGCCTTTGAGCTCGATCACCGCAACTCGGCCATTGGGCATATGGACTGAATAATCATGTCTATTTGCGTCGCCCGCAGAGACCCAATCAGCAATGAATCGACGGTCCTGCATGTAATTAAGGACGCTGGCTGCAAACTCACGCTTTTCGCGCATTGTCGCTGAGAACTGGCCCCTGATTCGCTCAATAGCGCCCCTGAATAAACCACTGTTGTAGAACTCGTCTTCATCAAGTCCGTGATTTCCGAGCGTGTGAGCTTCTGTCTTGAGAGCTTCCGCGTATTCGACGATTCGCCGCTGGAGTTCTGCATTTTGTTCGCAGGGAATAATGCTCATGCCGCTGTTGAGCGCCTCACTCTCGCTGCCGCAAGGGTAGGTTCAAATATATTCGCCGCAAGATGCCTAACAACTGGAACAACTACCCCATCGCCAGTCAGATGGTAGGCCTCGTTGTAATTGTCAGGGAGGATGTAGGAGTCTGGCAGGCCCATCAGGCGTGCGGTCTCGCGCGTGGAGATCAACCGTGCCTGTACCGAACTGCCATTCACGATTAGTATCGTTTGGCGACTAGACCCGCCGGCGGGTGTTCGCAAGCAACCCGACAGATTGTCAAATCGGATTTCTGCGCGTTGAACCTTCGCTCCGCTTGCATCCATTCTTGTACGCATATACAGGCCCCCGACAATAGGAAGTTTGAGTTGCTGGGCCTTGGTCAGCTTCACTCGATTGAGTGGACTCATTCTTGAGAGGAGCAGGCGCATCTGCTCCTGCGTATACTGCGCTACCCCCTGCGGATTCTCTTCGATTAAATCTGAGAGGCCGATTCGGCGCCTTGGCGGCAAAGGGAGGCTCCACCAAACCCATTTGTCTTTGACTTTCTGCGACAACGAAAGGTATGGATCGATGATGCGGGCGTGCCATTTAGGCAGTGGGTCTTCGGAAATGCACTCTTGGGGGACTTCCACGTCCGTTCGAACACAGACGATGAAGAGCCTTGGGCGAGACTGCGGAACAAATAATTCAGCATCAATTACGAATGCGCCAAGGAAATATCCGGCTTGCTGAATGGCGTTACAGATGGCTGTGAAGTCCTTCCCATCATGAGATGTTAGAGTGCCGCAGACGTTCTCTAGGACGATCAAACGTGGAGCGCGATCCTCCGCCACCAAGGTCTTCATGAGCCGCCAAAACGGCCAGAATGTTCCCGAGCGCTCCCCCTTGAGGCCTGCTCCACCCCCTGCTAAAGACAAATCCTGGCAGGGAAATGATGCCCAGACAAGGTCGGCTGAACCCGGCAGGTCGGAGGTCCTCAGCTTCCGCACATCAAGGGTTTTAAGCTCCTTGTCTCCCCAGTTCCTTCGGTATGTCTCGCCCTTCTTGTAATCGAAGTCATTGGCGAAGAGGCATTTCCAGCCGCCACCGAGTCCGGCTCGAGCCATTCCGGCACCAGCAAAAAACTCATAAAAGCTGCGTTCCATCAGCATCGCGCTCCCGCGCGGCTCGCGCGTAAGTAAGTGACATTCAAGAGGATCAGCCGAAGGGCCATCGCCATTATCGCGCAGTCTTTGGTGAAAAAGTGGGTACATAACTCTGAATGAACCTCGTTGATACATGAACTCATACACTGGGCCGCTGGTTCGATGAGATCGAATAAAAAGAGAATGTCAACTCACCGGCTGGGAACCGCCCGGAGCAAAAGCCCAATCCAGGAAGGGCTTTCGGACGCACATCAGAACAGGTCCGGGATGCTGTGGAAGGCGATGCGTGTGGGGGCGGCTTTGAAGGCGGTGAGCATGGTGGCGGGGGCGAGGGTGCTCATGCCGTACTTGTTGTTGAGCTGGTCCATGATGGCGAGCAGGCGGGTGCGGCTCTGCGTGTCTTCGAGGCCATCGAAGAGGTTGAGGGAGTGGAGGCGGTCGGGGACCAGCTCGCCAAGAAAGACGCCGATGAAGTAGGGGTGGTCGAACTCAGAGCCCTTGGGCTTGCTTGCCCAGAGGCGGGTGAGCGCGGCGATGAGGGTCTGGTTGTCCTGGCACTCGCTGAGCTTGATTTCGCCCTTCCAGCCGCGCCTGGGGACGCCAAAGTTGCTGACGGCGTTGCTTTCGCCGGGGAGTGGTGCAAAACCGATGGCAAGGCCGATGGTGCCTGCCCATAGGCCGCTGGCGCGGAGACGCATGGCGGCTTTGTGGAGGAGCTTGTGGGCGACGGCCCAGGCCTTTTCAGCGGTGCGCATCTCGGGGGCGAGAACATGCTGATGGCTGATGGACTTGAGGTGGTCGGTCTCGGACATGTCAAAGTCTTCGCCGCGCAGCCAGTGCCACAGGCGCTCGCCCCAGACCGAGCCCCAAAGCTGGCCGGCGTGTTCGCAGTCGAGAGCGAGCAGCTGCTCCATGGTGTGGATGCCCTTCTCGTTGAGGCGCTTCTCAGTCCTGGCGCCGATGCCGGGCAGGTCGCGCAGGGTGAGCTGGCGCAGGGCCTCGGGGAGCAGGTCAACCGGGAGCGCAATGAGGCCGTCGGGCTTTTCCATATCGCTGGCGATCTTGGCGAGGTAGCGGTTGGTGGCCAGGCCGACGGAGCTGCGGAGGGTGGGGCCGACGTTCTGGCGAATGCTCTCTTTGACGCGGCGACCGAGCTCGATGGCGGCCAGCAAGGGACGCTCACGGCCCATCAGGCGGCAGGCCATCTCGTCGATGGAAAGGACGGCTGTGACGGGCAGGCACTTCTCAACGGCTTCGACGATGCGGTGATGGTAGTCGACGTAGATCTCGTGGCGGGCCTCGACGAGGATGAGGCCGGGGCACATGCGTTTGGCCTCGGCCACGACGGTTCCGGTGCGGACGCCGAAGGCCTTTGCCTCGTAACTGGCGGCGATGCAGACGGTGGTGTCGGCCATCATGGGGACGACAGCGACGGGGCAGCCGCGCAGCTCGGGACGGACCTCCTGCTCGACGGAAGCGAAGTAGGAGTTGAGGTCGACGAAGAGCCAGTTGAGTATCGGGTCCTGGGTCTCGGGTCTCGGGTGTGGGGTGTGGGACCTGGATGCGGAGGTCACCGCAGGAGAGGTGGGATTATGACCGGGGACGTCCGCATCCGACAAAAGGAGTGGATCGGGCCACGGTTCGAGGCCGCCCGGGGGGAGGAAGGGTACCGGATTGGGCGAAGCGGCCATCCTGAGCTTATTTTCGCTTTTTCTTCTCTTTGATTCAAGAAGAAAATGCGCGTGGCCGAAAGAAAATGCCGATGTTAATATCAGAGTGCCGCCCCCTCCGGTTATGTAGAGCATCACGCGACACTCGCGTACTTCCGTTCGATCGATCGGGGCAACTCGTCGGTGATGCACGTTTTCGGAATTGAGTGGGCTGGACAAACATGCAAAGCTTTTTGCACTGGATAACAACGAACGGCACCCTGCTGGCGGTCCTTGTGACTGTGGGCGTGGCCGTCCTGCTGGTTTGTTGCATGGGGTGCTCGAGCTGCCCTGCTCGCGAGAAGGATGACCTGTTCCGCCGCCGCGATGCGTAGGGGCCGCGTCAAAAACCCATAGAGAGCGTCCCGCAGGGGCTAAAGCCCGAAGGTATTGTTGGCCTTATCGGCACGACTGAAGTCGTGCCCTGACTCAGGACTTTGCGACGCTGCAAGGTTGTGCCCTGACTCAGGACTTTGCGACGCTGCAAG
>CAYWSR010000078.1:0-8056 GCA_964460385.1 uncultured Occallatibacter sp. | reverse complement strand
TGCAAGCTTGTGCCCTGACTCAGGACTTTGCGACGCTGCAAGGTTGTGCCCTGACGCAGGACTTTGCGACGCTGCAAGCTTGTGCCCTGACGCAGGACTTTGCGACGCTGCAAGGTTGTGCCCTGACTCAGGACTTTGCGACGCTGCAAGCTTGTGCCCTGACTCAGGACTTTGGCGGATGGATCATCCGTGGCAGCTTCAGCTCACTGGCCGGTTGCTGGAACTATTGTCGGCTTCAAGTACTGGTCGAAGTGCGCGAGGATGCGTGTGTAGAGATGCGTGCGCACGTCGGGGCCGGCGATGGAGTGGGTTTTGCGCGGATAGATTTGCAGGTCGTAGGGAATTTGCGCCTCGATGAGCTTCTGCACGAACTGGACTGTGTTCTCGATGTGGACGTTGTCGTCGCCGGTGCCGTGAACGAGCAGGAGCTTGCCCTTGAGGTTGGCCGCTGAGTTGACGACCGAAAAGTCGTGATAGCCCGTGGGGAACTCGGACGGCTGGCTCATGTAGCGCTCGGTGTAGATGGAGTCGTAGTTGACCCAATCGGTGACGGGCGCCACGCAGACGCCGGCGCGGAAGCGGTCGGAATGAGAAAGGGCATAGAGCGTGAATGTGCCGCCCCAGCTCCATCCCCACCAGCCGAGGCGTTTTGAATCGAGCTGGGGATACTGGGCGAGGACCGCATCGACTACCGTCAACTGGTCTTCGAGCTGCACGGGGCCGAAGTTGTGGTAGGCAGCCTGGGCAAAGTCGCGGCCGCGCGCGCCCATGCCGCGATTGTCGGCATGAAGTACTGCATAGCCATGCTGGGCAAGCAACTGGTCGAAGAGCATGCCGTCGCCGCCATAGCGGTTGGCGACCGTCTCGGGGCCAGGACCGCCGTATGGGTTGACGATGAGAGGAACGCTGGAGGGATCGGAGGCTCCAACGGGAAGCAGGAGCGTTGCGTAAAGCGTGGTGCCGTCGTGCGCCTTGACCTGGAGCTGCTGAGAAGCGCGGAGTTGGTAAGGCTCAAGGGCATGGGTCGACCAGAACGGGGTGCATTGGTCCGGCGTTGAGCATGCGCGGAAGGAGGCCGGCTCGATGCGCGTGGAGGTGCGGTCAACGAATGCTCCGCCGACAGGGGCGACGATGCCGATGTGGAAGCCAGCGCCGGAGCTCAATTGTTTGCGGTCGCCATCGAAGCTGACCTGCCATAGCTGCTGCTCGAGCGGATCGCCTTCGTTGGAGGCGTAGTGAATCATCTTGCCGGCGTGGTCGACATTGAGCACCTCAGTGACTTCGAAGTCGCCTTTGGTGAGCTGGCGCTCGAGCTTGAGAGGAGCGGCGAGGGGATTGTTGACATCGTAGCTATAGAGATAGAGATGGTTGTGGCCGTCGGTCCAGTTGGTGAGGATCACGGTGCCGCTGTCGACGGAGACGTCGTAGTTATCGTCGACAAACTTGTCGTCTTCGATCTCAAGAACAGGCACGGCTGCCGCAGCGCCGGATTCGACAAAGTAGATGGTCCGGTGCTTGTGGTCGCGGGTGAGGGTCTCAATCCATAGGGTCTTCGGGTCGACCCAGCCGAAACGAGGGATGTAGTCCTGGCCGGCGGAGAAAGGAATCTTGACCCATTGGGTTTTGCCGCCCTTGGCTCGGACGACGCCGACCTGAACATCGGGGTTGTGATCACCGGGCTGAGGATACCGCTGCATATCCACGATCGCGTGGGTTGGAATCCAGTCGGCGATGGGATACTGCGGGACAGATTCCTCGTCCATTTGCAAGAAGGCCAGGCTCCTGGAGTCAGGCGACCAGAAGTAGTTGCTGCGAACTTCAAGCTCTTCTTCGTAGACCCAGTCGACCTCGCCGTTCAGGATGGTTGGCTTGGGAGAGGGAGCAACCGCGTTGGCGGGCCAGGGCGAGTTGGCGAGCTTGAGAACGGAGAGGCCATTGTCGCGCACGAAGGAAAGGTATTCGCCATTGGGCGAGAACTTTGGATCGTCTCCGGAGGCAGAACCGGTGTGGCCGACCTCGATACCGGTGCCGTTCTTCAAGTCGTAGAGGAACAGGCTGCCGGTTGAGTCAAAGAGCAGATGCGCGGAATCGGGCGCCCATTGGTAGGCGGCCATCTTGTAGCGGTCGCGGTGGTCGCGGTCCTTCTCAGAGCCGGCTGCGCCGGACATCGAAGCAAACTTGGCGCGGCTGACAAGGACATGAGACTTGCCCGAAGCCGGATCGAAGTCGATGAGCTCGCCACCGTCGATGTAGGTGAGGTGCTTTCCGTCGGGCGACCAGGAGATGCCGGAGGGCACGTCGCCGGTGATGGGGCCGTGGGCGAAGATGTCGGCAACGGTGAGAGGCTTGGGCGGCGCCTGCGCAGCGAGGGCGAGTGAAGCGAGCGAGAGACCGAGAGCAAGCGAAGCGAAGACCACAGGCTTCGAGCATTTTCGATCCACTTGCTGACATCTCAAGTGCCTCGAAGGTGTCATTCTCTTGCACCCCAGCGACGAAGACCTGTTGCCGGGGACCCCGGAGAGGAAAATGCCACTTTGCTGCGTGGTTTCTGTAGAGATTTGGATCGAAAATGCTGTATGCAACAAGGAAAACTCCTCCGGGAAGGGTCCCAACGGGGATCCGGAATGGGCTGAGAGATACGCGCGCTTCCAGCCAGCAGTTTAAATCACTGAAACTACGGGTTGCTCGCTGCGAGGGCTGGGTTGCGAAGGCGGGACGCGAGCGTGTATGGTCCGGGCTATGGCATGGGCGACACCGAAAGAACGCCGAGAGATGGGGCAGGCGCATCGCAAGCAGATGGGCCGGTCGGAGCACGGAGAGCTGACGATCAAAGCGCGGAAGGCGAGTCCGCTGGCTCTGCTGGAGCGCTCGACGCGGGGGCGCGTGCCGGAGCTGGTGAAGCTGAAGTATGAGTTGATGGCCGACTCGCCTTTCGGGTACTTCAGGGGCGCTGTGCCAGTGATGGCGGCGGACCTGGCGGCTCTCAAGAATGGGGGAATCATCAGCCAGCTATGCGGGGATGCGCACGTGCGCAACGTGGGGGCCTATGGAGGGCTGGACGGGCGGCTGGTCTTTGACATCAACGACTTCGACGAGACGATTCGGGGCCCGTTTGAATGGGACCTGAAGCGGATGGCTGCTTCGCTCACGCTGGCCGGCAGAGGCGCGGGGCAGAAAGGGGCGAATGTTCGGCAGGCCGTGGAGGAGTGCATTGAGCGCTACTGCGCCCTGATGCGCGAGTTCGCCACGATGCCGATCATGGAGATGGCGCGCTTCCAGGTGCACCGGATCAGCAGGGTTGAGCCGGTGCACATGGCGCTGCTGAAGGCAGAGCGGGCAACGCCGGCGCATACGCTGGAACAGTTGACTGAGCCGGTGAGCAAGAAGGCCGGCGCGGCGCGACGTTTTAAAACGATCAAGCCGATGCTGACGCGGGTGACGGGGGCGAAGGCTGAGGAGGTATTGGCGTCGCTTAAGCCGTATCTTGCAACACTGGAGCCGCAACGGCAGCATCTGTTGTCGCTCTATCGGCCGGTGGATGTGGCGTTCAAAGTGGTTGGGACCGGCTCGGTGGGGCTGCGCGACTATTGCATCTACTTCGAGGGCAATGGTGCGGAGGACCCACTGTTTTTGCAGATCAAGGAGGAGCCGGCGTCGGGTTATGCAGGCTACCTGCCGAAGGCGCATCCTCCGGCGCACAACGGAAGGCGCGTGGCAGAAGGACAGCGCGCGATGCAGATACAGTCGGACCCGTTTCTGGGTTGGACACACATTGGAAAGCGGGACTACCTGGTGCGGCAGTTGAACGACCATAAAGGATCGATTGAGCTGGACGATCTGGCCGGGGCGGGATTGACGGCGTTTGGCGAGGTCTGCGGTGAGTTGCTTGCGCGGGGCCATGCGCGGTCGTGCGATCCGCTGGTGATCGCAGGATATTTGGGAGCGGGGGACGGATTTGCGGGGGCGCTTACGAAGTTTGGCGCGGCCTATGCGGACCAGACGGAGAAGGACTGGGAAGAGCTGAAGCGGGCGCAGAAACAGAAGCGAGTCTGAGGCGAGCGAGGGCGGGCGTCGGCAGGAAATTCAGAACGGAACCGTTGGGATCGGTGAAGGAGCGGGCATGAATCGTCGGACGTTTGCGCAATCGATGGCCGCATCGGCACTGGCGGCAGTGGCGGCGGGACGCGCGCCGGTGATTGAGGCAGAACCGCTAAGCAAGGGGCCCGAGTTTGGCCTGTCGGTAATGCTGTGGACAGTCTTCCGGGATCTGCCGTTTGAGCAGCGGCTGGAAAAGGTGGCTGAAGCGGGCTACCGCAACGTGGAGCTTGTAGGCGAGTACGCGAAGTGGACGGATGCGGATTTTGAACGGGCGAATGCGGCGCGCAAGCGGCTGGGCATTGCGTTCGACAGCACGGCTGGCATGGAGAATGCCGGCCACGCGCATGGTCTCGCCGATCCTGCCTACCGCGATCCCTTTCTAACTGAGCTGAAACAAGCGCTCGGGCCGATGGAGAGGCTCGACTGCCCGGCGATGATCGTGCTCTCGGGCGATACGGTCGAGGGGTTGAGCCGTGAGGCGCAGCACGCGAGTTGCGTGGAAGGCCTCAGGCAGGCGGCGAAGCTGGTGGAGGGCAAGCAGATCGACGGCCAGCCGGTGCGGCTTCTGCTGGAGTGCATTCATGTGGAGGAGCGGCCAAGGTACTTTCTCACCTCGGCGAATGAGGCGATTGAGGTGGTGCGCGCCGTGAACCACCCGCAGGTGCAGTTTCTCTACGACATCTATCACGAGCAGATGGGATTCGGCAATTTGATTGAAAAGCTGGAGAAGAATATCGACGTGATCGGGCTGATTCACGTGGCGGATGTGCCGGGGCGACACGAGCCGGGCACGGGCGAGATCAATTACACAAATATCTATCGCAAGCTGGCGCAGCTCAACTACAAGAAGAAAGTTGCAATGGAGTTTCTGCCGGTGGGCGATCCGGTGGAGGCACTCAAGGCCGCGAAGTCTGCCGCGCTCAATCCATGACTTTCGCAGAGTACAACAGGTTTATGGCCGACGGTATACATCGTAGCCTTTGAGTTGCGTGTCGAGCTTGAACTCGCCCAGAAGCAAGCGCATAGTTGCCTCGCGCTGCGGCGTGGGGTCTTCCTTGATTTGCAGATGGTGCTTGACGATGAGCCAGCGGATGTTGCGGGCACGTATCTGATTGAGTAGCTCGGCGGGTGAGTAAGGGTCGGTTGCCGGGTCGAAGAGCAGGACCGGGAAATGCGGTGTGCGGCCGGTGGTGAAGTAAAACGGGTCTTCGCCGGGGAGGAGAATCAGGCCGTCATCCTGGGGAATGTGGTCGGAGGCGAAACGTATCATTTGGTCGAATTCCGCGAGATAGGGTCCGGACGTGGCCATCCCAGCCAGTTGTGGCAGTGTGGAACGAACGGCCGGCTCGTCCGGCAGGTCGGCATAGGACAGGCGCTCTTCGCTGGCCGTGTAGGCTCCTCCACAAATCAGGAAGGTCGCTGAGAGGACTGCGGAGACCGTCACGGTGATGGTCTGGCGCGCGGAGTGAGCGCCTTCAATGCCGGCCAGGGCCACGAGAAGATTGGCAATCAGGAGCATGAGCAGCGGCCAGATGGCGTAGGTGGAGCCCCAAAGCTGTTGCGAAAGCAAGGTTCCGTGGATCGCAGCCAGGATGAGTATGGGGACGAGCGCTCGCAGGCTCAGGCCGCGGCGCAGGTTGAAGAGCGCCAGAGCCGCCGCAAGGATCAGCAGCAACGGCCACAGGGCGAGCAGGCTGTCGCCGCGCTCGTCGGCGTCGTCGTAAAGCCACAAGGTATACAGCGTGAAGGCAAACGGCGCGGCCAACAAGACGAGAGCCGGCCATCGCGCCCACAGCGATTTTGTGCGGGTTAAGAGAAGAAGTAGAACCGCAGCGAGGACGCAGGGCAGCATCCATGCAAGCGAAGGTTGGCGGTACACGTCGAGCATCGCGGACAATCCGGGCAGGCGTCTCTGCGCGGCGAATTGAACTGTCCAGTGAATGTAGTTGCCGAAGCCCACGGTGGCGCTCAGGAGCAGGACGGCTGCCGTGAGCGTTGCGGCCACTCCGACGAGAATGGCCAGCATTGCTGGAACTTCCGAGGGTTGAGTTGAATGCTGCTTGCCGCGAAGAAGGCTTTGGACGAGGAGAGCCAGAACCGACGCAAGGCTGACCGAAAGAAACGGGAGGCCGATGTTCTGCTTGAAGAACAACGGGAGGCAGAGCGCTGTGCCTGCGACGAGGGCGGCTATGCGGGAACCGGGTTCGAGGCGCTGAAGCAGATAGACTGCGAGGAGGATGGACAAAGCGGTATCGCAGTCGTAGGAGGGCATGGGCAGGATGGAGTAAACGCCCAGCACCGCCAGCGGTGCGGCTAAAAGAAGGGAGACGATCCAGGACTGCCGCAAGCCTTCGCGAAGAGTGCGCAGGGCGATGCGCCAGGCGAGCACTGTGCCGAGCCCGCCGGCAGTGGCCGCATAGAGAACGTGGTGGAAGAAGACGCGCCCAGTGAGGCGAATAATGGCAGCCTGAATGAGAAACGTGAGCGGCGCATGGGCGAGGGGAAAGTCGCGATAAGGCAACTGGCCCAGCGCGATGCGGGAAGCGGTGTCGAGCACGTAGCTCAGGTCCCAAAGGACCGCAACGTGCGCGTTCTGCCAGAGCACCACCGCAGCCGTTGCCGCGAAGAGGAAAGCGGCTGCGAGCAAGTCGCGGCCATGCCAGCCGGCACTTCGCAGGGGTAGACCTGCACTGCTCGTAAGGACCGGGAGGCTCATTCCCACCATCTTAAGCTCTAGAATGAACCGGTATGGCAACCCGAGTTCGTTCGCACGCGAAGATCAACCTGGGACTCTATATTGGAGCGCCGCGGGCGGATGGGTTCCACGCGCTGGCCACGGTTTATCAGACGCTGGAGATGCACGATCTTGTGACGGTGACGGCGCGGGCGGCCGGCGAGACGACGATTCGGCTGACTTCAAATGACGGCCGGGTGCCGACCGATGAGAAGAACACAGCCTGGAGGATGGTGGCGCTGGCGTTGGACGCGCTGGGCGTGACGGCCGAAGTCGAAATCGATATTGAGAAGCGTCTGCCAGTGCAGGGTGGGCTGGGAGCCGGATCGGCGAATGCGGTGGCGGCGTTGGTGGGGCTGGAACGGGAGTTGGAAGGAGCAAGTCAGCAGGCTAGCGAGTCAGCAAGTCAGCAAGCGGGCTCAGAAACGGCCTGCGCGCCGTCGCCCGGCTCGGAGTCAAGATGGCTGAAGATTGCGGCCAATGTGGGGTCGGATGTGCCGCTATTTTTGATTGGCGGGGCGGTTTTGGGCACGGATCGGGGGCAGATGGTCTCTCCGCTGCCGGACTTTGAGCCGGTGTGGTGCGTGGTGGCCTTGCCGGAGGTGGGAGTCTCGACGCCGCAGGCCTTTCGCGACTGGGATGCTCTGTGCGCGGCCGAAGGTTTGACCGAACAGTCAAGCGACGATAGACTAGAACAGTTGAGCCGCGCCTATGCCGCAGCTTTTTCAGGAGAGACTCCTTTATCCGGAGAAACTCTGAAGGGCGGGCAGGGAGCAGGCTCCTCCGGTGTCCCCACAGTGAGTGGGGACCATGCGGGACCTCAAGAGTCCGCGCTTGTCCGCACCGGGATCATGAGCTGGATTGAGAACGACTTCGAACGAGTCGTGTTTGCCCAGCATCCCTCCCTTGCAGAGATCAAGCGCATACTTGCGGCCCAAGGCACGCCGGAGGCAGCCCTGTACGCCTCGTTATCGGGGTCCGGTTCAGCGCTCTACGGGTTGTACCAGACCCGTGGAGATGCGGAAAGCGCGTGCGAACGGCTGCTGCAGGCGGGGGTGCGGAGTCAACTGACCCGAACCCTTCCCCGACCAGCTTACTGGCGCGAAATGCTGTGGAAAGAACAAGATTGACAGGCCTCCGTTGTGCGAGAGAGACTCGCGCCAACGGCTGGCAAGTTGGGCGATCGTCTAATGGTAGGACAATGCCCTTTGGAGGCATTTGTCT